>CAIMEY010000123.1 GCA_903840165.1 uncultured Myxococcales bacterium | reverse complement strand
GCAAACCTGCGTCCACCGTTCCCTGCACGCGCGGGGATGAACCGATAAACCGTTTGCTGTCAACGCGTTATACCTTCCGTTCCCTGCACGCGCGGGGATGAACCGCCGGTAATGTTGGCGGTCGCGAATATTGGGGCCCGTTCCCTGCACGCGCGGGGATGAACCGGCTGCTCCATCCGCGCCACCTGCCGCATGACCCCGTTCCCTGCACGCGCGGGGATGAACCGTCGTGAGCGGAACCGGCGTCGCGGTTGCCG
The DNA here is from genome assembly GCA_903840165.1 of uncultured Myxococcales bacterium. Lineage (GTDB taxonomy): Bacteria > Myxococcota_A > UBA9042 > UBA9042 > UBA9042 > CAIMEY01. The sequence goes on along the minus strand of CAIMEY010000123.1, from coordinate 14,667 downwards.
ATCCGTTCCCTGCACGCGCGGGGATGAACCGGGCGCCCCAGAGAAGATCGTCGCGATCAAGGTCCGTTCCCTGCACGCGCGGGGATGAACCGTTTCCCGCCAGCTTACGGGCCGACTGATGGCGCCGTTCCCTGCACGCGCGGGGATGAACCGCGCAACGGCCCGCGCGACCGTTTGGGGGCAATCCCGTTCCCTGCACGCGCGGGGATGAACCGCATTCGGGTTGGTGTAGGTCTAGCCGACGTGGCCGTTCCCTGCACGCGCGGGGATGAACCGTCACGTCGAAGGCGCTACTCGCAAGCAACGTACCGTTCCCTGCACGCGCGGGGATGAACCGCACTCGTGGTTGGCCAGTTCTGTTTGCAGGGCGTTTCACTGAACAGAATTCATCGGCAACGCGACCTGTTGGCGCGCGAGCTTGGCGTCAAGCACCCCTTCGCGCATGTCAAGGTGCGGAGCGACGGCAAGAGCCTGTTCGCCATTCTCGACCCCGAGCGGAACCGCGTGCACAAGATCGGTGCGGGACAATACGAACTGCCTGCAGTGGTTCGCGAGTTCTTGCAGCATCTTGACTACGATCCGACGACGAACATGGCGACGCGTTGGCGGATTGCACCGGGCATTGTCCTTGATCCGAAGCGCAACTTCGGCGCGCCGACGATCGAGGGGTCGCGGCTGTCGCCGTACGCAATCGCCAACGTGTGGGCCGCGAACCACAGGCGCGACAACGACATTGCTGGCTGGTACCACTTGACTCCAGAGCAGGTGCGCCAGGCGGTTGCGTTCGCCCTACCGGAGGCTCGGGCGGCATGAGGTTCGTTTTCGACGATTTGAGCGGCACTTGCGCCACGGCCTAGTGCCCGGCACACTTGGGGCATGAAGAACGCAGCCCGAAAAGTGCCGACCGAGTTCAACCTTCCACCACAATCGAATGGTGAACACCCGGTATTGACAGCGCTTCGCAGCGCCCCTGTTAGTTCCGAAGTCCCCGATGCCGATGAACTTGCGGCGATGCGGGCTTCGCGGAAGGCCACAGCGGACGGCGTCAAGCTGGGTTCCTGGGACGAACTTATGCACCGGATCGGTCTGCGCTAGCCGCGCAGTCCTAAATAGAAACTTTCATCTTTGCCATTGCGACGCAGACCGACCTTGATCACGCGCATTTTGTGTGCACGCGGGAAGGCTTCGATCGCGATGCGCCATGACCCCATCTTCCGTTCCCTGCACGCGCGGGGATGAACCGCACACACGGACTTTGGAGTTGGGGTCTTGGAACCCGTTCCCTGCACGCGCGGGGATGAACCGTCGAAACCAGATGACACCGGCGATGCCCAGACCCGTTCCCTGCACGCGCGGGGATGAACCGTCCGCGCCGATCCACGTCATCTGCACCTTGCGCCGTTCCCTTCACCCGCGGGGATGAACCTTGGCGACAGCTTTTGCATTGTCGCGCGGATTCCCACACCTGACGGACTTCCCGCGACCCTGCCGCTGTTCCAATCAGGCGATTTCCGACGCGGCGGGTGCCTTGACTTTGGGGGTGCAGAACAGCCCTCTTGTGCCAGTACGGGTTCGACCAGAGAGCCGCGCGGAGCCTGTGATGACGACGGACCTGCGCGCCGGCAGTGCCGGGCCCTGTGGGGGCGAAATCCTCGTCTACGCCACCGACGACGGCCGCAGCCGCGTCGAGTGCCGCTTTGACGGCGAGACCACCTGGCTGACTCAGGCGCTGCTGGCGGAACTGTTCCAGAAGGACGTCCGCACCATCAACGAGCACCTGAAGAACATCTTCGCCGACGGCGAGCTAGACCCGGCTTCATCTATCCGGGAATTCCGGATAGATGAGATTCAGTCTCACAGTCGCGGACTTGCCGCACGGAACTCATCTAGTAAGCAATCCTTACAAGATGAGATTGCCGCCACGCGCGAGGTCCAACGCACCGTCAAGCACTACAATTTGCAGGCGATTCTAGCAGTCGGCTTTCGCGTCCGCTCGCCGCGCGGCGCGCAGTTCCGCCGTTGGGCCAGCGAGCGGCTGCAGGAGTACCTGGTCAAGGGCTTCACCATGGACGACGAGCGGCTGCGCAATCCGCCCGCCGCCGGCCTAGGCGTGTCCCGCCCCAGCCGAAACGTGACAGACCCAGCGGCAGTGCTATTCACGCGGCCAGGAGGTCCCGATGTCCCGTCGTCCCCGTCGCCAGTTTGCCGCCGAGCAGAAGACCGCGCTGGTCAAAAAGGCCACCCGATGGACAAGGTGCCGATTTCGCAGCTCTGCAATGAAAATGACTTAAAACCCACGTAGTTATACGACTGGGTGCGCCAGTTTCAAGAGCGGGCCCACGCTGCCTTTGCTGCCCCGCAGCACACGTCGAGCCGAGAGCGTCAACTTGATGCAGAAATAGCTGCTTTGAAAGCAAAATTGGCGAAGAAGGACGACGTTGTATCGTGGCTGGCCCAGGAGCACGCGGAGTTAAAAATGAAGTCTTGGCCAGAGTTGAATGGCTCATGGACGCCGCCCGACACGCGCGACAATGTTGTTGATTTTATCAATGATTTAGGAGAGCGCACAGAAGTGCCCACCCACTCGGCGGTGACAGGCCAAGGCGGTCGCGATGTCAAGCGTGCCCAATACGCTTGGATGCTGCCGCACTTTTTGGGCACCGAGTGATCACCAACGCGACAGGCTACGGTCAAAGCATGGCCCGCACACGTCAGCGATGTGGCTGCAATCCAAACAATTTATTGACCGCGATGACCGGCGGGGTCATTTCGCCCGAACGAAAGCGATCCGTTCTCGATCCGAATCGCTTTGAGCCGATGAAAATTGGGTAGTTGGCTCTACACTTCGGACGCGATGCGAGCCACGAAGGATTGCGAGGCCGCGATCTGCATTTTGAGAGGTAATACTTTGTTTTATTTATGAAATATGGCCACGCTAGGCATGATTGCATCGTGGGCCGCGGCCACCGCCGTCTTTAGGCGAGCATGCCTTAGGCAGTGCGCGAGGGATGTGGACTGCGGAGCAGCGGCGTCCGACGCCGTTTTCCGCCGGCGAGGCGGAAAATCCCAGCCCGGTCGCCGCTTCGGCGACGCGTCCAGCACCTCGCACCCCACCACCTCGCACCCCAGCACTTCGCACCCCACCACCTCGCACCCCTGCACCTCGCACCCCTGCACCTCGCACCCCAGCACTTCGCACCCCAGCACCTCGCACCCCACCACCTCGCACCCCAGCACCGCGCACCCCAGCACCTCGCATCCCTTCGCCTCGCACCCCTGCACGCCGACGCTTTCACCACCACGCCCCGCGAATTCAAAGGGCAACCCCAGGACAGCCCCTGGCGCCGTCCCCGTACCCCCTTGACGCCAAGCCCCCCGGGCGGCATCTTCCAAGGCCTCAACGCCCGCAGCGCGTCCGGACGACGCGGAGCAAGCCATGGCACAGCAAACAACCCTCCCTTGCGGCGAATTCCCTCAGTCGAGCCAAGAGGTTCCGCGTCATCCATCCCACTCAGCGCCCTACCCGCCCGGCACGCGCGCCCCATGGGGCCTATTTCTCGGCGTTGCGCTCTTGGCCGGTTGCGCCCAGGCTGGGACCCAAGGGCTGATTGCGCCGACGGCCTGGCGCGAAGATGTGCAAGACCCGGGCGTAGTTGAGACCTATGCCGTGGAGCGATACGCCGTGGCCGGACAGACCATGCAAGCCGTGCGCCAAGGCATTGAGGCGCTAGGCCCGGTGGTCAATGGCCAGCACTTTGCCGGTCGAACGCACTACGATATCCATTATGAATACAACGTATTAGGAAATAGTGAGCGCTGTGCCTTGGCCGACCTGCACGTTCGCCTGGACCTGCGCGTGCTGTTGCCGGAGTTTACCGAAGCGTCAGGGCCCACTTTTACCGACTACATGCAAGGACTTACAAGGCATGAAGACGGGCACGTTCGCGTCGACCGCCACATTGCCAGTGCCCTGCGTCAAGCGATTCGCGCGGTGCCGCCTCAGCCGGACTGTACCGCCATGCAAGCCGCGATTCGGCAGGCTGGGAAGGAGACGCTGGAATCCGGCAATGCACTGAATGTTCAGTATGATACGCTGACCAACCACGGTCTAACCCAGGGGGCGGCGAACCAGTGACAGCAGGCTTGGGTCGGGGCACGGGTTCGATAAACCCTTAGTAACCAAAGCCAAAGCCAGCGCCAAGGTGGTCCGTGCCGAGCTCGGCCAGCAGGACCAAAGAGCCCAGCTTGAAGCGAATGCCCGCGTCCACGCCAAAGCCGATGCCATCGAAAGGGTGACCGTCGATGTTCAAGCCATAGTCCAAGTGCGGACGTAGGTAGGGCGTAACACTGGGCCGAACTTGGAGATTCCAGTCGACGCCAAGGCGACCAACCACGCCGATGCCTTTTTCGTCACAACTAGAGTAGACGTAACTATCTGAGCTACTGGAGTAATTACTGCAACTGCCCGAATAGTTCTTGGACACCAAGCCGACGCCAGCGTCAATGGCAAAAGACTGAACCACCGGGCCCAAGGCGATTGCGCCGCCGACGGGGAACGAAAAATGCGAATCCAGTGAGAAATTGCCTGAGTAGGGAATGGAGGCGAGCAGGCTCCAACCAAAGCCCTGAGGATGACTGGTCCCCGAGCGCCCCTCGCTGTTCATCCCGCTGATGGACCGGCCCGAATTGGGCGAGCGCCAACTGGCCACGGGCGCTGGACTGACGCCACTGTCGCTGCTGCCTGCCGAGGGCTCAAGCTTGAGTGATTTTAGGCGATAAGCGCGGCCCGTCACCGTCACGCATTGCACGTGGTTAGAAATCTCGACCTTGACCCGTATTGCAGTCAAGTTATCGGCATCTTTGGCTTTATCCAGCGCGTCGTACTTGGCCTGCTGGTACAGAACCGGATGCCCCGTGAGACCGTCCCCAGCAGTGCCGGTGGCCTTCTCCAGGTCGCGCACGTCGGCGCACGCTGTGCCGGAAGTCAGCCCCAGCAAGTCGAAATCGGCCGAAGCGGGCCAAACGCGGTCGGGGGCAAGGTTGGGGCTATCCGGCGTTGTGAAGGCAGTCCTCTTCATCGGTGCCACACACGCCGTACTACAGACCCCGACGACCGCCAAAACAAAGCCGATTCGTAGGCAGCTGGGCATCACTTGCCTCCCTTGACCGGCGTGCGGACGGGTGGGGGTTCAGCGGCCACGGGCGAACTCGCGGGAGGTGGATTGGGGACAACTGCGGCAGCAGGAGGGGCCAATTCGCCGGCACCCAGGGCCACGGCGGGGCGTGAGTGCACCCGCACGGCACGATAGGCGTGTCCGATCACAACCACACATTCCCTGTTATTTTCGCGTGTTGCTTTGGTGCGCACGTAGATCAGATTGTCGGCACCGGCCACGGATTCGAGGGCGTTGAACTTGGCCTCCTCGTACAGCCCGCCGATGCGCGACTCCCCCTGGCCGCTGCCCGCCAAACCGTTGGTCGGCAGGTCCGCACAGGCCTCGCCACGGGCCACGCCAAGCAATTCAAAGGCAACTTCAGTAGGATAGCTCTGATCGATGCTGGGGTCGGTGGAACCCGGTGTCGAATAGCGGCGCTGGGTAAAGGACGTACAGGCCGACAAAAAGACCAAAATAATCAATGCCAAGTGGAACAATCGCAACATGGTACCTCCGTTTGCGACGGAATCCATCGCAGGCTCTGGCCGGTGTCAACCTGCGTCTCGGCCTGCCAAAGGCCGCGATGGCGTTGCGTCGCCAACGCTGCCGACAGTTCAGGCAGCATCCTTGGCGAGCGGCAAGGCAGCGTCGCTGAAGGGTGCGGAAATGCCACAACGATGTGTGCCACGCGACCGCCGTTTGCCCGTGCGGCCACGGTTGCGCCCTAGTTGGAATGACTCCCCCGACTCGCCGCTGACTCGAGTTGCGGCGCATCGGCCCAAGGTGACCTCGCGTTGGCCGCGATCCACTGGACAGGCGTTCAGTGATCTGCCAGACTCGCCGCTGCAGCAGGGTCGCTCTGTACAGCAGCTGCACCGAGGTAAGCCCATGATTCCACTAGGCCCTTTTCGTGACCGCATCGTCGCCACCCGTCATATCCCAGCGCGTCCGAGCAAGCACGCCCCTTTGCCCGAGGACCTGCATCCGAACTTAGCCTTCGCGCTAAAAGCCACTGGTATCGAGCAGTTATACTGCCACCAAGCCCAGGCTTGGCACGCGGCGCGCGCGGGCGAACATGTGGTCGTGACGACCGGCACGGCCTCGGGCAAGTCGCTGACCTACTTGCTGCCCGTGGTGCAGGCGGTGCTGGACGACCCTTCCGCGCGAGCGATTTTGCTCTTTCCGACCAAGGCGTTAACCCAGGATCAGCTGCGTGCAGTCCTCCGCCTGGTCGATCAACTCGGCGGCACGCGGCGCATTGAGGCGGGTGTCTATGACGGCGACACGCCGCCGGCCGAACGCACGCGCATTCGCGACAACTGCCACTTGGTGCTGACCAACCCGGACATGCTCAACACGGCCCTACTGCCCAGCCACGGCAAGCAAGGGTTTTCGCATATTTTTCGCAATGTTCGCTTCCTGGTCGTCGATGAACTTCACAGCTACCGCGGCGCTTTTGGCGCCCACTTTGCCAACCTGATGCGCCGGCTGCTGCGCATTTGCAGCCATTACGGTTCGCGTCCGCAATTCCTTTGTAGTTCCGCAACGATTGCCAATGCGCGCGAGCACGCTGAAACCCTGTGTCAGCGGCCCTTTACCCTCATCGATGACGACGGCTCGCCCTCGGCCGGCAAGATCGTCCACTTTTGGCAGCCGCCCCTAAGGCGCAATGACCAACGCCTGATGGTGACTACGGAAATGGGCGTACTGCTGCCCTACCTCATCGGCAAGCGCGTGCGCACCATTGCCTTTTGCCGTTCACGCAAGGAAACCGAGATTGTCCTGAAGGAATCCAGAGATCGCCTGCGCGACGTCGCCGGTCATGACGAAGGCTACCTGCTCGCCGGGTACCGCGGCGGCTACACGCCCGAAGAACGGCGGGCGGTGGAAAAGCAACTGGTCGACAGCAAGCTCATGGCCGTGGTATCGACCAATGCCCTGGAACTAGGCATCGATATTGGCCAATTGACCTGCGTGGTTCAAGGCGGATTTCCTGGCACCCGCGCTAGTTTTTGGCAGCAAATCGGCCGCGCTGGCCGGCGTGGCGAAGTGGCCGAAGCCATTCTGATCCTTGCGGTTTCCCCGACCGATCAGTTCATCGCCGAGCACCCAGACTGGCTCACGGGACAGCCAACCGAGCACGCCGTGGTCGATCGCGACAACCTGGCCATTCAACTCGCCCATGTCCGCGCTGCAGCTGCTGAATTGCCACTAACGCTGGACGATGCCGGTCTGTTCCCCGACCTGGGCGAAATCGTCGCGGTCTGTCGCAAGGCCGGAGAAATGCGCGACGTTTTGGGTAGTTGGCATTGGACCGGTGGCCCCTTTCCAGCGGGCGAATTCTCCCTGCGCAACATCGACAACGACCGCTTCAAGGTAGTCAACCGCTTAACCGGCAAAACGATTACGGAAATGGACCGACCCCAGGTCTATCGGGAAGCCCATACCCGCGCCGTCTACCTGCACGATGGTATCCAATACCAAGTGGAAATCCTTGATTTGGTAGCACATGTCGCGACCGTCGTCCCCGTGGAGCAGAATTTCTACACGCAGCCGGACGTCCGCACGGCCATCGACGTGCTCTTGACGCAGGAGCAGCGGGATCTCGGTGTTACGCAAGCGTATTTTGGCGATGTGGCGGTGGATAATTCCGTCATCGGCTACAAGATGCTGGAATTCCACAATCATCAGAATCTCGGCTACGAACAGCTCCATGAGCCGCTGCGCTTGCACCTCGAGACTGAGGCGGTATGGATCGGCGTTCCCGACCGCGTCTTGGCGCATTTAGGTAAGGAAAAAGAGGACTTGCTGGTCGGTATGGTCCACGCTATTCACGCCGTTGCGCGCATGCGGACCATGGCTGAACATGGAGACCTACAAGCCACGAGTTTTCATCATGTTGACGACACCACCGGGCAAACGGTGACGGCGATGATCTTGTACGATAGTCATCCGGGTGGCCTTGGCTATTCAGCAAAAGCGTATGATTTTGCTCCAGAAATCGTCAAGGCCGCGGCGGAATTGGTGCAGCAGTGTCGCTGTAAGCGCGGTTGTCCGGCCTGCGTAGGCGACTACGTCCGCGATAAGCGCCTGATTGGCTGGGGTTTGGCCAGTCTGAGCCAGAACAGCGCGCCGCCGGAGCCCCTCGACGTGTTTGAGCAAGCCCGCCTGCAGCAAGAGGATTTGCCGGTGGGCCCCCAGGTGCCCTGGTCCGAAGTGGCGCAGCGTTGGTCCGAGGTGGTGGCGACCCTGCAGGCGCGGCGGGCTTTTGGTGCCGAAGCGCTGAGCAAGGTTGTGCAAGTGCAGGTGGGGATTGACCGTTTGACCCTGCGCGTCAGCAGTCCCGGCCTGGTGGACCTGATGCTGGCCGAACCGACGCAGACCCGCCTCAAGTTCAGCTTAGCACTGGCGATTGAGCATCACCCAGACTGGCTGCTTGCTGTGGAAGTGGTTGTTGGCGAACAGGATAAGGCGTTGCACCGCGCCATCAAACTCAAGCGCCGGCACGATGACTTGGTGCAGGATCGGCCCGCCACGGAACACCAAGCCAATACCAAGCTGGCCGGGGGCTACATTCTGGCGCAAACCCTTGCAACGGCTGAGGATCCGGCATTTCCGGTGCCTGGCGATGGTCTGGTCAACTAGAACGATGCACCCGAATTGTCCGCGATGCTCACAGCGGAAAGAACTCGTCATAAATATCAAGGTATTCCAGCGCATCTCCCAGAGGCAGGCGGCGCAGCGGTCCGGGCGGGTCATCGACGACGACGACGCCAGCCATGGCTTGCAGGGTCGCCGCGACGCCTTCGGTCAGGCCGCCGGCGCTGTAGCCCCCTTCGAGTACGAAGACCACGCGCCCGGCGCACACCACGTTGGCGACGTTCACTAAGTGCGCAGCAATACGGATGAATCCCTCCGGCGTCACGGTCATGCCCGCCAGAGGATCGCCCGTGGCAATGTCATAGCCCGCCGACACCAAGATCAGGTTGGGACGAAAACGCTCAAGAATTCGCGGAATCAGTGCGCCGTATATGGCGTCGTACTCGGCATCGCCATGGCCGGCGCGAAGCGGAATGTTGATCGTGCGACCGCGGCCGGCACCCTCGCCCAATTCCTGCGCAGCGCCTGTGTGCGGAAACAGGTCCTGCTGATGCGTCGAGACGTACAAGACGCTAGGATCATGCCAAAAAATCGCCTGAGTGCCATTGCCATGGTGGGCGTCAAAGTCGATAATCGCAACTCGCTGAATTCCCAGGATATCTCGGGCATGCCGCGCGGCAATCGCCACATTGTTGAACAGGCAGAAGCCCATCGCCCGATCTGGCTCAGCATGGTGCCCGGGCGGTCGCACCAAAGCCATGGCGCTGCGCACTTCCCCGCTCACCACTGCGCGCACGGCCGCAATCGCACCGCCCGCCGCAGCCCTTGCCACATCCCAACTGCGCGGAGATGCAAGGGTATCGGCATCCAGACGCACGTGCAGATTGGCCGTCGCCTTGATCCGTTGGACGTGCGTTGGGGTGTGCACCCGTAGCAAATCCTGCTCGGTGGCCTGGCCACAGTCGATCAGGCGCGGCTGCAATTGCTGAATGCGTTCAGTGCCTATCAAGCGAAGCAGCACCCGCAGGCGCTCGGCCGTTTCGGGATGGGCCGCACCGGTGTCGTGCAGCACGCCGTCTGGCTCGATCACGATGCCGATTGGATGCACGGTGTCGTCTCCCAGAGTGCAATCGTTACAGGCAGTTTTGCAATTGCGCTGGCCTACACTGCCGCTGCACTGGCCATGGCATCAGCGACGCGACGGGCAAAGCGGGCGGGGTTCTTCAGGGGCGCACCTTCAGCCAAAAGCGCTTGATCCAGAAGCATTTCGCCAAAATCGCCTAGGCGCTGGTCCTCATTATCGCGCGCGGCCAGGTCACGCAGGGCCATGATCGCAGGATGTAGCGGATTCAGCTCAAGAATTCTCTTCTGCGGCGGCATCGCTTGGCCCATCGCCTGCATCATCCGTTCCATCTGCGTCGACACGCCGCCTTCCTGGGACACAAGGCAAACCGCGGAATCCGTCAACCGCTTGGAAATCTTCACATCTTGCACGTCATCGCTGAGCAACGCCTTCAGACGCGTCAGCAACCCGGCGTAGGCTTCGTCCTGATCAGCCGGCGGCGTCTCCGCAGCCGTTTCTTCAGGCAGATCCTGGACATCCCCGCGCGAGGCCGACTTGAGCGGCAGTTCGGCAAAGGTCTCGAGCACGCCGACCATGATTTCGTCGACGGGCTCAGGCAGCAAGATCACCTCAACACCGCGCTTTTTAAACATTTCCAGCTGCGGTGCGTCCTGCAGGGTCTCGAGCTTGTCACCAGTCAGATAGTACAGCGAATCCTGACCTTCCTTTTTCCGATCAACGACTTCCTGCAGCGTCGACAGGCCACTCTGCGTCGTCGTTCGCACGAGCAGCAGATCCGCAAGCTTGTCCTTGTTGCTGGCGTCGTAATGAAAGCCCTCTTTGATGCATTGCCCGAACTCGGCCCACAACTGCTCATAAGCCGCGCGGTCCTTGTTCAGCAAATCCTTGAAATGACTAATTAACTTGTTGGTCAAACGCTTGCGGATCAGCGGCAGCATGCGGTCCTGCTGCACCGTTTCCCGCGACACGTTCAGGGGCAGGTCCGCCGAATCGACAACGCCCTTTACAAAGCGAAAATACTCAGGAATCAGCTCCTTGATATCCTCGGCGATAAACACGCGCTTGATGTACAAGGAAAGGCCGCGCCGCGGCTCCCGCGAAAAGAGGTCAAAGGGCGCACGCTTGGGCACGTAGAGCAGCGCCGACCACTCCTGCTGGCCTTCAACGTGAAAGTGCAGAGTATCACTGGGTTCTTCCCAGTCGCGCGTCAGGTGGCGGTAGAACTCCTGGTACTCCTTGGCCTGCACCTGCGAAGGCTGCCGGGTCCAAAGGGCCTGCATGGAATTGAGCGTTTCTTCAACGATTTTCTGCTCAGATTTGCCATCGGCCTTGACGTTGCCGTCCTCGTCGCGCTCGTTTTCCCACTTCTCGACGTCCATCGTGATGGGGAAGGCAATGAAGTCGCTGTATTTCTTCACTAAACGCCGCAGTTCCCAAGCGTCGGTGAAATCCTGCTCATTGGCGACGCTGTCGTCGGCGTCGGCATCGTCATTGTCGAGCTTGGGCGCGTCTTTATCCCGCAAGAACAAGGTGATCGTCGTGCCTCGGTCCAGCTTGGCAATACGCTCGATTTGGTATTGCCCATCCCCCGCCGACTCCCAGCGCACGGCGTGGTCCGCATCCTGCTGCTGCGTTTCCAAAATGACGCGCTTGGCAACCATGAAAGCACTGTAAAATCCGACACCAAACTGGCCAATCAGGTCCGGCGCGGCGCCTTCGCCCTGCCCTTGGGCCTTGAGCGTGCGCGCGTAGGCTTCAGACCCCGACTTGGCGATTGTGCCAATGTGTTCAATGACTTCGTCGTAGCTCATGCCAACGCCGTTGTCGACGATCGTCAGGGTGTGAATGTCCTTGTTGGCAATCAGCTTAATTTTCCAGTGGCTGGCCATTTCTGGCCGGGTCAGCGCCTCAAAGCGCGCCTTATCGAGGGCGTCCGAGGCGTTGGACAGCAACTCGCGCAGGAAGATTTCCTTGTGCGTGTAAATGCTGTGGATCATCAGGTCGAGGAGCTTGTTGGTCTGCGCCTGAAAAGACCGCGTTTCTACTTTGTTTTCGGCCTGGGCGCTGTTGGTCTTGGTCTTGGTCATCGGGGCCTCATCGAGTGCCGGTTCTGCCCGGCGTAGCAATGGTTCAAGCTGGACCTGGGGCCACCGCGCGCGCTTTGGTGCGGCTCGGCGACGCCTCGGGCACGTGCCAGCAAAGGATGGGCCCCGCCCTTGTCAAGAGATGATCGGCGGCCGGCACTGGTCGATGGCCCATAGTTGCGGCACAATGCCCGGTGGAGGCTCTGTATTCCCATGCACTGTGTGTCCGCTGCTACCCTGCGTCGATTCTGCTGGATAATTGCGCTCTTGGGCTGCAGTTCCTCGCCAACCACCCCGATCGCCATCGATGCATCCGCCGTCGATAGCGGCCATGACGGCCAAGGCGACACCACGGTTGATTCAGCCGTCGATTCAGGCCCTTTGCCCATTGCGCAGTGGCAGACGCCCACCGATCCCGCCGAGTGGGTCAGGCCGTTGATCGGCAGTCGTGGCTCGGGAAATGTCTTTGTCGGCGCGACCTTACCGCATGGCGCCATCAAGCTTGGCCCCGACACGCACAACGGCGCGGGTAGCTTGGACGGCTATGACTACGATGCCAAGCTTATCGAAGGGTTTTCGCACACCCACCTCGATGGCCCTGGCGGGAGCGCCTATGGGTACAGCCAAGTGCTGCTGCTACCCCAGACCGGAACGCGCGAATTTCACGATGATTTAATCGGCGCGACATGGGACCATGACCATGAGTCGAGCAGCCCGAGTCTTTACAGCGTCGACCTCAGCGACCGCCACGTCCAGGTCGAGCTGACGGCCACGGCGCACTGTGGGCGACATCGCTATACCTTTGAACAACTTGAGCCTGGACAGCATCCCCGCATCTACGTCGATCTGGGCCACACGCGCGGGCAGAGCCTCGGCGGTCAGGTGCAGGTGCAGCAGCAGGGGATTCACGGCCGTGGCGACTACACCGTGCATCCTATGCTCTCGAATTTGCTAGCGAATACCGAGCCACCGACTGGCCTGTCCAGCGTCCACGCCGCTGTGCAGTGGAGTCGCTCGGCCCAAGCCATCGGCACGGTTGGGGGTGGTAAAATCATTGATATTGCTGAGGATATCACACAAGGCACCAGCCTGGACGGCAAGGGAAGCGATCTGGGCGCCTGGGCGGAATTCTTGCCCGACGTCGCCACCACGACCACGGTCGAGGCCTGCGTCTGCCTTTCCTGGATCGACGACGCTCACGCCAGCCAGTGGCTCACAAGTCCTGAATGTACCGACGATTTTGCCACAGCGACGGCCAAAGCCCGGGCGGCCTGGAACGCCAGATTGGGCCAAGTAGCGCTGACGACAACATCGGAATCGCAGAAACACGTATTTTATACAGGTCTTTATCACAGCCTATTGCAACCAGCAGATTACAGTGAGGGCGATAGCTATTGGAATGGCATGGCAAATCCGCCCGTCGCCCTGCCCCTTAGCGCCAATCTGCCCGGACTGCGGCGCTTCTTCACCGACGATTGGTGCGCCTGGGACACGGCGCGGACGACGCACCCGCTGCTGACGCTCATTGCCCCCGATGTCGTTGAAGATATGGCACAATCCATGGTCTCCTTGGGACAAGCCAACGGCTGGCTCCCCAAGTGCACCTGGCAAGCCAGCGGCGATTCCCGTGTGATGACAGCCAATTTCCCCTACGCCATCCTCGCCGATGCCGTGGTCAAGGGGCTGGACCATTTTGACACGACAACGGCCCTGAACTTGATGGTCAAGGGCGCGACGCAGGATACCTTTCCCTTGGGCGATCAAGGCATTTGCGGCTATTTCGACCAAGGCACGCCGCCCGGGTACAGCCAGTCAGGGTACGTGTCGCAGCAGTGCGATGGCGGCCAATCGGCGTCCATGACCCTGGAATATGCCTACCACGACTGGTGTTTGGCGCAAATGGCGACGCACCTGGGCAAGGACGCGATCGCGCAGAAGTTCTTGGCCCGCTCGGCCAACTGGAAAAACGTTTGGAATCCGGCCCATGCCTTTCCGCAGGGGCGCAATCAGGATGGAACTTGGGTGGAGCCCTTTGACCCGACGTCGCCCTTGTCATTCACCGAGGCAAATGCTTGGATTTATGAGTGGTTTGTCCCCCACGATGTCTGCGGTTTGCAGGCGGCCCTGGGCGGTTCGGCAGCGATGGTTCAGCGCCTCGATGCCTTTCTGGCTGGCCATTACGACATGGGCAATGAGCCGGATTTCCACGCGATTTGGCTATATCAGGACGCGGGTCGCCCGGACCGAACCAGTGATTGGCTGCAAACGCTGCTCACTTCGTCGTTTACCGAAGCGCCCGATGGCCTGCCGGGCAATGACGACGCGGGCGCCATGTCATCTTGGTATGTCCTCAATGCGCTTGGACTTTATCCTGTCGCGCCCGGGGATGGCTGGTGGCGATTGGCGCCGCCTCAGGGCGATGGCTGGCAAATGCGTGTGGGTGAGTCGGCAATAGACGTACGAGTTTCAAGGACTTCACCAACTGATCATTATGTTCAGTCTGTTACTTGGCAAGGTAAGCCCCTAAAGGAACCCAGGATTCTTCACAAGGACCTGGTGGCCGGCGGCGTGCTGCAATGGCAATTAGGGCCTCAACCGGGCACATGGGGCACGGGCGGCTTGTGTCCGTAATGTATAAGTGCTTGTAATTCTTTCGCGTATGCGCGCAGCAAGCCGGAACCACCCGGCCCGCGCACAAAGCAGTTGGACGCCCCAGCGACTGCGTCCGTCAAGGGAGGATGTG
>CAIMEY010000122.1 GCA_903840165.1 uncultured Myxococcales bacterium | reverse complement strand
TTCGGCCAAACCGCTGTCGTCCCAGTCAGGCTCCGGCTCCGGTTCGACGTCGACAAACTCCATCATTTCAGGCGGTCCTGTAATGCTCACGATATCGCCAGGGTCTGGATATAGGTGCAGATGCGTCAGAAACCGCTTGAGCAACCACGACGTGTGGCTTACCGATAAAACTCAAACTCATTCATGGGCTTTGCACGAACAGCAATGGCCGGAACAGTTCCTCGCCCACGGCTTTCATCCATTGCATTTGGCAACGCTGCAAGTGAACGACGTGGCTTTTGTCGGGTCCATGGGCTGGTACGACTATTCCTTTCGCGACAATTTGGGCATTGATCTCGCTCACTACCGCGCCGTCGGTCACTTTTAAAAAAGCTCGAAAAGTTCGCCATATCCAGCCATACCCCAACTCCTTCATCAGGCCCGATCACGTTCGGGACGCATGTAGCTGATCGGAGTTGGCGCGATCCGTCAAGCACTGGGCAGAGTTGGCGTTCTTGCGATCGCCCCCGCCCCGGTGCTGGGTCTGGCTTGACAGCGCCGGTAGGCTGGGCCTATCCTCAAGAAGCGCTGGTCGTTCAGTCGCGCTGAGGTGTCAAGTGGGTCGTTTGGGTAGTCAAGCCGGTTTGGGGTCGGGCGGTCTAGGGCAAGGGCAGCCTGTTGTACGGCTGGCATGGGCCCGGCCATTGTGCCGCCGCGCGGCCTGGCTGGTAGGCGTGCTGGCCTGCGTGGTGGCTGTGGGTAGCGGCGGCTGCGGCAGTGGCTCTTCGCTTGGCGGTTTGATCTCCGGCGGCAAGTGGGGCTTCGCCTGCGGCCCGGCCAAGGCAGTCGGCCAGTTCTGCAAAAGTACTGAAGAGTGCGTCGCGGGCGCCTACTGCGACACCGCCAAAGAGGTCTGCAGCAACCAGTGGCTGGCCAAGGGAGCCAGTTGCGCCAACAACAGCGCCCGGTGCACCGCCGGCACCTACTGTGGCGGTTTTGTTGACGTCGGTACCTGCTACAGCGCCACCTGCGATGCGGCCGGCGCTTGCACAACGGGGGCGGTCACCGGCAAGTCCTGCCCGGGAGACGGCAGTGTTCCAACTTGCGGGCCCAACACGCTGTGCATCATCAGTTCAGGCTTGTCTGGCGCCTGCATCGCCCTGCCGACCGCCGGCCAAACCTGTCCTGGCTTGGGTATGTGCGCCAGCGGCTTGGTGTGTTCGCCGGACATCGGCACCTGCCAGTCGCCCACCGCCCTTGGTGGACCCTGCCGGATCAAGGAGACCTGTGCCGCCGGATTGCATTGCCTGAACAGCAAAAACGAGGTCAACGACAGCCCGTTGCCCAATTCGGGCCTGTGCAAAGCCAATCCCAATGGTCAAGCCGGCAGCCCCTGCGTCGGCGCGGTGTGTGCCCCGGGGCTGCACTGTGACTACTCCGTCAACGTCAACAAATGCGCCAAAGACTACAAGATCGGTGCCAGCTGCTCGCAGGGCAATGAATGCGGCGAGAGCCCGGGTATCGCCGCAGATTGCGTGCAGGGCGTCTGTGTGGCCACCGACAAGGTTGGCGCCAAGTGCTGGCCCGGCTTAGAACAGCGCTGTACTGGGCCAATGCAGTGCGTGAGCCAGCCATGAAGGGGCGGCACCGCAAAGTGATAGCCCGATGGGCCCTTGTGGGCTCAGCCACCGCTACGCTAGGCTGTGGCACGAACAAAACACCTGTCGCTGACGCCATGGAGCAGGAAGCCAGCGCTGGCAGCGATGCGGCCACTGCCCTTGAGTCTGATGCCGATGCGCGGGACTCGGCAGCGATCGGCGAGGTTGGCGATTCGGCCGCAGGCGACAGCCCAGTCGAGGTGACCGCTGATACCGTCACTGGCCCTGTCTGTCCAAAGTGTCCTAATGGCCAGAAGTGCCGACCCGATTTGGGCACCTGTGTTATTGCCGGCACCGCCGTGTGCGCTCCGGCGTGTCCGGCGGGAACCGTCTGCGGTTTGATGGGGCCGCCGACTTGTGCGGTGGTGACCTGCAAGCTGCCAACGAATTTCTCGGCAGACGTGCTGAAGGTGACAGCGCTGCAGATTGCCGCAGCTGACCAAGGCTGCGAAGGTGCTGTTGGCAATGCGCTGGGTAAACTGGCAGCGAAGGTGCCCTTGGTGCAACAACTGCTGACCCAAGCGGTGCAAAACGATCAGGCAACGGTGTTGCTTGAGCCTGAAGGCTTGACAGCCAAGGGTGGCCAAGGTGGTCTGCGGTGGCTGTTTGGGACCCTGACCATGCAAAGTCTGAAGTGCAGCCCGACCAGTCAGACGGCCCAGTGTTCCTACACCGTCAGCGCCGGTTGTTGGGATACAGCGACCGCGGGTCAGGGCGCCTGTCCGGCTTGGATGCGGTTGCCTGTCGGGTGGGCGCCGCCGCTGGCTACGGCCAAGGTCGGTAGCTTGACCGGCTTGCAGAAAGGCAACGCTGTTGCGGTGCCGCCCGGCGACGTCTTGCAGTTTGCGGTGCCGACCAGCGGTTCTGGTCACGTCTTACTTCAAGTCGCCCAGCCCCGCCTGCAGGCCGAAATTGAACTGGCTGATGCGACTGCGCCGGCCACCCCACTGGGATGGGCCAAAGTCAGCGGGCGTTTTTGCGGGGTTGTGCCCCTGGCCGACCTCGACGCCGCGCTGGCAGGGTTGCCGGCCGATGTGCTGCAAAGCTTGGGCGGGCTACCGACGGCGCTGGCGTTGCGTGCCCAGCTTTTGCCTGGCGACACAGACTTGGATGGCGATGGCCAGCCTGATGCGGCGAGCGCAGCGGTGGACTTTGTCGGCACCCGAGCCAAAGTGGTTGGGATAACCAAACCAACCCCCTAGAGCACCGATCAGAAACCATCTTTTCAATAACTTACCCGCATGACGCACCAAGCGCCAGCCAGTTCGCGTGCCAGCGTAGTCGCCTGCGCGGATCGCTAGGCATTTTATGGGCTTGAGGGATCGACAGCACGTTTTCGTTGCGATCTGCTTGCCAGACCTGATCCGTTCTCCCGCCGCCAGCGCGTTGCGCGGGCTCATGGATTCGCGTTGGCGCGCGCAGCCTAAACGCAAGACAGATCTCTCGCGTGGAATTACCGATCCGTTTGAAATTTAACGTTTTACTTTCAGCATTCTCCTGGCCGTTGTTTGTTAGCCGGCATTCATTGCTCACTCTGTCAGGAACCTCGGCCAAAATTAATAACATATTGAAACTAAACGTAACCGTCAGCGATCTTTCAAAGTGGACCAACCAACTTAAATGCTTTGATTCCCACATATCGTCACCCCCGCGGAGGCCGAGGCCCAGGCTAAATTGGTTGTTAGTTTAGAGTGTTACTTGAATTTTTAGCTTGGGTTCCCGCCTAAGCGCGGGCTGCGCTGGTTCGCGCGGCCTGGCTCAATCCCTTTGATCCGCAGGTGCACAGTTTGGCCGCGCAGGTCTACGCTGCGCTTGGACAAGAAGGCGACGCGGCA
>CAIMEY010000121.1 GCA_903840165.1 uncultured Myxococcales bacterium | reverse complement strand
TGACGCTCCTTGCTGGCTACGGCACCTTGTGGGTAGGAGCGTGGCCGAAATCCCGGCCGGAGGCGACCCTGGCGATGTCTACGCACCGAGTCTCTGGGGCACGCGCCCGCCGGCAGCCAGGTAGAGCCGTTTGGAACGCGATTCATCTTTATTCAGGCCGGGCTTGATGAAGTTCGCCCCCTCAACGCTGCAGGAATGGCTGCGATTGCCCTTGCGCGTCGGGGCGGCGCTGATGTTCCTCACGATTGCTTTGGTCGGCCTAGCCTGGGCAATGACGTGGATGCCTGGGGAATCGTTCCGCGCGGCGCCACCGCCCCTTTCGGCCCCGCAGACCGCCCGTCGCGCTCGGCTGGAGGCAGACTTGACGGCCTTGGCCGGCACGATTGGCGAGCGAAATCTACGTGTTCCTGAGGGCTTGGCCGCTGCCGCCGACCGCATTGAACGGGCGTTCATCCAGGCCGGTTGGTCCGTATCTTCATCGCCGTTCACTTGTCGGGGCCAAACGGTGCGCAACCTCATCGCCGACAGGCCCGGGACCGATCCAAATGCCGACATCGTCTTGCTTGGGGCCCACTACGATTCGGTCGAGCGCAGCACTGGGGCGGACGACAATGCTTCTGGCGTCGCGGTCTTGCTCGAGGCCGCACGCGCCCTTGGGCAGTATTCCTCGGTACACCCCATTCGCTTGGTCGCCTTTGTCAATGAGGAGCCCCCCTGGTTTCACACGGCGCGCATGGGCAGTCGGGTCTTGGCCCAGCAATTTGCCGCCCGGGGTGATCGCCTCGGGCAAGTCCTGGTTATGGATGCCGTCGGCTTTTTCTGTGACGACGACTGCCAACGCTATCCCCCGCCATTTCAATGGTTTTTCCCCAAGCAAGGCAACTTCCTGGCTGTGGTCACGCGAGCGGCCGATTGGCTGCGATTGCGCGATATCGTAGGCCTGATGCGCACTACGGCGACGTTGCCCACCGAAGGCTTGGCGGCCCCCAGGTGGTTGCCGGGGATCGATTACTCGGATCACGCAGAGTTCTGGAATGTTGGCTATCCAGGCATCCTGCTGACCGACGCGCCAACCTACCGCAATCCCAACTACCACCGCATGTCGGATACGCCAGACACCGTGGACCTTGAACGCCTGACGCGGACGGCCGACGCGGTCATCGACGTAGTCCGTGCCCTGGCGGCGCGACGATGAAGGAACACAGTCAATCCATGTGGTTATTGGCCAAGCGCATAGCCATTCGCATGGCACGCTTGGCGATCCTGGGGTGGTGCTTGTCGGCAACGCTGCTATGGCTGGGCCAGGACCTATTGCTATTTCCTGGCTGTCCCGCGCCCCTAGGCGACCCTTTGGCACCGGGGATTGACGTGCAACCGCTAGACCTTAACGTCGCGCCCGGCGTCCGTCTGCACGGCTGGCTCGCCCGACCGGCCAACGTACCTCCCGCGACGCGGTTGCCGACGCTGCTCTACTTTGGTGGCAACGCCGAGGACGTGTCGACGGCCGTGGTCTGGGCGGCGCGTTTGGGTGGCTGGGCAGTCTTAACCTTTAATTACAGAGGATTTGCTGGAAATCCTGGCTCCCCATCTGAACAGGCGTTTGTCGCCGATGCCTTGGCCATCCATGACCTTGCCGCAAGTTTGGCCGGCGTCGACGCCTCGCACATCGCGGTTGCGGGTCGGAGTCTGGGCAGCGGCGTTGCGGTGCAGCTGGCAGCGCGCAGGCCATTGAATTGTCTCATCTTAATAACGCCCTACGACAGCATTGCCGCCCTGGCGCATCGCCGGTTTGCCTGGCTGCCGACCGACCTGATCCTGCGTAACCGCTTCGATTCGCTCGCCATCGCCCGGCACACGCAGACGCCAGCCCTGTTGGTGATTGCCGACCACGACGTCGTGGTCCCTGCCGAACATGGTCTTGCGCTGTACGCGGCTTGGCAGGGACCGCGGCAGTTGCTGCGCAGCAAGGAGCACGGCCACGGTGATATCCTAAGCGATCCAGCCGTTTGGCAGTCTATGCGCAGTTGGCTCGCGCCGGGCTTGAAACGTCCCTAACGGCCAAGGCAGCCCAAGCGTCCAAGCTTGCAGCACCGCGCTCAGTTGACAATATCGACCGGCAAGGTAGATAATCGCCCCGCTCCAGTCGGCAGGGCCTGCTGGGGTGCTTGCCCGAGCGGCCAGCCCGCCACAGGCAGCAAAAAGCACCCGTACCCAGCGAAAATACCACGCGATATCAACAGCATCCTGCGCCCTGAGGAGGGGCGAGGCGGAGACTCAGACATGGCAGACCAATCGCACTTCATCGGTGAACGCGCCGCCCGGCAACTGTCCAACACAACCAAGACGCCGCCCCAATGGCGCGGTGCAAGTCCGCGATGGCTCCCGCAATTGCTGCCTTGGGTGCCGGTGGAGGCGGGCGTCTACCGCGTCAATCAAGCCTTAGACGAGCAGTTTGGCCTGCGCTGCACGCCCAACCCCGCGGAAGCGCTGCCGATCGGGTTGTCTGACTACGAAGTTCAGCCGCGCGAATACGTTCTGAGCTCGGTTACGACAACTGTGCAAGTTCACACACGAATCTCGGATCTTTTCCGCAGTCCCATGGACCAGGTCAAGGAGCAGCTAACCCTGGCCGTGGACAAGCTCAAGGAAAAACAGGAAGAAGAGCTGATTAACAATAAGAATTACGGGCTCTTGCACAATGCCGATCCGGATCAGCGGATCGCTACGCGCACGGGCGGCGGGCCGACGCCCGATGACCTCGACGAGCTCATCGCCAAGGTCTGGAAAGAACCGTCGTTTTTCCTCGCCCATCCCCGGGCCATCGCGGCGTTTGGCCGTGAATGCACCCGCCGCGGCGTGCCGCCACCGACCACCAGCCTCTTTGGCGCGCCCTTCCTAACCTGGCGCGGACTGCCCCTGGTGCCCTGCGACAAACTGCGCGTCGAGGAAAACCGTACCAATATCTTGCTGTTGCGGACCGGCGAGCGCAAGCGTGGCGTCGTCGGCCTGTTCCAGCCGGGCCTGCCCGGTGAGGTGAGCCCCAGCCTGAGCGTGCGCCTGATGGGTATCAACGACCAAGGCGCGTCGCAATACCTCTTGACTTTGTACTGCTCTACGGCGGTTTTGGTGCATGACGCCCTCGGCGTCCTTGAGAATGTCGCGGTGGATCGGTACCATGAATACACCTGATATCCAGTCAGTTGCGTATCCAGACGCCATCTCGGTCATGGCCGTGGGGCCTGCCGACCTGGCGCGCGGAGCCTCACCCGCTGCCGCATCCCCTGGAGCCAGTCCAGCGATGCTACGTGTGCCAACGGCGCCGACGCTGCCCGAAGCCGATCCCGCCAGCCTACTGCTGGCCGTAAGCCGGGTGGCTAATGAGCTTTTTGCGGATTCTGGCCCAGGCGGCATTTCAGCCCTGGCGCCGGAATCCGTCTCCGGGGCGCCTTCGTCCGGGTCCGGTGGTAGTTCTGGGCTCGGTGCTGGCTCTGGGCTCGGTGCTGCGCCCGGTGCCGACCGTGCCCCTGGCGCTGCCGCACCGCTCGCTGGGCCTGGGGAAGCTTTAGTTCCCGCGGGTTTGGCCTCTCCGGCGGCTGCGTCCGCCTCGGGTCCCGCAGCGCAACGGTCTCCTTCGCCCGCGGCGGTTGCCCCGAATTCAGGGGCGATTCCAGCAGCGCAGCCCCATGAGATCAATCCGTTTACCGCCCAATTGGAATTTGGCGATGCCTTGACGGCCGAGCCCAACGGCCATGGTGCGCCCGACGCGGATTTTCGCTGGCCGATCATCGACTTGGCTCCGCCGGCTTCGTCGCAAACCGTCCAGCACGTCCAGCCAGCCGCGCCCACGCTGCCGCCCCTCGATTTTGAGGTTCAGCCCCTGGTCGATACCGGCGTGCCATCGTCGCCCGGTGGCTTGGATGCCCATCGATTGAAAAAGGAATTTCCGATTCTGCAGCAGCAGGTGCACGGGCGTCCCCTGGTGTGGCTGGACAATGCGGCCACCACGCAGAAGCCCAGCACAGTGATCGAACGGCTGAAGTACTTCTACGAACACGAGAATTCCAACATTCACCGTGCTGCCCACACCCTAGCGGCGCGGGCTACTGATGCATACGAAGAGGCGCGCGAATCGGTTCGCCGTTTTGTCAATGCCAGCTCGGTGCGGGACGTGGTCTTTGTCCGCGGAACTACTGAGGGAATCAACCTCGTTGCCCAGACCTGGGGGCGCCGCAATCTGCAGGCGGGCGATGAGATCGTCCTCACCCACCTGGAACACCACGCCAACATCGTGCCCTGGCAGCTGATTGCCGCCGAAAAGGGGGCTCGCCTGCGCGTGGCGCCTGTGGACGATGACGGGCAGATTATCCTCGAAGAATACGAAAAGCTGTTTAATTCCAAGACTAAGCTCGCCGCCTTGCCCCAGGTGAGCAATGCGCTCGGCACAGTGACGCCCGCTCAGGCGATGATTGAGATCGCCCACCGCCATGGTGCCAAGGTGCTGCTGGACGGCGCGCAGTCCGTCTCGCATATGCACACCGACCTGCAGATCCTGAAGCCCGATTTCTTTGTCTTTTCAGGGCACAAGGTCTTTGCGCCGACCGGCATTGGTGCCGTGGTTGCGCCGGCCGATCTGCTGGACACGCTGCCGCCGTGGCAGGGTGGGGGCAACATGATCGCCGATGTGACCTTTGAGCGCACGCAGTTCCAGGCGGCTCCAGCCCGATTTGAGGCGGGGACCGGCAATATCGCCGACGCCGTGGGGCTTGGCGCGGCGCTGGATTGGGTCAGGCGCGTGGGCATTGCCTCAATTGCCCAGCACGAACATGACCTTCTGGTCTACGGCACCCAACTGCTCAAGACCGTTGAGGGCCTGCGGATTATCGGCACGGCACGCGAAAAGGCGGGCGTTTTGTCCTTTGTTATCGCGGGGCACGATACCCAAGCCGTCTCTTCGGCTTTGGACAAGGAAGGCATTGCGGTCCGCGGCGGCCACCATTGCGCCCAACCGATTCTGCGGCGTTTTGGCCTGGAAAGCACGGTCCGCGCTTCGCTTGCGCCCTACAATACCCATGAGGATCTCGACGCATTGGTGGCGGCGCTTTGTCGCATCACCGGCCAGAGGGGACCCGGATGAATCTGCTGCAACCTCTGGAATTGCAGAAGATTCTTTCGCAAGACCTCGACATTGTCGACGTCCGCGACCTCAGCGAATGGCAGAGCGGTCACCTAGAGCAGGCTCGCCTGATGCCGCTAAGTCAAGTCCGCGCCAATCCAAGGCAATCCTTGCCCCGCGATGGTGTCGTGCTGCTGTGCGCACGCGGCCTGCGGTCGGCCCAAGCAGCTGAAATTGCAGAGACTCTGGGCTATGTCAAGGTCTACAGCCTTGCCGGTGGCCTGCAGGCTTGGCAGCAGGCTGGGCTGCCCCTCATCAAGCCAGCCGAGCAAGCCGTCAGCGAAAAGCCTGCAATCGTTGCAGAAACTGCGGCTCAGCCCGAGCTGGACAGCGTCGTTGGTGCCAATTTGCGCCAGGAGCGGATGCGCCGTGGCTGGTCCCTGGACGACTTGGCGCGTCAGGCCGGCATTGCCCGGACTTTGCTGGGGCAGGTCGAGCTGGGCAAGGCGACGCCGTCCATCAGCGTCGTGTGGAAGATTGCCCAGGCAATTGGCCTTCCTTTCGCGGCCTTAATCGCCCACCCGACGCCCCGGGTCGGCACCACGGTCGTGCGACGGGCGACGGCCAAGAAGCTGACCTCGGCTGACGGACGCTTCACGTCCCGGGCCCTATTTCGCCCAGATGCCCCTCAAGCTCCTGAGTTTTATGAACTTTTGCTGGCACCGCATAGCCGCGAGGATGCAGACGCGCATCGGCCGGGAACCTGCGAGAACCTCATCGTTACCTCCGGACGTTTGCTATTGCAGATTGGCGCCGAGTCCGTGACACTCACGGCTGGTGATTCCGTTGATTTTTCAGCGGATCAGCCCCATGCGTACGTCAATGAGTCCGCAGAGCCATGCTGGATGTACCTGGTGATGCGGTATAACCAGGCGTAAGTATGGGTGGGGGTTGGGTTATCAGGTCCCGGTAGTTTATGGGGCGCTTGCGAAAAAGAGCGGATAACCAGCAGGCTTAGAGCTCAGGACCCTGTCCCGCCGTGACATCACTCACCCAGGCAACCCACCGTCGCGACAGCAAATTCTGCCGAACGCGTGCCCCGCCTCGGTCTGAGATTTCTGGCCCGTGTCTTAGAACCGCAGCCCCTGACAGCCGGTGCCGAGTCCTGGAATCTTTTCCCAGTCAATCTCCATTGTTAAACTGGGCTTGCCATCTACCGTTGTCGCGCTGCCACCCGCGATACCCAGAAGTCCCGGCTTTAGCGTGAACTGCCATGGCGACGCTGCAAATCCGTTGCAACTGAAGTACATCCCTGCACTGGCATTGGGCCCTGCCGCAGCCAAGTCGCACGCTTTACCCGTTGACAATTGTTCGAGCGTAACAAGGGATTCTGCGGTTGATTTCGCACCCTGCATGTTCTCGGAGAAACCGACTGTCACCGAAGAAATTGACCCGCCCTTATCGCATTTCATAATCGATTTCAAAATTGGGCTCGACGCTGGGTCAAAGCGCGTAGCATAGGCGCCGACCGGTGGGACGGATGCAGCAACACCGCCGACTTTGAACCCGGAGGGTACCTCCGCCCCGACAGCCCCTGCCATTTCCCTGCCCAAAACCGCCGCCGACCATCAGCTTCACCGGCAACCTGCGCCGGCCTCCAGCACGCGTCAAGCCACTCTTCAGCCATCCGCCAAAGCCAGGTAAACCTCTACCTTGAAAGTAGAATTCGGCATTCTCCACGCCTACTCAGCGCAGATGCGATGCTCGCGCTCCACTGTCTCGCCCCGACATCGTCATGGATTCCCGTCGCAATTGAGGCAGTTGGTTTGCGTCCCATCCGCTGCGATGCTCGCGTCCGTGGAACTGCCGCCATCGACGCCGCCATCGGTGGAGGTCGAGCACTCGTGGTACTTCAGACTGGCAAAACACGCGCCATTTTGCGCACATACCGTCGCTGCTTGGCATTCGCTGTCGTGCAAGGCGGCGCATTTTCCATCGGTTCCACTGGGGCTGACGCCATCTAAGCTACAGTCCCCATTGGTTTTACAGCCGGTCGAGGCCTTGCAATCCGCATCGCTCTTGGCAAAGCACTCCGTGCTGCCGGTGGTGTGACAGAGGCCGTGGACCAAACACACTGGTTTGTCAGCACAATCTGCATCCTTGTCTGGGTAGCAACCGCCATTCTTCAGGGTGCAAAACCCTTTATCGGCGCAGGCTTGGCAGGCAGCGCAATCGGCCGCACTGTTCGCGCCGCAGAAATCTCCAGCCTTGGCGCAATTGCCAGTTGCTTTGCAGCCCGACCAGGTAGCGCAAGAGGCTGAAGTCGAAACGCATTTGCCGCCCTCGGCATGGCATTGACCGCTATTTGCGCAGAGCTTGGAGTCCGCACAATCGGCGTCGCTGGCAACTGCGCAAACACCTTGAACTACATGGCATTGGCCCCAATAGGCGCACAGGTTGGTGGCCGCGCAGTCGGCGTCCTTGACCGCGACGCAGACGCCGCCTTGTGCGGCACACCTGCCCCAGCCCGTGCAACAAGTCGATGCTACGCAACTCGCGTCGTCCGTTACCGTTGCACACGCGGGCAGGCAGCCAACGGGCAAGACGACGTCGCCGCACTGGTTGACATCGCTCATCGAGGTCTGGCTGCCAGCGGAATCATTTGAAATCGTGCCGTCTTGCAGCGCTTGGCCGTTGCTTTGCAGGGGCGTTGGCACGGGATTGGTGACGCAGCCGACCAACAGGGCTAGGCACGCAAGCGCGACCGTGGAATTCCATGTTCGCCAAGGGATTCTTGGCATTCGCAAGTTGGCGGGGGTATGCATTCTTATCTCCGAGGTTAAGCAATTACATCATCAGCGGCTCCATAGTTGTGCAGCATGCGTGCCAAGGCCGCAGAAGTTTCCACGGCGAAAACGGT
This sequence comes from uncultured Myxococcales bacterium, assembly GCA_903840165.1. Lineage (GTDB taxonomy): Bacteria > Myxococcota_A > UBA9042 > UBA9042 > UBA9042 > CAIMEY01. The sequence continues at coordinate 133,698 of CAIMEY010000121.1, read as the reverse complement.
TGTATTTTCAGGAAGTACGCCATCTGAGCTGCGGGTGGCCGTATCAAAAAAAAAACAACATGTATATTATTTCAACACTGCCCACCGCAGCAAGCCCGCGGAGCCGTCTCTTTTCGCCCAGTTACAGTGATGCTGGCAACCTTGCCGTCGACCTGGGCCAAGAGCGCCTCCCACTGCGCGGCGTCTATCCCTGCGTCGGCAAAGTCAGATTCGATGAGCGCCCGAATCTGCGCCGCATCATAGGTCAAACGCGCCACAACCTGCACGTCTTGGAGCCCAGCATCGCGTAAACCCTGCAAATACAAGGCTTCCGGCAGCGCGCCGGCGACGCAGGCAGCATAGGCGATCTCACTGGACTTGAGCCAGGCGGGCAGGTCTTCGGCAACAATGTCCGATATGCGAAACTGCCCGCCATCCTTGAGAACCCGAGCGATCTCTTCGAAAACTTTGGGCTTATCCGGACTCAAGTTGATCACGCAGTTGCTGATAACCCAGTCCGCCTGATCCGCGGCTATCGGCAACGCTTCAATGACGCCTTTGCGCAATTGCACTTGGTGCGCTCCAGCATTTTGTACATTGATTCTCGCGGCTTCTAGCATGGCATCGGTCATGTCGACGCCAATGACGCGTCCTTCGGCCCCCACCTTCTGCGCCGCCACAAGCAGGTCGTACCCAGCGCCAGAACCAAGGTCGACCACCGTTTGTCCGGGTAGAACCTCAGCAAAGGAAAGAGGATTCCCACAGCCAAAGGAGCAAGATGCAGCGCCACTGAGGGCCTCATCCGGCGCGTCATAGCCAGCCAAGGCAGCCGCGGCGCCACAGGGGGCTGGGCCACTGCAACATCCACCGGCGCCTCGCGTTTGCGACCGCTCAAGGGCGGCGGTGTACTGTTCAGCGACCGAACGTCGCACCTGGTCGTGACTGGAATCTTGGGGCGTAGTCATGGATTCTCCTCCGTTTCGGCCGCGCAACAGGGGGCACCCGCCTGAAGCCAATCGGCAGTTTCGCGTAACAATTGCGCGAGGTTATCTCGGTCTAGGCGGTGAAGCACCTGCCGACCTTGCTTGCGCGAGTTCACCAGCCCCACGGCAGCAAGGCGAGCCAAGTGCCTAGAAACACCAGACAAGTGAACACCGCAGCAGCTCGAAGCCTCGGTCAGCGTCACGGCACGTGACCGCGAAGCCAAGCTGCAGACCAGCCATAGCCGTTGCGGGTCGGCCAGGGCTTGGAACATGTCAGAAAGTGCGTGAAGTTCTGCAAGGTTGCGTGGCAGAATCAAGGGGGGGCAGCCGGACAGGGTCATGGCAACTCGAGGCGGCCACCGGGGCCAACGTTTGCATCATTGCACAACCATGCAAATAATGTCAAGCCCGACCGATGGTCAATCCCCTCGGCCATCGCGTCAACAAGCTGGGGCAAGGGGCATTGCGGGACCCTTTCGCATCATGCCGCTGAGCCCGCACCCAAGGTTCTCCAGCCGTCGCAGGGGTATGGCAACCCCAGGCTGCGGCTCCCCGAGCGATTTGACTTGACCCAGACACTGGAGCCATGCAGGCTGGGCCCGTGCGAGGGGGAACGGTCAGGGGAGGATAAACCAAGCGAAATGAACCTTTGGGCGACCCGCCAGCGTCGCCTGCGCAGCCTAAGGCAACTTTGCAAGTATTGCGCAGTGTTCCAAGGGTTCATCGCCATTACGCGGCCCCGTGCGGGCCAAACCTTGAGGCGCCATCGCGATCCATCAGGGTGTTGGAGAAGGCTATGTTGATTGAATCGAAAGCGAAATCGGCCGCTCCAAAGGCCAAAGCCCCGCAAGTTGCCCCTGCTGCTGCCAAGGCCGCACCCAAGGCCGGGGCTGCCGCGGCCGCACCGGGAGGGGGCTATGCACAGCAAAAATCGGCAGTGCAACCTAAGGGATTGTTGGGGCAATTGGAAGCTGGTGCCGGCAAAGTCGCCCAGGGTGTCAAAAATGAAGCGATGAACCTTGGCGGAGAGGCCATCGGCCTTGCCGAAATGGTCGGCCTGAAATACCCGGTCAAGCCCTATGAGGCCCAAGTTTCCGGGCAGTTATATCGCGGCGCGCGCGTTGAGGACGATGCCCACATGCAGGCGTTGGCCAAGCAAGGAATCAAGGGAATCGTCAATCTTTGCGCAGAGAATGATATGGACACGGCGCGGGCGACCCAATGCGGGCTGCAGCCGCTGCACATTCCTATCATCGACAATACCGCACCAAAGATTGGGCAAGTGCAGCAATTCTTGGACTTTGTCGGGTCAAAGGCGCCAGTCTACGTGCATTGCGAAGCAGGGCAGGGCCGCACGGGTACCATGGTGGCCTGTTACCGAATCGCCAAGCAGGGTTGGACTGCCGAGGCTGCCGTCGCTGAGGCACAAAGCTTTGGCATGAAGATGCCGTGTCAGATGGATTTCATCCGTAGTTTTGCGGCCCAACAAGGCGGTGCTGCAGCCGCTACTGCCAAGGCCGCGCCCGCCAAAGCCGCCGCCTCAGCCAAGGCCCCCGGTCCGGATGCCGGCAAGAAGCCCGTGGCCTGAGCGGGCCGGTAAAACACACACAAAGTTCACTGCATTGACGCCGATTTGCGGATGGCAACGGCCCCACTCGCCCGGCGCAATGAACAGCGCCGGGTGAGAGGGACGTCGGCCATGCTACGGTAATACCACGCGAATTCTGTGGTTGTAGGTGTCGGCAATCCACACCTTGCCATCGGGGGCCGCGTACACCCCGTAAGGACTATTGAATTTCGCTTTCCCTGCCGGACCGCCGTCGCCAGCAAAGCCCTTGCTTCCACATTGTCCTGCAAACGTACTGACTTGGCCGTCTTTGATCCGGCGAATGCAATGATTCCCCATATCGGCCACCAGCAGTGCACCGTCGAGGGCGACGGTCACATCCACAGGATTGAGGAATTGCGCGGACTTGGCGTCGCCGTCCTGAAAGCCCGGCTTGCCCGTGCCAGCGAGGGTGCCCACCGTCATGGTCTTGAGGTCTAAGGTGCGAATCTGCTGATTGAAAGTGTCGGTGATGTAGATCACGTCCTTGGCGTCGATCGCTAACCTGCCATTGGGAAAGCCATTTTGCCCGCGGGTGTTGTGCAGCCACGCCTTGGCAGCCGGGCCATCTTGCCCCGCGCCACCGCAGTTGTCGTACAAGGGCAGGGGAGTGAAGGGTACAGGCGCGCCCGCAGCATCGCGAAAACAATGGTCATCTCGCGTGGCGTCGTAGGTGCACTTGGCCGAATTGGCCACTGGAATGTTGACGCGTCCACCGTCTGGCGACTGACCACAACCTAGGTAGTTGCCGTCTTTATCCTGTAGCGGCTTGCCCTTAGGCGTATCATCGTCGGTCAGCCAATGGTCGCCTACCAAGGTCGTGACGGTCAGCGTCGTCAAATCCACCTTACGGATCCGCTGGTTGGCCTGGTCAGAGAACACGATGTCACCCTGGGACGTAAAGACCATGGACGACGGCAGGTCCATCTTGGCCTTGTTGGCGCCTCCCGCCACACCGTCGCCGCCGAAGGCCCGCGCGCCCGTGCCGACACGATCGGTGAGAATCTGGGAACTTACGTTGAACTCCTTGAGCTTTGAGTTGTGCCAAGCGGCCAGCCACAGGTTGCCGGAAGGGGCAAAAGCCATGCCGGTGGGGTGGTTCAGGCGCGCATCGGTGCCAGGCTCGCCGGTGCCTGCGTCGCCCAATTGACCAGCGCCGACAACGGTTTGCGTCAGCTGCGTCGCTGCATTCCACGTGCGAATGCGGTGGTTGTTCCAGTCAATGTAGTGCACGGTCCCATCGGGACTATAGCGAACACCTTGAGGCCAATAGAGATCCGACTTCCAGCCCACCACGCCTTCGGCTGCGCGACCGGCATAGCCGGTGCCGATGACGGTGGTGATGCAACCGCTGCCGCTGCATTTCGGCGGTTCGACCACTGCGGGGCGCTTGAGCGCGACGTCGGGCGTGGACGATGCCCCGCCAGCGCTGACCTTGCGGACGCGGCTGTGCCAGGTATCCGCAATCAAAAGACTGCCTTCTGCGTCAAACGCAATGCCCCAGGGTTGGTCGAGCTTAGCCTTGAGCGGGTCGCCGCCGTCGCCGACGTCCACTGTGTCGCTGTTCTCGGCCGCTGTGCCCGGATCGCCGCTGCCTGCGACCGTGGCGATGGTGCCCGTCGCCAAATTCAGGGCGCGAATTCGGTGGTTGAGCGAGTCGGCAAAGTACAAGCGCCCGTCCGGGCCCCACGCCAAATCATGGGGTTGGTTCAGATGCGCTTTGACCGCTTCGCCGCCATCGCCGGAAAAATCGCCTGTTGTAACGGGGTTGACGCCGTCTTGGGCGCACGGGGTGGCGTCATGACTCGCGGGCACCCAGCAGCCGGCCGTGCCACTGCCGGCGACGGTGGTGACGGTGCCGCCGACCAAATCCACAGCACGAATGCGGTGATTCATGGTGTCGGCGACGTAGAGGGTCTTCTCATCCTTGCTCAGGGCTAAGCCACCGCCTGGATTGCTGGGGTTGCTGAACTCATTGGGATCAAAGAACAAAAATGGGGTCTTGAGCGCTTCGAGGGGCGCCGTGTCGGAAGCGGGGTCAAAGCCCGGCTTGCCATTGCCGGCGATGGTGCTGACTAGGCCGCCTGTGGCGACCTTGCGAATCCGCCAGTTGCGCGAATCGATGATGTAGGTGTTGCCCAGCGAATCCTGCGTAGATTTCGACGGTTGGCTGAACTTGGTCTTGGGGCTGACCACGTCGCCGTCGCCAAAGAAGCCGGGTTGGGCCCCGCAATGGGCGAACACCGTGCCGGTGCTGGGGTCGAGGACTCTCAAGCGATGGTTGTGCCAAGACGTGACAATCACAGTGCCTTTGGCGGCAACGGCTGAGTCAATTGCCGCACAGGTCAAGTCCGACGGGTGGTTGAGGGATACCGTTGTTCCCGGTGCGCCGCTGGCCGTGGCATCGAGCTGCTGGGGGTCGCCATCGCCGGCAAAGTCAGTGCCGATGACGGTTTGCAAGGTGCCGTCGCTGGCGATCTTGCGGATTCTATAGTTATTCCAGTCGATTAGGTAGGTCACGCCCGAGCACTGCGCGATGTCCACCGGCCAAAACAGGCGCGTATTGCGGGCCTGGGCCCCGTCCGGGCTGAAGCCATCGATGCCCGTGCCGGCGATGGTGCAGATCTTGCCCGGCGCGCACTGGCTGGTCGCGGTCGGCGTTGCGTCTTGGCAAGCCGTCATCGCCACGGTGACGCCCGCCCAAACAAGCGTTTTTGCAAATAACTTCAATACCTGTGTGGACATTGGCTCCCCCATTGTGGGTGGCTGCGGCCCCATCCTTCCCCCGAACAAGCCGTTGATCCAGCGTAATCTTGCTCTTGATCTAGGTCAAGCACTGAGAATTTTCGAACTCTTCTATGCAGTTCCCCTTGACCGCGCCCGGATGCAATTTATGCTTGCTTTTCAAATGGTTGCTGCATTGTCCTGAAATTCATAGACAGGCCGCCGCGGCATCCCTATACTTTCGCCCCTTTGCCAGACTGGTGCCGCCGCTGCGGATCGCCAGTTGACGCCCGCGATGATCGCGCCGCACCCGGGAACAGCGGACTGCCGATCGGTGTTGCAGAAAAATGGGTTCCCCGCCAAGGAATTGCGTCGCGCTTGACCCCGGCAACCGGCGACAACAGCAGATCCTGGCCCCTGGCAGCCGGTGCTTTGCCTCAGGAGTTCTATGGCCACATTGCCTGTCAAGCCACTGAATCCACGAACGATAGACGCGGACAGTCACGAGGTGACCCGCGCCCTGGGCGTGGTGCCACCGCCCGAGGAGACGCCGCCTGAGGGTGTGCAACTTCCCAGTAATGAAGACATTTTTTCTGATTCCTCGGAGTCTGCGCCCCTCGACGCATCGAGCGCCACCGCGCCTGGACCGAAGCCATCGCCGGTCATCGAGGCCAATCGCCGCGCCCGCCAAGCCCAGGAGCTGTCTGACGCCGCGGCCGCCACAGCGCCCAAGATTCCCCATGTGCGACGCCAAGTTGCACCGTACATGGACCTCTACGCCCAGACCTGGTTGTACGGGATCATTCGCCTGCTGATTCTGGACGAACACGGCCCCATGCCGCGCACGGTTCAGGCGCAGGTCGGCTTTGCGGCCATGCTGATGTTCGTGCAATTCTGCATAGATATGCTGGCCTGGATCCTCGGCTTTCGCTGGGTTTTCGTCAACGCCATGGGACCAGCCGGCTGGATTCTGGCTGTGCTTTTTGCCTTCTTGGTGTCCTCGATCATCGTGATTTTTGAGCGTTTTGTGATTACGGCCGACGTGCAGAACCGCAAACTGCCGCTGATGCTCAATCCGGCGATTCTCATGCGCATCGGCGTGGTCATTCTGTTCGCGTCGGTGACGGCTATCCCCGTGGAAATGTTGGTGTTCAATGACGTGATCCAGGGGCGCCTCAACGGGGAGCTGCAAGGCATTCGCGAGCAGGCCCGGCAGCAGATGCGCACCGATTTTCATAAGGATATTGAGGAGCTGGATAGGGAAGAAGGCAGTTCTCGTAAGCGCGTCAAGGACGAGACCCCGGAGGTTCGCCTTTCCGAGCTGACCACGCCGCAACTCGACGACAAGATCAAAGCGCTTCAGGTACAACTCGATAAAACAACAACGGATTTGCAGCTGGAGGAAAGGGGCTGGCGCGACGGCCATCGCAGCGGTCACGGTCCGGAATGGCTGCGCCTGAACACAGCCCGCGAGACGTTGCAAAAGCAACTGGCTGAGACTAAAGCGCAAAGGCAGTCAGACATCGATTCACGCTCAGAGGGTAACCGCAAGTCCGAATCCGCGGCGGCCGACCGTCATTTCCAGGAATTGACTAAGATTTCAGAGCGCTATGAGCCACGCAAACGCGAACTGGAGGCCAAGCTGCGCGACGTGGACCGGATGAGCGACGCCGACCTGTCCAAGGCGACGCGGCGGGAGTTCGCAGTGGTCGATGGCTTCGCTCGGCGCTGGAAGATCGTCAATGATTTAGAGAAGGAAGACCAGATGTACGCCATCACCAAGTATGCCGTGCGCGTGCTGTTTGTCGCCTTCGGCCTGCTGGTGCTGACGACCAAGGCCCTGTTCAACCGGCCGACCAAGGCGTACTTCGCGGGGCGCGATCCCCTTGATTTCGCTGACGTTGAGTAAGTACGCCCCGCAATTCACGCGATCGTGCGCTGTCCACATTGGCTCTAGGGCACCTTGATGCGCCGCCACATCGCATCCCGTGGATTCTCTTGTGAATTGGCGGGATTGCCGGGCATAGGCCGAAGGCTGCTGAGCAATACGGCTCCCGGCTTGGTTTGGACGGCCGCGATGAGCGATTCGCCTGGCAGATTCGGCAGTTCATGCCACGGGCCCGGCTTGCCGGCCGCCGTAACCGCAGTCCAGCCGAATTGACCATTGGCATTCGAACTAGCGAAAAGTGTAGACTTTCCAGCGCTAGTGAGCCACACCGGCGTCTGCGCCTGCACCAAGTTCAGGTGCTGCAGCGGTTTGGCCTTGCCGGCGGCGCTGACGACGACTACGTCGAGACCGCGGGCGTTAGCACTGGCGAACAGTACCCCTTGAGAAATGCTTGTCACGGCAAGGGGTTCTGTCAGCGGCAAGGGCACTTGCCAAAGGCGTTGCCCCTGATTGTCGCGCAGCGTCGCTCGCACCGAGGGAACCGCGGTTGCGCCAATTTCGCCAAGGATGACGCCACCTTTCTTGCTCATCGCTGCCACGCCGACCCGCGCTTGCCAGGGCTCGGGCTCGGTATGCGCCACGAGCGCCGCTCCAGCCCCTGTATGACCGTAGCAAAGGGTAGAATTTCCTTGCAGATCATCGCTCTGTCCAGCCACGAACAAGGAGCCGTCGGGCAGGGCGATAAGGACCGGCAGGCGGCTGCAGGCACCGCGTTGGTCGCGCAGTGGATTTCCCGGCCGGTCAAAGGTCACAAGCCAACCACTTGTTTTGTCATTTAAAGTACTCGCTCCGGCGATCGCAACGATGCCTTCCTTGGTCACTGCCAAGGCTTGGGGTCGGTCGTCACCGCCGCTGCCCCAGGTAATGGATTGCCGTGTAAATCCACTAGGATCGGTGTACCACAGACGCAACTTGTGGCTGCCATGGCTCTGTGCGTACACGTCGGCCGCGATCACCCAGTTGCCGCCTGGCAGAGGTGCGGTGCCGATGGGCGCCTCGTCGTCGGTGTCGCCCATCTGCCGCTCCAGGATGGGCCAAAGGGCCTGCGGATGCTGCAAAAGCCATGCAGCCCGCGACTTCTGCTGAATACCGCCTAGTTCTAAGACCTTGCGTAGTGCCGCCACCGCCTCTGGACCATGGCGTGCCGCCTGTTCAGCCAAGGCCAGGGCCAGCCAGAGGCCGGCCGAATGCGTAATCCCTGCAGCGGTTTGCGCAGCCGCATCGACCGTTACTGAGCGAAACTTCTTGACCGCATCCGCCGCCCGACCGGACGCCAGTGCCACTAGGCCTAACTCCGCTTCAGCCATCGCGTTTGCCCGCCGGGTGACCGCCTTGCCCAACTCGCCCAGGGCCGAGCCGCTCATCGCCCGCCAGATCATGCCTGCACGGGAGAATTGACCTGTATTTTCAAGCGCTTGAGCGGCCTGCTGTCTGCCCGAATCGGAATTCTGCCGCGCGGCCACCGTGGCGCAATGGACCGCGGCCTGTTCCGGCCCTTGACGCAACCAGGACTCGCAATCTCCAGCCAAAGCCGGGAATTGTTCCTGCAAGTGCAGGGGTTTAGCCGTCTTCTGGGCACCCGGGGCCAGGGACGGCGCAGGCTTCGCGGTAGGCTCGGCCATGTCATCGCTCGCTGGGGGCGGCGGCGGGGGAGGCTGAGGTTCCGCTGCAAATCCAGATGTTTGGCTCAGCCACGCCGTGCACAGCGCCACGGTCCAGGGCCCGAGGCGCCTTCGAGTCCGCGCAGGGACGACGAATTGTGCTTGCGCTGTGCGGTTTTTGCCCACGGCAGCCCCTCAGGTCGTATGGTCGTGGGGCAGGGAACCGCGCAAACTCCGCAGAAACACAAAGGGTGTTTCCAGCGAGAAATTCGACACGCGCCCGGTGTAGACGTCGGCGTGGCCCTCAATCTGGCGCGCCAGCAGGCTTTTGTCATTGCCAGCGCGCATCATCAGCCCCCAGTGCTGATTGTGCAGTTGTCCCGCCGCTGCGACCAAAATAGCAATCTCTCCATCGAGTTGCACGAGGCGCTCGCGTAGCAGGTTGATGCGTTCCTGCAAGTCCTTGGGCGCCCCACTATCGGGCCCGTAGCCTGAGCGATGGCGCTGCCGCTGTAACCTCAGTTGCGAAAAAGCAAATTCCAGTGTCTCCTTTTCTTCCGTGAGGTCGTCCAGGCGCCGCTGGGCGTGCTTCCACGGCGTCAGTGCCAGCAATTCGTCTTCAATTTCACGAAGAATCAGCGCCGTACGCCACTTGAGCAGCTTCTTGGATTGGTGCACGTCGCTGAGCATGTGGTCACCGACGTAGAGCACCTCATCACCGGCAAGTCCCAGCGCTTGCTGTACTTTTTCAGCCGTGCCGCCAAAGTAGACCTTGCCCAGTTCAGGCGGGTTGTCCAAGGGACGCAGCAGGCCTTCAGGGCTAGCTACCTCAAACATCACATTATTGCTCTGGAAAAACGATGGCTTGCGCGACGAAACCACCACCAGCGCAAACAGGTCGCGCCAGGTCTGCCCTGCGGGCAGGTAGCGGTCAAACGCGTAGTGCATCATCGCATCTGTGTAACTCCATTCACTATTTGTGATGAGCAGCAGCTCTTTGCCCGCCTCCCGCTGGTCCAGCAGGGCCAGAGGCAGATCGGGATCCAGATCGACATACATCTCTGGATTTGCAAGGATTTCAGCTTTGAGCTCACCCTCGACGTGGGCGCGGTCCAGCGTAAAACGGACCTTTTTGTAAAGCGCCTCATAGCTAAAGATTTCAGATAGTTGCTTGTGATCGAGCAAGTCGACCAGCTGCGCGTACATGCAGCCCTCTGACAACTCAAAGAGCGTATTGAGGAAAACCCAGCGCGAGGTGTCCACCAAGTCGATCAACGTGTCGGCGTAGGCCAGGCGCTGCTCGTCAAAGCTGAGCGGCCGCGTACCGTGCATGGACGTCTTGATATACCCAAAACGATTGGCTTTTACGATGTTGCCAAGCTGCTTGTCGATGACCAGCCCGCGCATGACTCGGTCCGGCTCAAACTGAAGTTCGGCCACGGGCCAGCCTTGGGCGAGCAAGCGCTGCCGCAAGTGCGCGTAAGCTCTGCCTTCCCAGGCGCGGACCCGGTAGTGGACCAAGGTGTAGTCCATGTCAAAGCCGATGGCCTTGATCGCGCGTAAGTTCAGGGTCCGATTGCAATAGAGTCGGCGTTCCGGTGCCACAGGCGAAAATGCGGCCGCGAGTTGAGCTGCGGCATCCCCTCGGCTCAGATCGACGGCAGCAGCAGCGGCAAGTTCTTGAAAATTGGTCACGTTCACCCGCAATCAAGCGCACACGGCGTGCGGCAGGCGGCGACTTTGCCACAGCCGGTCGCGGTTTGCACCCGGCGGCCAAAGCGGCAATTCTGTGGCCATGGCGCGGTTCTCCCAGGCAGTTCAGATGCGGACGCTACAGCACCAATGGCTTGGTATTCTTGCGCTATTCTGCTGTGTCGCGGGCATGAGCTGTAGCGGCGCGGTGCGGTTTCCAGCCGAGCCGTTGTCGCCGACCTGCACGCTTCTGACGGTTCGCCCGCCCCTGCAAGCCTGGCTGGATGCGGCGGGGCTGCATATAACTACCCAAAAGTGCTTGGGATGTGCCGAGAGTCCGCAGTGTGAACCCTTGCCCTGGGTGCCCCTGCAGGTGCGCAGTGAGCGCGGGCGACTCGACCTAGTGACCGATGCGCAGGGGCACGCGGAGCTACCGCTGACAGCGCTGCCTGCCGAGACGTTTCCGTATCGTAAACCGCTGCTTGAGGTGGTTCTGGGCCAGCAGGCGCCGCTGGCGATCCAAGCGTCTGCCCAGGCCGGCGCGCTGCTTGTGATCGCGCGAGGCAGCCTCGATGATCTGGATGCTTGGCTGGCGATTCATGGGGTTGGCAGCGACGATGGCCGCGTCACCCAAGCGCGCAAGGATCGCTGGGCGGCAGACAGGGCCGAGCAAGACCGCCTGCTGCAAACAGCACAAGCAGCTTTGGTACAAGATGATTTTGCCGGCGCGCAACAGGCGATTGAAGCGTGCACCCGTCTGGCCTATGGGCCTTCGCCGGCCTGCGAGGCCTTGCAACAGCACATCATCGATACCTTTGTGACTGAACAGGTCGAGGCGGTGCGTAACGCCTTGCAAGAACAGCGCTTTGATGCCGCAGCGCTGGCCGTGTGGCGCTGTGACTTGGCGGCGCGCAATGACGTGCGGTGTGATGGCCTGAGGCAGGCGGTACTGCAGGGGCGTGTGGATTTCGCCGTCGACAATGGGCAAAAAGCGTTAGAGCGCAGAGACTTCAGCATGGCCGGCATCTTCGTCGAACGGTGCCAGGCCTTGGCACCTGCCGATCGTGGCTGCCTGCTCCTGGCCGATCAAGTGAGCGCGCAGTATCAGGAATTGGTGCAACTGCAGGTAGGGGCTCTGGTTAGGAGGGCCCAGGCGCTGGAGCGGCGCAACGCTCTGCAGGCGGCTTTGGCTTGGCAGCAGTGCCAGACCTTGGTGCCCCAGGAAACACGCTGCATAGACGGTCTTTTGCGCACCCAGAAGCGTGTAGTACAAGGGGCTAACCAAACGATCCATAAGGCAATTTCTAGAAGGGCGTGGAAGCAGGCCCTGGCCGCCTGGAGCGCCTGCCGGCTGCTAGCGCCCGAGCAATGCGACCGCGAACCTCTGCGTACCGCGCTGCGCACTCTTGGCCAGTCGTGCGCCGCGGTGTGCCACGGGCAAGCTGCTTGCGTGCAGCCCTGTGAAAACCTATAGACTGCGGGTGGTACGGGCGCGTCGGCGCTGCGGAGGGTGCGGCAAATGCCCCAGAATGCTTGGAGATTGCTGCAGTTTTTCCGCCCGCACTGGGTGCCGCCCCTTTGGCAGTGGGTTGTCGTGCTCCTGGGTGGCACGGTGCTTGGCGCGCTGTTCGATCAGATTCACGTGCAATGTCAGATTCTTGCCTATGCCCATGCCGATTTCTTGGCGCAGGCTTGGTGGGTAGGCCCTCAGTTCGGCCTAGCGGCTTTGCTCATGTTTTTGCAGAGTCAGGGGCCGGCCTTGTTTGCCGTGGCCCAGCAACCGCTAGAGCCAACGCGGGGCCAGTTGCTGCAAAGTTGGCTTTGGTTTTTAGGCGCTTATGGCGCAAGCGGTTTGCTGTCGCAGTGGCCCATGGCGCTGACGGCGGGCTACGGGCTGACTTGGCTGTGGCGCACGGCCCGGCAGCCGGAGCGGCGCGTGTTGTGGTTGCATGGGGCGGGGCTAGCGCTGGTCGGCTGCACGTATGAGCATTTGCTGGCGAGCACGGGCGCTTTTCACTATTTACATCCAGGGCTTGGCCAGGTGCCCTGGTGGCTGGCTGGCATCTATCTGCACGGCGCGCCGGTGGCCTTGTGGACGACGCGGCGACTGCGGCCGGCGGGGCTCGTGCTACTGCAGCCATTGTCAGGGCAGCGCACGGGTCGGTAGCATCTGGGCACGGGTCGGTAGCATCTGGGCACGGGTCGGTAGCATGTGGACCCTGGCTGTGCCAAGCCCGACTGAGAGAAGGTGGAAAATATGAGTGATTCGGAAGGCTTTGACTGCGACTATCTCATCATTGGCTCCGGCTTTGGCGGCAGTGTCTCGGCGCTGCGTCTGGCCGAAAAGGGCTACCGCGTACAGGTCATCGAGCGTGGAAAACGCTGGGCGCCCAGCGACTTCCCCAAGACAAACTGGAACGTCTTTGGCTCGATGTGGCTGCCGCTCTTGCACTGCGTCGGCATCCTCAACCTTAGTTTGCTCAAAGATGTTCTGGTCTTGTCTGGGTCGGGCGTCGGCGGCGGTTCGCTCGTCTATGCCAACACCTTGTTGATTCCGCCGGAGCCCTTCTTTCGCGACCCGCAGTGGGCCGGCCTGAGCGAAGATTGGCAAAAGGAATTAAGCCCTTACTACCGGCAGGCTCAACGAATGCTCGGCGCCGTGGCCAACCCGGTCTTTGGCCCGGCCGACGATGTGCTGCGCGAAATCGCCCAGGACATGGGTACCGCTCACACCTTTAAAGCTACTGATGTGGGCGTTTTCTTTGGAGAAAATGGCAAGACCGTGCCTGACCCCTATTTTGGCGGCAAAGGGCCAGCGCGCACGGGGTGCATTCAATGCGGCGCGTGCATGACCGGTTGCAAGCACGGCGCAAAAAACACCTTAGATCGCAATTACTTATACCTAGCCGAGCGCCTTGGCACCACGGTCACGGCGGAGCGGGAAGTCATCGCCATCCACTGCATTGGCGGGGCCGAGACCCGGGGAAGCAATGGATATGAAGTAGAAATCCGCCCGTCGATCGGTCTAGCGCGACTATTCGGCAAGCGTCAACGCCTGCGCGCCAAACACGTGGTCTGTGCCGGCGGCGTCATGGGAACACTGCCTCTGCTCATGGACTGCAAGCACAAAGGATCACTAGCGTATTTGCCCGACGCCTTGGGCAACAAGCTGCGCACCAACAGCGAGGCCATCTGTGGCGCCATGGGGGCCTCGGGCGGCATCGATTTCAGCAAAGGCGTTGCCATCACCTCCGGCGCTTTCTTTGACGAGCACACCCACATCGAAGTCGTCCGTTACGGTGAGGGCAACGACGCCCTGTCCCTGCTGGCCACGCTCTTGACCGATGGCGGCGGCAAGATACCACGCGGAATCAGGTGGTTGGCGACCGTCATTGGCCACCCACTGCAATTTCTCGGCACCTGCTGGAAGTTCGGCTGGGCGCGGCGAGGCGTGATTCTGCTGGTGATGCAGACCCTCGATAACAGCCTGAATGCGCGATGGAAACGCCAGTGGTGGTGGCCCTTTAGCCGTGGCCTCACCACCGAGCGTCCCGCCGGGCAACCGACCAACCCGACCTACATCCCCATCGGCAACGAAGTCGCGCGTCGCGTCGCCAAGAAGATCGGCGGCATCCCCATGTCGGCCGTCAATGAAGTGCTGCTGGATATCCCGACAACCGCACACATTCTCGGTGGTTGCGCGATTGGTGCCGAGGGCCACGGCGTCGTCGACGCCCAGCACCGCGTCTACGGCTACCAGGGCCTGTACGTGTGCGATGGCTCGGTCATGCCTGCGAACTTAGGCGTCAATCCAAGCCTGACCATCACGGCGCTGACCGAGCACGCCATGGCGGCCATCCCCAGCGCCAACGGCCAAGCTGTTGTGCCGACGGACGTCGTAGCGGCCTGAGGCTGAAGCGCTTGACGGAAAATAGGTTTACAGAACAGCAAGATAGAGCCTTGCTATACAAACAATTCGCCAATGATTTCGCCCTGGCCGCCCTGCCGAGCCGGCGCGGTTCTCTGGCTGGGTTTTGGGCTGAAGCGGCTATCGGAGAAAGTGCTTACAGAACAGCAAGATAGAGCCTTGCTATACAAACAATTCGCCAATGATTTCGCCCTGGCCACCCCGCCGAGCCGGCGCGGTTCTCTGGCTGGGTTTTGGGCTGAAGCGGCTATCGGGGAAAGTGCTTACAGAACAGTAAGATAGAGCCTTGCTATACAAACAATTCGCCAATGATTTCGCCCTGGCCACCCCGCCGAGCCGGCGCGGTTCTCTGGCTGGGTTTTGGGCTGAAGCGGCGATCGGGAAAAGTGCTTACAGAACAGCAAGATAGAGCCTTGCTATACAAACAATTCGCCAACGATTTCGCGCGTCCCTACTTGCAAGACGCGCACGTTGACCCCGCGCAGGACGTGCCTCCCGTGGCCGTACCAGCGAAGTTGCAGCAGTCGCCGTTGGTCTTGCAGGCCGCGTCGCAATAGCAGGTGGTGCCGCTGGATCCGCCGCAATGGGTGTCGCAAAACGCACCCCCGCCGGCGGGGCAGTCGCTGGGGCAGGTGGCATTGGTCTCGCCGCTGTCGCAGACGCCGTTGCCGCACTTGCTGACGGCTTGGCAGAGCCCGGTGGCCGAGCAGGCGGTTCCAGCGCCGCAGGTGCCGCAGCTGCCGCTGCACCCGTCACTGCCGCATTGTTTGCCGCTGCAGGCAGGTACGCAGGCCCCGCAAGCGCCGCAGCTCTTGCACTCGCCCGCGCACGTGGCGTCCCAGGCCGTGCCGCAGCAGTAGGTGTCGCCCGTGGCAGAACCGCCTGGAATCGGGCCCTTGCACACGCACGCCTCGCACGCACAGCCGCCGCAGCCCGTGCCGGTCGCAGCGATGCAGCCGACCTTGGTGCTGGCGCCGCAATCCGTCGCACAATTTGCAACCGTTTCGCCCGTTTCACAGGTGCCGTTGCCGCACACTGGCTTCACCGGGCAGTCCTGGGCGCAGTTGGCGCTGCTCTCGCCCGGGCTACAAATGCCGTCGCCGCACTTGACGCAGTCCGCGGGACATTTAGCAATCGTCTCAGAAGCTTCACAGACGCCATTGCCACACTTCGCCGGGCAGTCGCTTGGGCACGTGGCGTTGCTTTCGTTGCCATTGCAGGTGCCATCGCCGCATTTGGCGGGGCAGTCGGTCGGGCAATTGGAATAGGATTCACCGCTTGAGCAGGTGCCGTCGCCGCAAACCACGTTCGGCTTGCAGTCGGCGGGGCAGGTCTGGTTGGACTCATTGGCCGAGCAGACGCCGTCGCCACAACTTGCGCAGTCTGTCGGACAATTACCCACGTTTTCGCCGGCTTCACAGGTGCCATTGCCGCAGACCACGCCGGGCTTGCAGTCCGCCGGGCATGTCTCGCTCGACTCATTGGCCGAGCAGACTTTGTCGCCGCAGGTGGCGCAGTCAATCGGACAATTGCTCACGTTTTCGCCGACTTCACAGGTGCCATTGCCGCAGGAGCTGTTACCATCGTTGGCGCCGGGAATGTCCATTGGCACGACGGTGACGTCTCCGCTGCTGTCGGTGCCGATTGCGTCGCTGCCGGTGCTGTCGCTGCCGGTGCTGTCGCTGACTGCGGTATCGCCGCCGCTGGCATCACTGGGCGTGGTTCCCCCGGGTAAGGTGATCAATACACAACTCGTTGTTTTTGCCTTAGATCCGCTGTCAAACGCTTCCTTGCAGGTGGTGCCGCTGGCGCAGGCTTCGACCAGAGTCCAAACGCCCGCAGCGCACAAAACCCGTGTAGGTACGTTCTGATAGAGCACGCAGCCGGCGCTTTGGTACTGGGTGTTGCAGACGGCGCCCGGCACGCCTCCGGTATAGCCTCCCCCGCCACCTCCGCCCGCAGAGGTAGACGAGCAAGCCGTTGCGGCAAGCCAGGTTAGCGCGACTATGGCCATGAGCCATGCCGGGTTCCGGCGGCTGCGCGTCGAGCAGTCACTGGAGGTACAATTCGATAAGCTAGATGATTTCTTCATGATTTTGCTCGAGATATTGGGCGCCTTGGCGCCGGAGTTGCCCCGCAGATGGCGCCCCCAACGCCACGGCGGGCATTTTAGCGAAACGCAACGCCACTTGCCACAACAGCCGCGGTTGCCTGCGACAATGGGTGCCGTTGCAATTCGCGCCAGCCAAGCGACAATGGACGGAGCGCACATTTCTGTGCCGCAGGTCAGGTCAACCATGCGAATTCTCTATGGTGTTGTCGGTGAAGGCATGGGGCACGCCACCCGGTCGCGGGTCGTCATCAGCCATCTGCTGCAGGCCGGGCACACAGTCCACGTCCTGGTGTCAGGGCGCGCCCACGACATGCTTAGCAAGCATTTTCAAGGGGTTCACCGTGTTCATGGCTGGCATTTGGTCTACGACGACAACGAAGTGCAAAAGCGCCGCACCGCCTGGTCCAATCTGACCGAGTTGGTTCACGATGCGCCGATGCTGGCCAATGCCTGGAGGCAACTCGAGGATTTTCGTCCAGAAGTCGTGGTCAGCGACTTCGAGTCCTGGACCTACGCCTACGCCCAGGCCCACCACATCCCGGTGATTAGCGTCGACAACATGCAAATCATCAATCGTTGCAAGCATGAAGACGCGCTGTTGGTCGATCGCATGGCCGAATTTCTGCTGGCCA
This sequence comes from uncultured Myxococcales bacterium, assembly GCA_903840165.1. Taxonomy (GTDB): domain Bacteria; phylum Myxococcota_A; class UBA9042; order UBA9042; family UBA9042; genus CAIMEY01. The sequence goes on along the minus strand of CAIMEY010000121.1, from coordinate 116,492 downwards.
AGGGCATCGTCAAGACCAAGCTCCCTGGCGCGTATCACTATGTTGTGACGACATTTTTCTACCCGCCCGTGCGCAAAGAGCGTACCACGCTGGTGCCGCCGATCTTGAGGCCGGAAGTCCTCGCGGCTCATGCCAGCCGTGGCGACGCCGTGGTGGTCTATAGCTCGGCGGACGGCGGAGATGCACTGCCTAACCTGCTAAAACAATTTCCTAATCAGCGGTTTCTGCTCTATGGCATCCGCCGTGGCCTGAGCGAAGTTCAGGTGGACGGCAACCTCGCCTATCAGCCGTTCAGCGAGACGGGCTTCATCGATCACCTAGCGGCGGCCAAGGCGGTGATTGCGGGCGGCGGTTTTTCACTCTTGTCCGAAGCCGTCTACCTGCATAAGCCTGTACTTTCAGTACCTTTGGTGGGGCAATTTGAACAGATACTCAATGCGCGCTACCTGCAACATTTGGGCTGGGGGCTGTGTCGAGAAACCGTGACAAAACAAGATGTTGCCGAGCTCCTGGACCGCTCATCGGCCCTGGCTGCGGCGATGGACAGCTATGAGCAGGACGGCAATCGCGTCCTCTTTGACACGTTGGACGGCCTCTTGCAGCAAGCCGTCGGCTAGGCAGCTTACGTCAACTACTCGCCTTGGTTGATGATTCTCGCCCTGCCGATCGTCAGTGCGCGATGCCCGCCGCCTTGGGCGTCCACTTCGATGTTGACCTGGGTGCCCGGTTCGCCTCGAATAAGCTCTACAATTTGAGGCACTTGCATAGATGACACGTCTTTGCCGTCGATGCGCTTGATCACATCGCCCGATTGCAAACCAGCCTTGGCTGCTGGTGAATCGGGCATGGTCCAGCCGATTACGACGCCTTCTGGCGTGCGCGCCAGACCGGCGCCAATTCCTTGAAAGGCGACTTTGCGTCCGCCGGCGCTCGCTTCCAGGGCCAAATCCTTGTGAACTTCGCCTGTTTCAGGCACGACCACGCCACTCGCTGATTCCGTGACAAAGCCTTCGGCCTGCGCCGTGACGGTGTGCGGGCCCGCGCTGACATGTTCCAGCACGTACTCACCTTGGGCATTGGTCTTGGCCTTTTTGGTGATCCCGCGGGCCGATCCCGGTTCCGTTACAACGACTTCGGCACCCACCACTGACTGGCCGTTGGCAGCTGACGTGATACGCCCGACCACGCGCGCGCCATCTTGTAAAGTCAGCACCACGCCTTGGGTATCGCCGCCGGAGGTCACTTCAATGCCGCCCAACCGGCCCACGGGCAGACCAGGTATTTCAGCGTGTAAATCATAGGTTCCAGGACGAAACGGGCCGATGCGAAAAGCGCCCGTCCCCGGCGTTGCGCCTAGTTGGGCGTGCATGGGCACCAATTGCGGCAAAGGCCCTTTGGCTTCAACGTGATCGACGGTTACCTGCGCCCCAAGGCCTTGACCGCGGCTGTCGACCACCTTGCCTGAAATGTAGCCACCTAGGCCAAGCTTCAAGATAATCGGGGTGTTGGCGCGGATGGTCACCGGCTCACTGGGGGCCTGGTCATCGGTCACGGCCACAGCCTGCGCTCCGATCAGCGCCTTTGCATCTCCCTGCACGCGAAAATGGCCTTCGATATCTGTGCGTAATTGCTGGCCTATGCCGGGGCCCGTCACGACGACAATCGCGTCTCGGCCTGGCTGGCCATTGGCTTGCAGCACGGTTCCATCGGCTGGCCCCGCAGTTGCGGGCACCCCAACCGGGACCACTGGCGCTTTGGCTGCGGCAACACCACCAAAATGCAGCACCACATCAGGCAGTTGGCCGCCATCCTCAAGAGTCACCTGCGCCGTCGCTGCGGCCGTTTGCCCCGCCGCCTTGGCGCTCAGCAGCAGCGTTCCCGGAGGCAAATCGCGCAGACGAAAGCGTCCTTGGGCATCGCTACGCGCCGCACCCCGCCGCGAGAAAGCCGGCAGCGGCGTGCCCAGCCAGTCGCAAGCCAGCCATTCCACATCGATTTGCGCCTCAGCCACCGGCCCTTCGCCAGAGCTAACGGTTCCAGAAATCTCGCCAACCCGATGCAGAATCAAGCGAATAGACTCATCGCCCAGCGGGTCGACCCGCAATGGACTGTCAGCAGCCGGCTCCGGGTGGGCATAACCGCTTGCTGTGACATCCAATTCCGCGCCGTCTGGGCCGGGGCAGGGCAGGTGGAAATGCCCGCCGTCACCTGTCGTCGCTTTGCGGGCACCATCGCGTACAACCGCGCCATCAATCGGTTTTCCTGCGCCATCGACAACAACGCCTTGCAAGACGCACGCGCTTTCGGCTGCCTGCGTCGGGCGACTGCCGGCATCATCCCAGGCGACGATGGCCCCGATGATCAGCAAGGTCAGCAGCGCAAAACCGCCGAGAATCCAGAGTAATAAACGGTTCTTGCCCAAGAATGACCTCTCGAGGCAATGCCTCGGCCGAAGGCGCGCACGGCCCTGATCGTGGGGCAACTCGGGCCTGCCCCGCAAGCCCACCTTGGCTTCTCAACGTCGCATGGCCGCGTCGCCCGGACGGATCAAGTCTTCAGCCGGCGCCAATCATTCCACTGCGCCGCGGCCGATGGCTCAAACGCCGCGGCGAAATCAGCTTTCCTACGGTTTGCGGACCACCACGCGCGCCTGTACGCTTGTGAATCCGCGTTGCTAGTCTGAGCCAACGGTGGGATCAGGGCCACACCGCATCCTAAAAAGCGCTTCATTTACCGGTAGATGGCGGATGTCGCCTCTGAGCACCCAGGAGCCCATGGACCCGCGCCCCTCAACCCAAGCGCCTGAGCCCAACCTGCGCCTTTTGCGTCGCCCGCGTCCTTTGTTGGTGCCGGTCACGGCGTCGAGCCTGTGCTTGTTTCGCCTGGGTGAACAATGCAACAACAAGTGCCCGATGTGCTCGAATTCAGGCGAGTCCGCGGCCCTTTATCCGCCCGCTGTTGAATTGCTCCAGCGCGCCGATTTCCTCGCAAGCCGTGGATTTCGCCGAGTCATTCTCACCGGCGGTGAGCCGACCCTGCATCCCGCATTTTGGCCCGTGGTGGAGCGATTGCAGCAGCAAAAGATCGCATGGGATCTCAATACTAACGGCCGCAATTTCGCAGCTTTAGACATGGCCGCCCGCGCCATGGAATCGGGGCTTGAACGCGCGATTGTTTCCCTTCACAGTCATCGCAGCCAAGCTAGCCAAATCATGAGTGGAATTGGCGATCGCGGGCATCAAGAAATCCTCGCCGGTATCGCCCAGCTACGCGCGGCAGGTTGCGACGTGACGATCAACTGCGTGATCAGCAAGCAAAATCAGGGCGAGCTGTGCGATTTTCTCGCTTGGTGCATCCGCGAATTCGGCGCGGACATCAAGGTCAAGCTTTGCGCGCCGTCGCACCTGGGCAAGGGCGGGCAATGGTCAGGGATTGACCTGCAATACAGCGATATTCAGAATGAATTGCGGGCAGCGCTCGACCTTGCAGAAGCCCAAGGCTGGCACCTGCAATTTGAGGCCGTGCCCCACTGCATCCTTGGCCGCCACGATCTGAGCAACATCAGTCGCTCGGGCTTTGGCGAAACCCATTACCTCGACGACCTTAGCGGCGACCGCGTCTACAGCATCGGCGAAATTGAAGCCGATCTCACGGTATTCGCGCCCGTCTGCAGCCAATGCGTCGCCCGTCGTTCCTGCGCGGGCGTCGGCTGTGATTATGCCGAGCGCTATGGCGTTGCCGAGTTGCAGGCGCTGTAGCCGCAGTCAAGACCTTGTATACAAAGAGAATTGCTGCCAAATCATCGGCCAAGCCCGGCCCGCCCTCAGTTGATTTGCTTCGGCATACATCGGAACATAGCCAGCGTTGATCAAGCATTTTCCGGGTTCCATAGACCCAGGAGCCTTCATGCACCCCGAGGTTGCGCCAGACAGTGCGTCCGCGCCGATCGCCGTGCTGGAACTGAGTCCGAGCGCCCCTTCTGGCGTCGCGAAGGCTCTGCAGTTCCTAGGCATTGATGCGCTGGTGACGGCTGACCCGGTGGATCTTTTGCGGGCACCGCTGGTGATCGTCGCCGGGCATGGCGCCTTCGCCGAAGCGATGAAAGGTCTGCACGAGCGAAAACTCCATGATCTGCTTAAAGAAATTATCCAAGCTGGCACGCCGTACTTGGGTCTGGGCCTAGGCTTGCAACTGCTGTTCGACCGCAGCGACGAAGCGCCCGGCCAACCAGGACTAGGCATTCTTTCAGGCTATTGTGCCGGTCTGACCACGCCGCGCAAACAACTCCACGCCGGTTGGAATCGCCTGGATATGCAGCGTCCCGGCTCGCCCCTGGATCACGTTCCTAGCCAGTGGTTCTATTTCCAACATAGTTTTCACGTGATACCCGAGGATCCCACCCTGGCCGTGGCGACGGCCCCCTTGGCCGGACCCCTGGTGGCCGCGATTCGCCATCGCAATATTTTTGCTGTGCAATTTCAGCCTTATAAGTCTGGGCATGCGGGTCTCGAGCTTCTGCGCGCCGCCGTCACTGCGCCGTGGCGAAGCCTGCCGTCCACGCAGAAAGTGCCGATGGTGCGCGACCTTGGCTCGGCCACCCGCACCGTTCAGGTGCGCTTGATTCGGCCCGAGAGCGGCGGAGTGGACACAGCAATACCCCCAGAATCGATTGATCCATAAGGAGAAGTGCCGTGATGAGCCGTCGCTTTCTCTCCCTTGTGCAGGTTCAAGGCGATCGCGCCGTGCAATCGCTGCAACTGCGTGATTTGCCAGACCCTTGGGACCCTCTGGCCCTGCTGCAATCGCTCGAGCTTGAAGGCGTCGACGGCTTCGTGCTGCAAGACGCCTCGACCGACCTGCCCCCGCCCGAGGTGCTCCTCAACTTGGTCGATCGCGTGTCACGCCAGGTGTTCCTGCCCCTGGCCGTCGGTGGACATCTTCGCGATCTCCTTGATGCACAATCACTTTTGGCTGCTGGTTGCGATCGGATCATTTGGGGGGACGCCGTGGTCCGCGATCCGCCTCTACTGGCGCGGGCCGCCAACCAACTTGGGCGCAGTCGGGTCGCCGTGGCCCTCGATGTTCGCCAAGATCAGGGCATTTGGCAGGTCATGACCCGCAACGGTCGCGTCGCAACGGGGCTTGATCCGCTAGAATTGGCGCGTCGTTGCGCGACCTTAGGTGCGGGCGAACTGATTGTTCGTGCTGTCAATGACCAGGCTGAGACCGTACCATGCCCGGTGAACCTGATCAGGGTACTGGCGGGTCACTTGCCGATTCCCCTGGTTATCTGCGGAGTTCCATTGGCGCCGAGCCAGGCTGTCGACCTTTTGACGGCGGGGCAGGCCGATGCCTTGCTGCTCGATGCCGCCAGCCATTGTGCCCAGGATGTCGCGATATTTAAACAGGTTGCTCGGGCGCGTGGCCTGTCCGTTCGCGACCCGTCTGGCGTGCAAGGCAGCCCAGCGGTCGGCTAGAACGCGCCGGGGACAGCCTACGCGGTTGACGTCCGCGAGCACCAAGCGCTTGTCGATTCCACGCAACTTCGCTAAGCTATTGCGCCCCGCGACTTGGCTGTCGCAGCCGACACGGGCCGAGACCTATCATCTGGAGCAGATATGAACACCAAGACCTTGAAAAACAATAGCCTTCGCAAGTCGCTCAAGCACGCTGCCCGCAAGCGCCTCAAGTCCGTCGAGCACGCCCTGACCCACGCTCAGCGCAACAAGCTGCGTCGCGCCCGTGCGGAAAAGCATGTTGGCACGCGGGCTTTCCTCGCCAAAGAAGTAGCCTAAGCCCTCGCCAGGGCCCGTAGCCTTGGTCCAGCGCCGGTGCCCATTTCCCGTCCTTAGGCGATCATTGCCGAGGCTCGGTCGGCGAAGCTCCACGCAAGGGCCCGGTCTCGATCGCCCGCCTCCGTTTGCCGCGGCCGCGACCTCCAGCCAGCGCGCTGCGCGGATTGCAACCCGCCGTTGGGGTAGATCATGGCCAAGCAAGTCGAGTTTTTCTACGACGTTTCAAGCCCTTACGCCTATCTCGCTCACGAAGAAGTGGTGCGCGTGGCGGCGGCGCATGGCGCTCAAGTGCTGTGGCGGCCCTTGCTCCTGGGCGGCTTGTTCAAGGCCCTGGCTAGCTCCATCGTGCCCTTCAACGATGCCTCGCCCAATAAGCGCGAGCTATTCCGCAAAGATATCTATCGCTGGGCAGAGGTGCGCAACCTGCCCCTACAGTGGCCGTCGGTCTTCCCGATGAACACAGTGCGGCCGATGCGCGTGCTGGCGCAGCTGCCCGGTGAGCTGCAAAGCCGCGTGGCGTCACACCTATTTCGCCAATATTGGGCGGCCGATCAGGACATCGGCGATGCCCGGGTGCTCCAAGCCATCCTGACCTCTTTGGGCCTGGACGCCGAGGCGCTGCTGGCCGGAACGGAGCTGCCCGAAATCAAGCAAGCGCTGATTTCGTCAACACAAGAAGCCTTTGTTCGCGGCGCTTGCGGGGCTCCGACCTTCTTTGTCGGCCCGCACATTGTCTGGGGCCAAGATCGGCTCGAATTTGTCGGCCGAATGCTCGACGGCTGGCATCCCAGTCACGGCTAATCGAGTAACCACAATATTTTCAATGGTTTAGCTCTGGTGTGCTGGCCCTTGGCCTCTACGGCGCAAGCCGCTGCACCTGCCACTGATCGCCAACACGCTGGAACACCAAGCGATCGTGCAGACGCGAAGGCCGACCCTGCCAGAATTCGATGCGCTGGGGCTTTAGGACATAGCCGCCCCAATGGGTAGGCCGCGGCACGGGATCTTCGCCAAATTGCGCGAGAAGTAGCGAAAACTGCTGCTCCAGCCATTGGCGATCGGCGATAGGCTGACTCTGCGGCGAAGCCCACGCGCCGATTTGCGAAAGTCGCGGGCGCTCAGCGAAATACGCGTCATTTTCAGCGCTTGTCAGAGGCTCCACCCAGCCCTCAAGGCGAACCTGCCGCTGCAAAGCCGGCCAAAAGCTCAAGAGCGCAGCCTGAGGATGCGCCGCCAACTCCTGGCCTTTGTGGCTGTTTTGATTGGTAAAAAACTGGACGCCGCGGGCCTCAATGGCCTTGACCAGCACCGTGCGCGCGTGCGGTTGCCCATCGCTGGAAACCGTCGCCAGGGTGACGGCGTTGGCGTCCTCCACAGGGGCGTGCACAGCCTCGTGAAGCCATTGTTCGTACTGCAACAGCGGGTCGGAGTGCAGATCCCCTTCAGCAAGCCCTGCACGGCCATATTCCACGCGCAGGGATGCCAGGCTGGGACGTGGCAAACTCATGGCAAGCTCCTCGGGGGCCAAATCAGCCGTTGGCGGGAGCGACCTGGGCATAGGCCCATTCGATCCACGGCAAAACCGCTTGCACATCCGAGGTTTCCACCGTTGCACCACACCAAAGGCGCAGGCCAGCAGGCGCGTCGCGGTAGGACCCCGCGTCCAGGGCGACCTTTTCCGCATCGAGCAAGCTGCTGATTTTCTTAGCCGCCGCCGTCTGGCCATCGGCATCCAGGGCACGGAACCAAGGCGCCGTATAGATGAGGCAAACGCTGGTGCAAGATACGGTATTTGCATCGGCCGCCAGCAGTTCGATCCACGGCGTCTTGGCGGCCCACGCACGCACAGCCTGCAAGTTGGCTTCGGAACGAGCGATGAGGCCCGGCAAACCGCCGACGCTCTCGGCCCATTTGAGCCCGTCCACAGCGTCTTCTACGCACAGCATCGACGGCGTGTTGATGGTTTCGCCAAGGAAAATGCCCTCTTGAATCTTGCCGCCCTTGGTCATGCGAAAGAGCTTGGGCATCGGCCACGCGGGGCTGTAGGACTCCAAACGGGCCACCGCGCGCGGACTGAGCACCAACATGCCGTGGGCCGCCTCGCCGCCGAGCACTTTTTGCCAGGACCAGGTCACTACGTCGAGCTTGGACCAGGGCAATTCCATGGCAAATGCCGCACTTGTGGCGTCACAGATGGTCAGGCCTTGGCGATCGTCCGGGATCCAGTCGCCATTGGGCACGCGCACGCCGGACGTGGTGCCATTCCACGTGAAGATCACGTCGCGGTTGAAGTCGACTTGGCTGAGGTCGGGCAGATGGCCGTAATCGGCCTTGAAGGTGCGAACGTCCTTGATTTTCAGCTGCTTGACGATGTCGGTGATCCAGCCGTCGCCAAAAGCTTCCCAGGCCAAGGCGTCAATGCCGCGCGGGCCGAGCAGGGACCACATCGCCATTTCGACGGCGCCCGTATCGGAACCAGCGACGATGGCGATCCGGTAATTGGCAGGCAAGCCCAGGATAGAACGGGACTTATCGAGCACTTGCTCAATGCGAGCCTTGCCCGGCTTGGACCGGTGCGAGCGCCCCACCAGCGCGCCACTGAGGGCCTGCAGGGACCAGCCCGGCCTCTTGGCGCACGGACCCGAGGAAAAACAGGGATTATTCGGCAACACGCTGGGCTTATTCATGAATACCCCGGAAACAATAGGCCGGCGGAGGTGCCGGCGGTGGCGCATTTTGAGCCCCGGCCAACGGCGGCCAGCGGGGCGGACCCATCTAAGCGCGGGTGCGGCCCATGGGCGCTGAGCATGCTGCGGCGACTGCCTCGGGGCGTCAAGCTGCGGCAAAGGCTGCAGTTGGCCCGATGCGCGGCCCTGCTGCTACTCGATTGTCAGGGCCTTGGTATTGATGGCGACCTGCTCAATCTGCTCAAGCCGAAGAATATCAACGATATGAATGACCACTCCGTGGGCTACCCGCTGGTCAGCGCTGACGACCGCCTGCAATTTCGGCGTCGCCGCGTGGGCCTGGCGTGCCTGGAGTTTGAGGGCGTTTTCGTCAACCCGCGCGCCATTACAGTACAATTCTCCGGACTTGCTGATCAGGACCGTCAAGGGCGTCGGCGGGTGCTGCCCACCGCTACTGGCTGTCGGCAGGTCCACCTCGATCGCCGGTTGCTGTACCTTGGCGGCGATCTCCTCGCTCGTCAGCATGAAAATAATCAGCAAAACTAGCATGATATCGACAAGCGGCGTGACGTTAATCTCAGCCACCACCTGATCGTCGCGGCTGACGCGGCCGGCCATGGCTCAATTCCCCTGGCCAGGCACCGGTAGCTGAACCGCAGCCGGCGTGGTCGTCTTGAGGTGAGCAAGGACAATAGCCGTGAGACTATCGGTATTTGCCTGCAATTGCTTGAGCCGCGTTCGCAGTTGGTTGTAGGCGATCACCGCTGGAATGGCCACCAGCAGGCCAACAGCCGTCGCCACCAACGCGCCAGAAATGCTGCCCATGATCAAGGAAGTACGCGACGCTTGGCCGGCATGATCGACCTGAGTGCGCAGATCGCCAAAGGCCCCCATGATGCCGATCACCGTGCCAAGCAGGCCGATAAAAGGCGCATTTGAGCCCAGAGAAGCCAGGAAATTCAGGCGCTTTTCGTACTTCATCGCCTCGAGCATCGCCCGCGCAGCCATCAGCTCAGCCACCGCAGCCGCGCCCCTGTGCCTTTCGCGCACGCCAGCGACAACGACCCGCGCCTCCATGCCGGAATACGGCTCCAGCCAAGCTTCAATCGAATCAGGCGCTTGGCTCAAGCGCGTCAGCAACTCCGCGTGGATCAGCGCCACAGGCACCCGCTGGCGGCGAAAGAACCACCAACGCTCGACAATCACGGTCACCGAGGCCAGGGACAGCGCCATGAGCAGCACTAGAATCCAGTCCACGCCAAGCTGATTTAGAAGCAGGGACAACTGGTTGGTCATCGTCTCCGTCGCCGGCCATGCGCCCGTGCACAGCGGTCTCAAGGCACCTTGGGGCACCCGCAGGGAACTCCGGCGCCGCCCGTGGGCGCGATCGTGACAGTGCCGGCCGGCCTGTGCAAGATCACCGCATTGGCAACCAGGAACTTGCCCAACCCCCACGGAAGTGGTGAAGTGCAGGACGCGCTGTTGGCCATCCTCCAGGCCCGCCCAATGGTTATGGAACTTCCGAATTCGACAGCTGATAAGCCCGCTTCTTCGCCTACTGCGGCCCCTCTGCGCCCGCTTTCCGGGGCGGCAGGGGACCCGGCTGAAGCGCCCATCGTGATTCCAGGCGTGCCGAGCGTCGAAGAATTGCTTGCCGCAATGAGCAGTTACTTGCCGGAAGGCGACAAGGAGATGGTTCGCCGCGCCTACTATTTCGCCGCGCGCAGCCACCAGGGCCAGTTCCGCAAGAGCGGGGAGGCCTACTTTGCCCACCCGGTGGACGTCGCCTTTCTCCTGACCCGTCTTCGCCTGGATTCCGCCAGTATTTGCGCGGGGTTATTGCACGATGTCGTCGAGGATACCACGGTCAGCGTCGAAGAAATTCAGCGTCGCTTTTCGGCAGAAATCGCGCACATCGTCGATGGCGTCACCAAGCTCGACCAGATCAAGTTCTCCAGTCAGGAGCACAAGCAGGCTGAAAACTTTCGCAAAATGCTCGTGGCCATGGCCAAGGACATTCGCGTCCTGCTGATTAAGCTCGCGGATCGTCTGCACAATATGACGACGCTTCAGCACATGAAGCCGGACAGTCAGCGGCGCATTGCCACGGAAACCCAAGAGATCTATGCACCTTTGGCCAATCGCCTCGGCATTGGCTGGATGAAGGCGCAACTGGAGGATCTTTGTTTTCGCCACTTGAACCCCGTTGAATACAAGCAGTTGACCGATCTCGTTGGCCAGCGCCAATCCGAGCGTCAAGCGTATGTGACTGGTACTGTTGAGGAAATTCGCGAGTTTCTCGAACACGATGGCCTGACGCACGCCGTGGTGTATGGCCGCCCCAAGCACCTGTATGGCATCTGGCGCAAGATGGAGCAGTCCAAGCTGCCCTATGACCAAATCTACGATGCCCAAGGATTTCGCATTGTTGTTGATGACGTTCGCGAGTGTTACGCCGCCTTGGGGGCCGTGCACACGCAGTGGAAGCCGATTCCGGGGCGGTTCAAGGACTACATTGCGCTGCCAAAGCCCAATCGTTATCAGAGCTTGCATACTGCCGTGATCGGACCTCAGGCCGAGCGCATTGAAGTGCAGATTCGCACCTATGAAATGCACCGCCTGGCCGAAGAAGGCGTGGCGGCTCACTGGCGGTACAAGGAACGCGGCGAATCCATTAGTGTTCGCGACGAAGAGCGCTTCGGCTGGCTCAAGCAGCTGCTGGAATACCAGAGCGGCGTCAAAGACAGTGACGAGTTCTTGGATTCCATGAAGATCGACCTCTTTAACGACGAGGTCTACGCCTTCACGCCCAAGGGCGACGTCAAAGTGCTGCCGCGTGGCGCGACACCTGTGGATTTTGCTTACGCAATTCACTCAAAGGTCGGGCAGCGGACGGTCGGCGCCAAGGTCGATGGCGTGATGGTGCCCCTGCGCCACCACCTGCGTAACGGCAACATCGTTGAAATATTAACGAAACCGGATGCCCATCCCAGCATCGACTGGCTGGAATTCGTCGTCACGGGTCGAGCCAAGACCAAGATCCGTAGCTATATCCATGGGGAACAGCGCGTACACGCCCAGGATCTGGGCTTGGATTTGCTGGAAAAGGCCTTCCGGCGCGTCAAGATGTCGCTCACTCGGGCCCAAAACCACGAACGTATTCCCAAGACTTTGGCGCACTTCGGTGTGTCGACCTTTGACGATGTCGCCGTCGCGGTCGGTTATGGGAAGGTGAGTGCGGCCTCGGTGGCTGAGTACGTTGTCGCGGCCGATCCGGTTGAAGCGCGAGAAGCCGAACCAGAACCCGAGGTTCGTCGTGCTCGCCGTCCCGGCAAGGCAGGCGCTGCGACCATCCTGGTCAATGGCATTGACGACGTCGTGGTCCGCTTTGCCAAGTGTTGTTCGCCTGTTCCGGGCGATCCGGTGATCGGCGTGGTCACCCGCGGTCGCGGAATCACGGTGCACGAAAAGAAGTGTCGCTTTGTGCTCGACGCCGACCCCATGCGCCGCATCGACTGCGATTGGAATACACAGGCGGGCAATGGCGCCACAGTGACCGTTCGCGTGTATTCCGCTGATGAGACGGGCCTTTTGTCCGCCATGTCCCAGCGTTTTACCGAGGCTGGGATCTCCATTCAAAGCGCCCATTGCCGCACCGTCGACGGACGCCGAGCCATCAATGACTTTGAAGTCATTGTGCAAAGTGTGTCTCAACTCAATGACGTGATTGAGCGCCTCAAGAGGACCCAAGGCGTGACCCGCGTCGAACGAGTTCGCGGCTAATCATCACTTCTTTCAGATATTTTCAGGGCTTCAGCGGCCGATAGGGCAGGTCTCGCTGCGACGCATCGGCCGGCAGCTTGCCCAGCACCAGCTTGCCAAAATCCGCTTCAATCGCCGGCCTTTGCCACAGGATCTGCGCGCCAGCCAGCAAGCGTTCGCGGTACTCGTTGCGGCTGCGCTGCGCCAACTCTCCGCAAGCCTTTTCACGCACTTGCGCTTCAACGTCGGCGTCGGCCAGACCGCGCATGGCGGGCTCAAGGCCTACGAGCAAAGCGACGTCAATGCCCCATTCAGTGTCCACTGGCCCGAGTAACTGTCCTGGTTTCGCACGCTTAGCCAACTCTGCCATGTGCGGCTCTCCGGGGCGAAACCGGGCCTTCTCAAACCCCGGCTCGCCTTGGGCAAAAAAGGTGTAGCGCCGCAGCTGAACCCGCGAATCCTTCTGATTGTATTGGGAAACAATTCGTTCAAAGGTCGGCACGTGCAGGGCCCGCCACGGGCTCTGGTCAAAGGCGACGCTGGTCACATCGGCTGGTTGAGATAACGCCTTGAAAGCAAGGGCAATGTCGGCGTGCATCTGCGTCAGCACGGGTCGAAGTTCCTGGCGGCACTGTTCGGCTTTGAGCAGAGGGCAGTCGTCCACATCCGGACAGCACTGTCCCTGCGCATCCCAGATCGCGTAGGAAGTCGGGTGCTTATACTTGCCCAGGTCGCGCAAATAGGTCCACTTGAGGTCCTGCCGGTCCAGATTGCAGGTGGCATCGGGCTTCCACACCGTCGTTAGGAAGCGATCGGCCGCCTGCCCAAAGGTCTCGCCTGGCCGCCTTTGTTCTTTTAAAACGCCCATTTCCCGTACGATCAGAACATCCGCAGTCGCTGCCAGCAAGGCCTGTACAGCCGCATCCGCCGGCGTCAGGCTCACGGGCAATTGCGCTAAGCGTTCATGGACTTGTGAAGAAAGCACTTCGCTCAGGTCGACCTTGACCAGCACGGGGTCCGCTGCCTGAGCCGTCGTCACAGATTTCTTTTGAATAACAGGAGATTGCGCGACAGGTTCAGGTCGATGACACGCGCCGAGCACGATCGCCAGCACAACGGGCAAGAGCGCCGCCCACACCCGCAAAGCCCGCGAGGGTAAGTGAGCAGAAAGCGGCTGTTCTTTTAGGAATATACGCCACATAGCCGCGGTACCCTGGGCCATCTTGCCCGCGTACTAGCGCCCGCCCATCAAGCGCACCATCAGGGCTTTCTGAATGTGCAGGCGGTTTTCTGCCTCATCGAAGATGATCGACCGCGGCCCGTCGCACACTTCGGCGGACACTTCTTCGCCGCGATGCGCCGGCAGGCAATGCATGAACAAGCATCCTGGGTTAGCACGGCGCATCATCGTCTCGTCGACCTGGAATCCGGCGAAGTCGCGTTGTCTTTTCTGCGCTTCCTCTTCCTGGCCCATGGACGCCCAGACATCGGTGTAGATGCAATCGGCGCCTTGCACGCCGCTGATGGGGTCAGTGCTGACGACGATCTTGGCCCCAGTCTGCTCGCCAAGCTTGCGCGCACGTTCAACAATCACCGGCGAAGGCGCATAGTCCGCCGGCGCAACGATCGTCACGTTGAGGCCCGTGGCGGCACCGGTATCGAGCAAGGAGTGGGCCATGTTGTTGCCGTCACCGACATAACAGAGCGTTTTTCCGCGCAAAACGTCCGGATCGAAACCGCCGTCGGCCGTCCAGTGCTCAACGAGGGTCTGCACATCGCACAAGGTCTGGCAGGGGTGTTCCAGGTCAGAAAGGCCATTGATTACAGGAACTGTCGCGTACTTGCCCAGATCCTCAATGACGTCATGGCCATAGACGCGGGCCATGATGCCATTACAGTAGCGCGAAATGACTTTCGCCGTGTCTTCAATGGTTTCCCCGCGGCCAATCTGAATGTCGGCACCGCTGAGAAACAGCGCATGGCCGCCCAGCTGGTACATGCCCACTTCAAAGGAAACCCGCGTCCGCGTTGACTTTTTCTGGAAGATCATCGCTAGCGTCTGACCCGCCAGGGCTTGGCGGTACTTCCCCGGATTGCGCTTGATATCGCTGGCAAGCAACAAAGTTTCACGGACTTCCGCCGGACTCAAATCGGTAACGGACAGGTAATGGCGCAGCGACATGGCAGCTCCACGGCCGCGAACGTGCGGCACGCGACAAGCGCTCGGCGGACCGCTTGCCTGCGCCACCGGGGGCAGGGGCGGCACCAAGCACTGGAAATTCGGTTAGAACTTGTGGGGCAACTCGCCTGTGGTCCGGGTCGGCTCGGGCACAAACATGCCGCTCGAACCCGTCGGGCGCTGCGCCGGGGGCGGATTGAGGCCCACGGCGGCGGCGGGACGAGCGACGGGCGGTTGCGAAGGGCGGCTCGGCAGGCTCGGCGGCAGTCCGCCGTCACGCACCTGCGAGACCCCAGAACCATTGGTCATTTGGCAGGCGCCGTCGAAGAATACGCCTTTGTCGATGTGCAAAGCCGGCGACGAGATGTTGCCGCGCAGGCTGGCAGGTGCGTGCAATTCCACGGCTTCATGGGCCGTGATGTTGCCGGTGACGTTGCCATAGACCTGCACCGAGCCGACGGAAATTTCCGCTTGCACTTGGGCGCCTTCGCCGATGATCAGCAGGCCATCGCTGAAGATCTCACCGGTAAAGCGTCCGTCGATGCGGACATTGCCTTCAAAGGTGAGTTTCCCTTGGAAATCACTGCCTTTTCCGAGCAGCGCATTCAGTTCATTGGCCATGGTCTTGTTGTCCTTGCGGCGATGCTGTCGCCCTGAGTTGGCCTGCTGCTGCGGTCCCGGGCGTGGCGGCCTCAGGCTTGGCACAGCGGGCGTCTGCGGATGGAGACTGGGATGCCGAAGCGCCCAGCCATAACCACTTGAATGTATGCGTCCTTCCTGGAAAGGACCAAGGCCCGATCCGCGTAGCGCAAGCGCGTGATGCTAGGGCAAATTGGGCGCGCTGACCAGTGCAAAAGCGCTGTCGCCCACCGAGGACTGCGCTTGTTGCCCCAGCGGCCTGAGCCCGCGTCGCGCCTAGGTTTGTGCCGCCTGCCTCTGCAGTTGTGCTTTGCGCAATCGCAACTTCCACACGTTGACGATGGCTTCGCGCACGATGTTGCCAGTCATCTTGGACTGGCCGCGGGTCCGATCGGGGAACTGAATCGGCACTTCGCCAACGCGAAAGCCCGCGAGAATCGCCCGATACGTCATCTCGATCTGGAACACATAGCCATTGCTGACGATTTCATCCAAAGGCAGCGTTTCCAGCACGCGGCGATGGAAGCACTTGAAACCGCCCGTCAAGTCGCGAAAAGGCAGCCCGAGAATAGCCTGCGCGTACGTATTGCCACCGCGCGAGATCAGGCGCCGCCGCCAATCCCAGTCCTCGGTGCTACCGCCCGGAATGTAACGGGAACCCAGGACGACGTCGCAACTCTGCGCCTTGGCGAGAAAGGCCGGCAGCAGGGGAGGCGGATGGCTAAAGTCGCAATCCATTTCAAAGATCAGCTCATAGTCGCGCGCCAAAGCCCAGCGAAAGCCGGCGATGTACGCTCGGCCAAGCCCTTGTTTTTCCTGCCGATGTAGAACATGGACCTGGGGGTCAGCCAGGGCCAGCGCGTTGGCGATCTGCCCGGTGCCGTCCGGGCTGTTGTCATCGATCACCAGCAGATCAGCCTGCGGCACGATCTGACGGACCGCTTCCACCAGTAGGGGAAGGTTCTCCTTCTCGTTATAAGTAGGCAAACAGATGATGATTTTCGCATCGGGCATGGCCATCAACCCCGTCTTGAGGGACAAAATCTCGCTTTAGGCCGACACCGCAATGGCGCGCGGCGTCCGTGGCTAATAGTGCTCGCTGTAAAAGGAATCCAGCAGACCTTTGTGTTTGCTAATCACGCTTTGCCGCCGGACCTTGAGCGAAGGTGTCAGGTCTCCGTCCTGCTCGCTCAGGTCCCGTTCCAAGATCGCAAATTTCTTGATGGTTTCATAGCTTGCCAGACCGCGGTTCTTGGCGTCGACGATCGCCTGCACGCGCTTGAACACTTCGGCGTGCTGGGTTAACTCCGCCAGCGAGGCGTAGGAAATTGCTTGGCTATCTGCCCATTTCTGCAGGACTTCTTCGTCAAGCGTCAGCAGCGCGCTGAGGAACTTGCGCCGATCGCCGTAGACCAGGGCGTTGGCAATCAAAGGGTCTGAACGCAAAAGCCGTTCAATATTCTGGGGTGCGATGTTCTTGCCGCCCGCAGTCACCAGCAGGTCCTTCTTGCGGTCGGTGATGTATAGAAAGCCGTCGGCGTCCAGCGCACCGACATCGCCCGTGTATAACCATCCGTCTTTCAACGATTCTGCGGTTGCGGCTTCATTGTTCTGGTAGCCCGAGAACAGGTTGGCGCCGCGGATCAAGATTTCACCGTCGGCCGCAATCCGCACGTCGATCCCCGGCAGAGGCTGCCCCACCGACCCAAGGCGGTAGCGGTCCGGACGATTGACCGTCGCCGCCGCACAATTCTCAGTCATCCCATAGCCTTCTAGCACGGGCAGACCGACGGCGTGGAAGAACTCCGCCAGTTCCTTGGCTAGCGGCGCGCCACCCGAAATGAAGGCGCGCACCCGGCCACCAAAAATCGCGTGAATCTTTGCAAAGACAAAGCGATGCGCCACCTGGTGTTGGGCGGCCAGCAAGCCCGAGGGCTCTTTGCCGGCCTGACGAAGCTGCGAAACGCGATAGCCCGTCGCCAAGGCCGCTTCAAACAAGCGTTTTCTGACCGGACCGGCCGCATCGACGCCGCCCAGAATGCGCATGTGCGCCTTCTCAAAGATCCGCGGGACGCTGGGTAGGACCGTCGGCTGGGCATCGGCCATGTCAGCAAGAAGTGTTTGGATAGATTGGGGAAATATCATTTCAGTGCGCACGCCGACGCAGACCAGGTAGATGAGCTTGGCGAAGCTGTGCGCCAGGGGCAGGAACAGCATGACGGCGTCGTCGGGGCGGACGTCAAGGGCGCTTGTGCATGATTTTACTTCAAAAACCAGAGCACCATGGCTGAGAATCACGCCTTTGGGACGCCCCGTGGTGCCCGATGTATAGACGATCGTGCTCGTGTCGGCTGCCTGCAAAGCCAGACGACGGCCGGCCAACTCGTCGGCATGGACCGAACGGCCGGCATCGGCGAGTTGGGCCATCGTCGCAAGTAACCCCGGGTGATTGGGGCGAATTTCGGCCAGCCGTACGGTACGCACACCCGGCTGGTCGGGACGGGAAGCGTCGGCCTGTTCGTCGAGGCACACGATCAAGCGAAGGTGTGGCAGATCATTTTTGATCTCAAGCACTTTCTCAAGCTGGCAGGGATCCTCGACAAAGAGCACCGTCGTGCCGCTGTCGTGGAGAATCCAACTCACTTCATCTGCCAAAATCGATGGATAGACAGGTACGGTCACGGCACCCGCCATCTGGATGGCCATGTCGGCGATCAGCCACTCGCGCCGGGTATTGCTCAAGATCCCAACACGATCACCGAGTTCAATGCCATGGGCGACCAAACCTCGTGCCCAGTTGGCCGCCATCGTCCGCCATTGTAGCAAGGTCGTTGGGTGCCATATCCCTGCGACACGACAGCGCAAAATCGTCTTCTGCGGCTGTTCCATGACAGCCGTCTCAAAGAGGTCGACGAGCGTTTTGGTATCAACAGTCACCGGCATGCCAGGTCCAGGGCCCACTGCGCGCGGGCGCACCATAGTCCGTCCTTGTGGCCTCTAGTTCAAGGGGGCGTCAAGTTGCTGAACCCGCGCTCTATGCATATCATCCTGTTGTTACAGGCGTATTAGGGTCCAAGCGGGCGCTGGCGATGCCAGAAGTGGGACGGTCTGCCCCTGACGCGCGATTGCAGCAAGTAGGGCAATTTGCCGTTGCGGGCCGCTATGCATACACTTGGCCCCATAGGGGAGGCATCGCGCCGAGCATGTTTCAGTTGAAGGCCCGAACATTGCAGATAGATTGTCCCACGCACAAGCCTAGTTCGTCTGGGCTTGGGTCCGTCTTGGCGTCGCGTCGGTTGGTCCCCGCAGCGCTTATCCCTGCAGCGCTAATCCCTGCAGCGCTAATCCCTGTGTTGTTCGGGCTGCTTTTGTCCGGTTGCTCGGGCGACAAGGACGGCGACGTCGGCATTTCGGCCGTAGCCGAGCAGGACCGTCTGACTGTGGACGTCGCAACCAATCGCCAGATGCAAATCGGCTTTCAAATCGCGTCAGTAGCCGCGTCGGACAATGCCGTCGACCTGTGCTTTGAGATGTGCAATCGCTCCAGCGAAAGTTGCCACCTCTCAGCCAGCGTCTGCAATGTTTCTAAGCGATATCCCGCAGTTCCAGCGCTCAATGCCCGCTGCGACGTGACGCGCGAACGTTGCCGCAGCCACCGCAGCCAGGTTCCCCGGCAGTGTCCCTGCGAAGCGCACTGAGTTACTCGGCGAATCGTGCTGAGTTCCTCGGCGAATCGTACTGCTTCTCAGAATCTCCATGGAAATTCGTCGCTTATCGCAACGCCCTTCTGCGCTGATTCAGCCTTGGCGTCCGTGATGCCTACGCCCCGGGCCGGTCTAGGGCTCAAGCGACGGTGCGTGCTGCTGGGCACGACGGTCTAGCGCTGTCTGGAATGTGCGAATGGCGTGCAATTCCGGGGTCCTGCGCAGGTCACTTTCCGTTGCGCTCCAGGACTGGTGGACCAAGGCTGTCAGCGTAACAGCTGATAGAAGAACGGAAAGTGCGATCAGGGCCAACGCTTTGCGCGGCGACAGGCGCTCCATCAGGTCCGACGCCGTTTGCAGGTCACATCTCATCGAGTATCGACCGATGGCCGCCGTGACCAGGGCTGCCGCGGCGCAGGCGAAAAAGGCCCCCTGCAGCACGACCGTGCTCGGCTGATCGATCAACTGCCGCCAAAACGCAGCGGTCGGTGGCGTTCTTTCCACTGCACAATGAACCAGTTCACCAATTCGCAGCATGGCCGAACACGCCATGATCACCAGCATCATCCAGGTCGTCCAGGTCACCACGCTGTGGCGCCGATTGCGATCGCTCCCACTGAGCGCCGCCAGCAGCCGTGTTGTGGCAAACAACGTCTGTAAAAACATGGCATCTAGCAGCAAGCCCAGCCACAATCCCGGAGCCGCCACCTGCAGCGCTGCCTGTTCACCCCGCGCGTACATCGCCAAAACGCGCCAGGCCCACCACAGGCAGACGGTCAGCCAGACCCAAGACGAGGGCAGCAGCAGCCCCAAAACCCGCACAGCGCCAGCCCATTTGGGTTCCGGCCCGAGGTCCAGCGGCTGGGCCTGCACCACGTCCGAGACGGCGCGCGCCGCCACCGTGGCAAAGACGTTGGAATCTTGCGTTGTTGGCCGGCCTGTGGGCTTGGGGCGGTTCCAAGTCATGAATCGGTCCTTCGTCAGGGCTGTGGCCCAATCCCTCAGGTTGCCTATACTTTCAACATGTGCGCGTTCCGGCACCTGCATCGACTTTGGGAGTTGAAGGCAACTCCATGATTTTCGTGCTGTCCCGCCTGCCTGCCTCTTGTGCGCCACGCCCGCGCAGGCGATAGCATTTGACGTCTGCGGCTTAGCTGTCAACCGTTGGCTCCTCAGCGGTCCCAGGCCGTCGCCAGCGACCGTGGGGTGCGACCGCCCCAGCCTGTTGTTCAAGCTGCGTCGTGCCTTGGCGCGCCTCCTCCCGCCGTGGTACCGTGGTCCGCAGGGAGGTGTCTATGGCCACACCGCGCGACGACGAACTCGAACAGCTACACGCCCAAGGCGCTGCAATTGCTTTGGAACAGGGCGGAGATGCCGGTAAGCTGGCCGCGCAGTTGGCGTCGACGCAATCGGCGGCCATGGGGCAGGGCGTGGCCGATCGCTATGCCAGCATTGGTGCGCGCTGGCTGGCCGATCAGGTGCCTACGCGCCTAGACAGTCAACTGGTCGATCGCCTGGTTCGCCAAGGATTTCGCAAGGAAACCCTAGACACCGTTCGTGTCCACCGCGGTACAAAAGCGCAGGACGCGGCTTCGGCCTTGGGCGCGCGGGCCTTTGCCATCGGCGATCAGGATATCTTCTTTGGCCAAGGCGAGTTTGATCCCAATTCGCGCTCTGGACGCGCCGTCATTGCCCACGAAGTGGCGCACATTGCACCGCCGGACGCGGCCCCAGCCGGAGACGGAGGCTTCTCCGCTGGCCCCGCAGCAATGCCCAGTAATTTCGGGTCCATGTCTAGCAGTTTTGGGGCTCCTGTGCTCAATGAGCGCAAGAGGGGCGACGAGGATGCAGCCGGCAGTGAAGCCCACGAACGCCGTGCCCGCGCCGCAGAAGCTCGTGTTTATGCTGAGGAAGATGGGGCCGCGTCGCCTTCCTTGCCCAGTGCACCCGCGGGCGAGGGGCACGCCTCCGCGCCAGCAGATGGCGCCCATGCCAAGATGGATCCGCACAAGCTCGAGGCCAAAGTCTTGCAAATCCTAGGGAAGTGGGAGCGCACTGAGGTCGAACGCTCGGGTGCCTTCTAGCAGCCGCTTGGGCCCAACTACGGATTGCGGCAGCACCGGAAGCCGACGGACGCAGCGCTCGTACTCGGTGTTGCAAAACTCCGCCCAGACGTTCGCAAATCCGGAGCGCTGTCGGCAAAATAGCCACCGCGGAGAACCCGCTGACTGCCGCTCACTGGCCCCTTGGGATTGCTGGCTGGGCTGACAGAGGCGGCTGCGGCGTAGGCACCGGCCCCGTACCAATCCCCAACCCATTCGCGGACATTGCCCGCCATGTCTAGTGCACCGTAGGGACTGCTGCCATTGGCCGCCTTGCCCGCCGGTTGGGTGCCCTTGGTTGAGCAACCGGCGAAGATCGCGAGGCCGCAGTCAGGCGTGCCATTTCCCCAAGGGAATTCGCGCCCATCGCTGCCACGCGCCGCCATTTCCCACTCGGCTTCGGTGCACAGGCGGCCGCCGCTCCAGGCGCAGAACTCCCCAGCCTGGCTATAACTTACGTAATTGACTGGGTGTTGCTCCTTGCCCGCGACCCCGTACGTCCCGTCGCTGCTGGCCTTGCCGCCTGGCACCGAGCAACCGCCTGTCTGCACGCAGGCCGCATATTGGCTCGCTGTGACTTCGGTCTTGCCGATGAAGTAGGAGCTTAGATCGACAACGTGCGCTGGATTCTCGTCTGTTTTGCAGTAGTTATCGACGGGCTTGTTGCACCCCTGCTTGAACTCGCCCGCCGGCACGTAGACCATGCCCGCGATCGCCGGCACGGTGACGCAGGTGCCCTTTTGGCCGCCCTGGCCGCACCACAGCCCGCTGCCGCAGGGGGTGCCCACGGGTGAAGCCTTGGCGACGCAGCCGCTCGCAGGGTCGCAGCTATCGACCGTGCAAGGATTTTTGTCATTGCAGGTCGGCACTGGCCCTGCCTGACATTTGCTGGCGCTGCAGGTGTCGAGCGTGCATTGGTTGCCGTCGGCGTCGCAGGGGCCGTCCTGGGGGCTGTGGCTGCAACTGCCGCCGGCGCCGCACGCGTCAAACGTGCACGCGTTGAGGTCGTCGCAGGGATTCTGCTGGCCCACGCAACTGCCGGATTTGCAGGTGTCTTTGGCGCTGCATGGGTTTGCGTCATCGCACAGCGCGCCGTCGACGGCGAGGGCGGTCTTGCACAGGCCCGTGCCCGGGTCGCAGGTCGCCGCCTGGCAGGCACTGGGCTTGTTGCAAACGCTATTGTTTCCGTAACAAAGGCCACCGATGCAGACGTCTTCGGTGGTGCAGGCGTTGCCGTCGTCACAACTGCCCGAACTGACGGGGGAAAAAGTGCAACCGTCACTGGCGGTGCAGCTATCCTGGGTGCACGAATTGCCGTCAGCACATTGCAGCGAGTCTGCTAAGTGCTGGCAACCAAGCACGTTATCGCAAAGGTCCAGGGTGCAATCGACGCCGTCATCGCAGCCGATGCTCAGCCCCACGCAACTGCCATCGCTGGTACAGGTGTCGCTGCCCGTGCACGCATTGCCGTCACTGCAGAGTGAGGATGTGAGAAACTGAATCTGGCAACTCCCTGATTCACATACAGATTGCACGCACGGCTTGGTCGTCTTGCAGTCGCTGTTCTTGGTGCACGGGCAACTGCCTGGCGTGCCTTGGCATGTGCCGTTGAGGCAGCTGTCCCCGGTGGTGCACGGATCACCGTCGTTGCAGTTGCCGGTCGCCGCGCCGTGTTG
This sequence comes from uncultured Myxococcales bacterium, assembly GCA_903840165.1. Lineage (GTDB taxonomy): Bacteria > Myxococcota_A > UBA9042 > UBA9042 > UBA9042 > CAIMEY01. The sequence continues at coordinate 93,948 of CAIMEY010000121.1, read as the reverse complement.
GCAACCGCCTGTTCCGTCACAGATATCGCTGGTACACGCTTGGCCGTCATCGCACGCGGCATGGTTGGGCGTGTGGATGCAACCCTTGCTAACCGAACAGGAATCGTCGGTGCAGCCCAAGTTGTCGTAGCACGACGTTTTGAGCACCTTGTCGCTGCATGCGCCCGCACTGCACACTCGGGCTGACAACACAGGTTGTCCATTGATATCAAGGCATTGCGCGGCGCTGCACGGCGTGCCCTCCACCTGATTGGCCACAACGCACTGTCCGCCCAGACAGCGCAGCAACTGGCATGCGCCAATGTTGGCAAACCCTGCGCAATCTTTATCAAAGCTGCAGACTCCGCTGACAGATTCGCCGCCGTCGTTGTCCGTTGCGTCGTCTGCCAGCGCATCGTCCGTGTCGACAGGCAGCGCTGTATCACTAGCGAGCGCATCGTCCTGGCTATCTACTTGATCATCAAGGGGTTGTGCGTCCTCTTGGCCAACGTCACTGCTGTCGGTCGCGGTCACATCGGCGCTTGGAACTTCCGCCGTGTCGTCGCCAATCTCGACGGTATCTACTGTAGTTTCGCTAGCTTGCCCGGCCATATCTCCCGCAGCATCGGCCAGCGCCAAGGGCCCATTGTAGGGTGGCTTGCTGGCCCCACAGGCCGTGACCACGACTAGGAGTCCACCAAGCAAACTGCTCAGTAATAAACGATAATATGGCCCCTGCGGTCTTCGCTCGTGCAGCGAGGTCAATCTTGGGACCGGGCGTGGTCGGTTCAAATCCTTCATGCCTACACCGTACCGCCCCACTGTGACGCGGTCAAAACACTTGCGGCTCTGCCGTCTTTTCTTGATAATCAGCCATAATATCATTTAGTTGACACATCTCGGCAAAGAACAGCTCACCCACGGCAGTGGGCTGTGCGTGGCTGATCACCACCTCGGCTCCACTGCGGTTGACCTGGAGGACCGCCCGAAAACGCTCAAGAAAATAGGCATTTTTCGCCAGCGGATCTCCCGCCTCCAGCATCTGCGCGTAGAGCAGCGCCACGGGCTGAAAAGCGTGCACAGCGAGAATCACCCCATGCAGAGGCCGCGGATCGGGGCGAACTGGTGAAGTATACAGGGGATTCCAAGCATTTCGCAGCAAGGGATCGAGGTGAAAGGCGGCATTGAGCTTGTTGTGCTGAAACTCATGGATGATGGCCTCGGTCATCGTCATGCAGTTCGGGTGCAAAGTCAGGTAGTACTGACCGATCGCCTCTTGATAACTGGCCGAGAGGTGCTGCGTATCATGCCAACCCACGGGCACCAGCACACGCATGACTAGGCGAAATTCCTGACCTAGTACGGGCAGATAGCGATCGATCAGTGCCAAGGAAGCGCGGATGCTGTCGAGCCACTGGGCAACCGGTCGTCCACCCAAGTCCAGGCGGTTGCCTTGCTTGTCCGGGTGCGCCTCAAAGTCGGATAGGGGATTGTTGTCTGTTTCCGCGAGGTACAGGCCGGGCTCCACTTCATGATACGGGTTTGCGCAGTGCGCTAGCGGTCCGTCCATGCGCGGCGCCGTTGGGGTCAAGTCAACCGATTGGGACGCTGAATCGCCCCGCAAAGCAAAAAAATAATTAGAAATTTCAATGGTTCGCGTCCGGTCATTGGCCGCAATCAGCAGCCCCAGGCCCGGCGACCGCAGCACCGGCCATTGACCCTGCGCGTCAGGGCCCAGACGCAGCGGCTCCGGCAGCAGACCTTGGCCCCCAAGCTCGAGCAGCAGCAAGCTGCACACCTCGCGCAGCCAGGCATTGACGGCCGTGCGATCTATCTGTTGATCCGCAGTCTTAGCCAGTTCCTTCCGCAAACAGTGCATGGGCGCGTTGAGCGTGGGCCAGCGCCACAGCGCCACCGCATTGGGCTGCCGCCGCAGCAAATCGCCGTACAGCGCCGCCGTCGCTTGGTACAGGGCCCGGTTGCTCGGCAGGAGCACGGCCAGCGGAAGACGCAGAAAGGACTGGGCTAGTTGACTGAGCCAGCCGCTGAGCACACGTCGGACAGTCCGCGTGTCGCTTTGGGGCATGGTCAGATCGGGCAAGAGCCAAGTCGGCGGTTTCTCACCCGGATCGCGGCGAGACGCCTCGGGCTTTGCCCCCTGCGACTGAATTCGGCTGTTCACGGGCATCCATCACCTCGGCGTGTGGCACGGGGGCTCGGGCAAGAACGGCTGGGAAGAGTGGGGCAAGGCCTTGTCATTGTTCATGAAGTCCCGATCCCGCAGGCCCAAGGCTGCGACCTTCGGCGAGCCAACCGGTTCGCCGGGATACTGTAGCAAGCTCAGCGCTTTGGCGCACGGGTCAAGACTCGGGCGCAGCTGCCAACTGAGGGCCAAGCCAGCGTTGCGGCGGCGCTTCCACCAGCTGGGGCCCTTGCCGGGGCGTGCCCTGCTGCGGCTGGCTTGATCCTTGATTTGCATCCACAATCGCCCGGCCGAGACATTTGCGGTCGCGCATGCGGCCATGGTAGCTTTGCCCGCGCGGCTGCCTTCGATTTGCGGGGTGGCGTCGGGCGTCGCAGCCAACAAGGGGACGGATGCTAGAGTTTTGTAATTTCAGAAATTTGCGTCCGGACCCCTGGTTTCACCCAGGGCGCCGCACCAACGCCTTCAAGGGCTTTGCAGTTCTTTTTGTCCTGGCCATTTGCCTCGGGATTACAAAGCCTTCACATGCGTTTGCGGCGTGCACCGTGACGCTCAAGGCCGATGGCAACACCGCCGCCCTGCAGCACGCCATGGACCGCAGGGACCGTCCGGTCATCTGCCTGCACGCCGGAATTTACACAGGCGCGCGCCTAGTTGCGACGCAGTCGGCCACGGTCCGCGGCATCGATAAGGAGAGGGCCATCCTCGATGCTGGCAACCAAGGCCGTATCCTGACCATGCCGCAGGACGGCGTCGACCTCACCTTGGACAACGTCACGCTGACCCACGGCACTGCGACCACCGGCGGGGCCATTTTGCTGAGCCAACGTGCGCATTTAACCTTGCACAATGCCTGGTTGATGGGCAATCGCGCCACAGCCAAGGGCGGCGGGGCCATCGCCGCGTCGGCCGGACAACTCGACCTGATCGCCGTGCGCGTGACCGGCAATACTGCGCAAGGAGGCGTTGCCCTGGACCTCACCGGTACCGTGCAGGCGCGCTTAGTCTCGACTTTGATTGTGGAAAACCTGGTGCAAGCCAACGTCGATGGCGCCGTCCGCGTTGCCGATAACGCCCACCTGCAGGTGACCGCGAGCACCATCGCCTACAACACCGGGGCCGCGATCGTTTTTGAGCCCCACGGCGTCGGACTGACCCAAGGCCGCGTGGAGTCCAGCATCTTGCTCGGCTCGCCCGACGCCATCCGCGTCAATCGCCTCGAAGCCGAGCGTGTGGGCATTTCGCGATCGGTGGTTTACGGCAATATCGCCTTTATTCCAACGGATTTGCAGACCATTCGCGCCTTGCCCGAGTTCAACCTGGTCGACGTCGAAAAGTACCGACCACAAAAAGGCTCTCCCGCCATCGACCGCGGCAGCTGCGACGATCGCGACGCTCACCGCGACTTGGTTGGACAGCCTCGCCCACGCACCTGCACGGCGGGGGCCTTGGAAGCGCCCAGGGCCGACATAGCGGCGACCCGCAAGATGCGCAAAGACCAGAAAAGCAAGGGGAAAAAAACCGACGGCAGCGGCTGGTAGGAATTCACGCACGCCCGCCATTGCGCAATAAGACCCCGGCCCAGCCAAAGCCACGCACCCGCCCAGCCCGAGCCACGCACCCGCCCAGCCCGAGCCACGCGATGCAAGCGCGCCAGGCTACCCTGTGGGAACGGCTGTTCAGCCTGTCAAAACGCGTTCTTGAGCCCCACTGCGCCGCCAATGGGCCCTCTGGGCACAGTGCGTTGGTGCTTGGGCCGCGAAAATTAGGCGCCCAGCTTGGCCCTGACCAAGCGTGAAACCAGGCCGGGATCGGCTTTGCCCTTGTAATCCTTCATGACTAGGCCCGTCGCTTGGCCCGCCTTCTTCGGATCCGTGATGTCGTTTTCCGCCAGGATCTTGTCGACTAAGGCCGCCGTTTCGGCCTCGTCCATCATCCGCGGCAGGAATCGGTCTAAGTACTTGATTTCTACGCGCATTTGCGCAAGGTTGTCTTCATCGTCGCTGGCACCACCGGCCTTGAGCTCTTCGATGGAGCCTTGCAACACCTTGACATAGTTGCGGATGGTGTCTACCACCAATTCATCCGTAATTTCAGGAGCATTCTTCGCCGTTCTCCTTTCCATGATCTTGGTGCGGACCATGCGAATGGCGGCCGTGGCGATCTTGTCCCCGCCCCTCATGCTGACCTTAAGCTGTTCGGTCAGTTCATTTTCCAGTGCAGTTGCCATGGGTTCTCCCGGCGTTGTCCCCGCAGGGCATCACGCGCGTTGTGGTTGCTGAGTCTGATGGACGCGGCCAAGGTGGAGCGTCAGGTTCGGCAAATATCGAATGCTTCTCGGGCTCTCGGGTGCATCGCCCTGGCCTAATCGCCTGGGCGCCCGCAAATGCGCCCCTAGATTTCGCTTTCCGCCCACTGTCCAAGGGTGCGGATGTCATGACTTTGACGTAGATCTTCGCAGACGCGCACCAGAAGCGGCCACTTGCGTCGCAGCGCAATCCATTGATCTGGCTGTGTTTTCAGGCGGTCTGGGATGCCGTCGGCCTCGTGGTCGGTCAGGTCAATGCCGTGCAACTCGAAGTTGAACCAATCCATAGTGCGGGTGAGGGGCCGCAGCGCCAACCACCCGGGCAGGCCCGCCATGATCAGCGACGTGCCGATAAGAGGCCAACGAATCCGCGGTATTACACCAATGGGCATCTCAAGCAGGGCCCGGCCATCGGGCAACCGGTCCACGTAGGGCGTGCGCGGTCCCAGCCAAATGTCGGGCGTTTCGGCGACGCTGCCGCTGGGCCGTCCGAGCAGGTGATACAGCGTAATTGCACTCAATTTCGCAGCTTGATAGGCCGGACACGGAAAGCGCGAACTGTCCCAGGCGTGGCCTGCATCGGCGATGGCCAGGCGCAGAGGCGTCGATAGGACGTAGCCCGGCGCACGAAACCCAGTTACTGCTTGCCCCGTGGCATCTTGCAACTTCGCCCGAGCACTGGTTAATTCGTTGACAATCTCCGCCGCCGGTCGCCGCGATAGGTCATAGGGATGGGTCAGGCTATGGCTGCCAATCTCATGGCCAGCTGCGACCAAGTCGCGCAAAACCGCTTGAACTTCCGGGTTTTCCAGATCCTGCGCCACCACAAAGAAGGTCGCTTGAATGCCGGTCCGCGCGAAGAGGTCGAGAAATCGCGTCACGCCCTTGGTCCACACGGTCGCATCATGGCTGGCAGCGGAAAAATCCGCTGTATTTCCCGACGCTCCGGCGTGACCGTGGATGCGGTCGTAAAGGTAGAGGCCATCGATGTCGACGTTGATCGCCGCGCGAGGCCGGCGTGGGGGCTGTTGGCCAGGAGCGGAAGTAGTTGGCGACGGGTCTTGCACAGCAACTCCCTGTCTTTGTTCTGTCTTTGCTCGATGCCTTAGCATCCCAGGCGCTCGCCGCGATCAGCGGTTGGCAATGCGCACCACGTACACCAGCTTGGCCAAGTTCTTCAGCACATTGGGTACGCGCTTGAACAAGTGAATGCTGGGAGGACGTTTCTCATGAATTTGAATCGGAATTTCCGTGATCCGCACCTTGTAGCGCTGCGCCCGGACGACCAGTTCAGAGGCAAAAAGGTCCTTGTCGACCACGCACTTGTCGACCGTAAACACCAGCTTCTCACGCACAAAGGCCTTGAGACCGTGGGTATCGGTGCCGTGAAAGCCCAGCAAAACACGGAGCAAACCGTTCATCACCATGGTCGCCGCGCGCCGGGTCATGGGCCGCTCGTCCTTGGCATCCGGATGGGCCTTAGACCCGACGACCAGGTCGGCGCGCCCCTCGTCGAGAATCACCAATGCGCGGCGGTAGAAGTCCAGGTCGCACAAGTCGATTTCGTCACAGAACACGTAGTGGCCACGGGCCGATTCGATGCCGCGCCGCAGGGCCTTGCCGTAGTTGGGCTCGTCGGAGGTGACGGCACGGATCTCCGGGAAAGCGCGACTCAATTTCTCGGCAATCGCCCGAGTATCGTCCTTGCTGCCGTTCTCGCTGATGAGAATCTCAAAGCTGCGACCTATCACCTTGAGGCCTGCGTGCAGTTCCGCTGCCGAGGACCACAGGATGGCCTCTTCATTGTAACATGGGATTACGACACTGATTTCAGGTGTGTCGTTTACGCTGCCGCCCGTCGAGTTGGGGGCAACGGCATCGGTCTTTTTCGTCGTCTTGGCCACGGTCAAGCTCCGCGTTGGCGCGTCGGTTGGACCGGCAAAGGTCGCCGCGCGAGGGGCCGGAATTCTGTGCAAAACCCCGTCTGAGGTCAAGCCTGCTGCGTCGTTTCCCGTCTCTTGCCGAAAAGGGGCGGCTAGAGAATCTCCGTCAAGCCGGTCGCACCGGGGCGAACATGGCCAATCTTACTGCGCATTTGCTCCGGCGAGTGCGCGTACTGCAGGCCAACTTCCAAAGAAATCTGGCCGGCCGACACCAACTCCGCCAGAGACTGGTCGATCGTCACCATTCCCCAGGCTCGCCCTTGTTCCATGACGTTGCGCAGCAGCTCGAGGTCGTGGCCGCCGCGCAGCACTTCCTGCACCGGTGCCGTCGCCACCAAGGCTTGGACCGCAGGCACGCGCGACTGCCCATCCTGCGTAGGAATCAGGGTTTGCGAAACGACGGCCCGCAGGCGGCCTGTCAAACGTTGACGCAGCACCTCGCGGTGGACAGGGTCACTGTCGTCGAGCAACCGCCGCAGCGCTTCAATTGGCCCCGTGCCCGGCACCACCATGAGCACAGTCGGCCCGGCATCCGCAACGTCCAAGGCCTGTTCCAGCAACCTGGGTGCCACAGCATCGATGGCAACCAGATCGCAGTCTAGGCGCGCCGCAGAGCGCAAAGCACTTGCTAAGTCAGGACAATCTGTGCCAATTTGCCGCTGGCGCAAAAAGGCGACGCGATCGTCAAAGTTGGCCTCAATGGGACTTTGCAGGGCCAGCACGTGCCGCGTCGACGGGGCCGAGGTATTGACGTGGTCGATCAAGGCCGCCCACAGCGAACTGCGCCCGGAGCCGGCCGCGCCCGCAATCAGCACAAGGCCTCCAGGTGCCAAGGCCCAATTGCCAAAGTGTTTCGGCAGGTTCAGCTCGCGCAGATTGGTCACCTTGGTGGCAAGCACGCGCGCGGCGATCGCAGGAATTCCGGCCTGTTGCAGCACCGTCATGCGGAATTGGCCGCCGCCGACTAGGCCATAGCAGAACGTCGCTTCGCCTTGGGCACTAAACTCCGGGATCAAAGCCTTGGGCAGGAGAATGTCGCGCAACTCCTCCAAATCTGAGGCGGAAAACGCGGGCTCGTCCTTGCGCGAAATCAAAGCGCCGTGGCGGCGGTACACCGGGCGTTGCAAGGCCTTGATGTGCAAATCGCTGATATTACGCGCAGAGGCAAACCGTAGAACGGCGTCCAAACGCTGCAAGGCGTCGTTGCTCATGGCTCCTACCGCACGGACTTTGAGAAATCGGCCCGGGACCCAACTGCGCTTTGCAGTGCCCAAAAATGGCAGAGCATCAACGCATACGGGTGCTTTGCCTAACTGCGCCTGGGCCTACTTGGCGTCGCCCTTCTTCTCGTCCGGCTTTTTGTCATCCGGCTTCTTCTCGTCGGGCTTCTTCTCGTCGGGTTTCTTGTCGGCGCCCTTGGCAAAATCGACGTGGTACGCAGCCTTGAAGGTCAACGTCTTGGTATTGCCCTTGGATTTGACCACAGTCTTCTTGAAATCCGCGGTCTTCAAGGTCAGCGAGTAGGCGTCAAAGCCCGATTCCCGGGGCGTGAGCACCAGGGTGTGGTCGTCGGCCCGATTGAGGCCGCGGACGATCAAAGTCTTGGCACCGTCGACGAATTCGTAGTTTTCCCACTCTTTGCCGTCGACCGTGAACTTGACGAACTGAACCTTCATCGCCACATGGGCTTCACCGGGAATGGTGTCCTCGTCGACCACCGGCTCATCCGCTTTGGGTTCCGCGGGCTTGCCTTTGGCCACTGCCACGCTCGGCACCACGACGGCGCACAGGCTCAGGGCCACAACGCTAGCCAGGGTGCTCGCACACAATCGTTTGATATTGCAGTTCATTGTTTACCTCATTATCCAGTCAGCGCCCGGGGCAAGGCCGGCATTGGCCACCCTCGGCGGCGTGATCGTCGCGCCAATCGAGTTGCGAATCAAGGGCCCGCGCGCGCTCAGCCTTTTTGTTCGGCACCCTCTGGCGATTCCTTTGGCGTTGTGCGCCCTTCCAGGACAGCAAGCCTCCCCTCCAACGCTTCAACCTGGATGCGCAACTGGTGCAACGCTTCATCGTCGCGAATAATGCCCAGCGCAGCCACGGCGTGACGAATGCCTTCATCTATGCGGTGTTGAAAGTCGTCCACGGCGCGGTGGGTCTGCTGCGCCAAGTGACTGAGCGTCTGCCCAGAGTGCGGGTCGACCGCAGCGCCCCCTTCCTCGCCTTCCAACTTGGTGCGATGTAGCAAGGATTCCGCACGCTTCTCAGCCTCGGTCTTCCACGTGAGGACCGTTCGCCCGGCTTCATCCTTCCAGGTCGCCAGCGACTTCTCGGCCTCCGATCGCGCGCGCGTCACGGGCTCGGTCACGCGCTTGAGTAGGAATTCATTGCCAGAAGCGATGAGGTGTCGCAGCCCATGCAGGGGCACCGTCCCGCGGTTTCGCCGCTCCGAGTCCAGCAGGGCCTGGGTCAGCGTGACTTCGGTAAGGTCTTCTTTCGTTTTATTATCAATAACTTGCACTTCGTGGCCGTCGCGCACCATGGTCGCGACTTCTTCCAGCGTCACATAGCACGAGCGCGAAGTGTCATACATCTTGCGATTTGCATAGCGCTTTATCACCCGCGTCTCGCCCATTTTCGCCCTCTGCCGCCGCCACCGATTCTGCAGCTTGAGCCTGCATTGTCGGCCTATGACACGCTGCGTCAAGCCCTCATGACGCAGTTGGCGGTTCTCGTGCTCCACCCGTTAGGGAAAGTCGAAAATACGTTACCAATCAGCGCGTTCCTGCAGGTTTCGCACAATGCGCGCCGAGGCACCCCACAGAATCAGCGCCTCGCCCTGACTATCGACTAGGCGGTAGCGGGGCGCCCGTAGCGTGACGCCCAGGATGCGCCATTCCAGCCACGACATCGGTTCGGCGCGCAGGACGGACCAAGCGTCGACCTCGTGCACGGAAGCTATCTCACCGGGATCACAATGAAAAATGGCGGGAGGCTGCGCGATCCAGCCGATCAGCGGCGCGATGTGGTAGGTGGTGGCAAAAGTGCGATCGTCGTCGAGTTGTCCAAGAATTTCAACAGATTGCCGGGGCAGGGCGATTTCTTCCTCAGCCTCGCGCAGCGCTGCCTGCAAAGCTGATTCACCGATTTCAAGCCCTCCGCCGGGAAAACCAAGTTGTCCTGCGTGCTTGGCTAGGTGTTTGCCCTTGCGCACGAACACAACCTGGACCCCACGCGGTCGCACGACAAAGGGCAGGAGCACCGCCGAACGCCGATCGCCGCCCGGGTCCATCAGCTGGTGCGGCACGGCCAAGGCCTGTCTCAGCAGGTCGCGCAGAACCTCGCATTCTAACGGAGCTTTGTCGTTCACCGGCATCTTCGCTGTGCCCCTAGGCGGTCGGGCGAGGCCCCAGCTGTCTGGGCTCTAGGCCTGCGGCAAAATCGCAAGGAAAAACTGCTTCTTGCCTACGCGAATCAAGGCGTAGCGGTCGTGCAGCAAAGTCGCCGGCGGCAGCAATGACGCTAATTCGCCTGCAATTTTATGGCCATTGATGGAGACGGAGTTGGCCTGCATGGCCCGACGGGCTTCCCCATTGCTGGCAAAAGCGCGCCCTGGCTCGGAACCAACCAGCAGAGATTGCAAGGTTATTTCACGTTCTTGCCCGTGAAATGTCGGCAGTTCGGCCTCCAGCATGGACAGGGCCTCAAGGCTCAGGTCCTTGGGGTCGCCGCCAAAGAGAACCGCTGTTGCTGCTTGGACTTGCTGGCACGCCTCTGCGCCGTGAACCAGCGAGGTCAGCTCCGCAGCCAAGGCCTTTTGCGCCGGACGCAGGTGAGGCGCAATGCGCTGTTCCTCAAGAATAGGCTGCAACTGCGCGAAAGGTCTCAGGGAAAAGGCTGGAAGCCAACGCAGCACGTCCTCATCATCGGCACCGAGCCAAAACTGGTAAAAGCGATAGGGACTAGTTAGTTGCGGGTCGAGCCAAACGGTGCCTTCTTCGGTCTTGCCGAATTTCTGCCCCGATTTCATGGTGATCAGAGGCACCGTCAGGCCAAAGGCGCGTTGACTGTCGCTCGGCGCGGCCATGCGATCGATGAGGTCGGTGCCCGAAACGATGTTGCCCCACTGATCGGAGCCGCCAAACTGAGCGCGGCAGCTGTGCCGACGGTAAAGCTCAAGAAAGTCATATGCTTGTAGGAGCATATAGCTAAATTCCGTGAAGCTGATGCCCTGATCGCGGGTCTCCAGCCGGGTGCGCACGGAATCGCGGGCGATCATGGCGTTGACGCTAAAGTGCTTGCCAATATCTCGTAGGAATTCCAGCAAGTTGACTTCGCCCAGCCACGTGTGGTTGTCGATCAACTCGGCCCGGCCCGCGTCAAAGTCCAGGAATTGACTCAACTGGGCGCGAATGGCCGCGACATGGCCGTCCAAGGTGGGTCGATCAAGTAGCTTGCGTTCTGCGGACTTACCGCTGGGATCGCCGATAAGCCCGGTGCCACCGCCTACCACCGCCAAGGGGTGATGTCCCCAATCCTGCAGGCGACGCAAGAGCGTGATTTGTAACAGTGAACCGACGTGCAGGCTCGAGGCGGTCGGATCAAAACCGATATAGACCGCGAGGTTGCCATTGCGGCGCAGGGCCTGCTTGGCCAGCGCAGGGTCCGTCACCTGGTAGAGCAGGCCGCGGGCGACCAAGTCGTCGAACAGAGAATCATCATGATTTTCAGAGGGTTGCATCGTTCGTCTATGTCCTTGCTGCGCCAAGCCCTACGGCGCCTTGGCCGGTGCCACATGCAAGCGGAAGGTCAGGGCTTGGGAACCCTGCGTCGGCGGGGCAAGCACAAGAAAATCGCCGGCTTGCGGAGGGGTCCAGACACCTTTGCCCCCAGCTTGCCACTCAACGACTTCGCCCCACCCCATTTGGTCATTGAAAATAACGACAAAGGGCAGAACGACCTCGCCGCGCATCGCCCCTTTTTCGTCGAAATCCTGCGCCGTGATCAGGACCGGCTTGCCAAAGACAGGCTCAACGGGATCTGTGTTGATCTGCAGCAAATCGTGCCCTGCTTTCGCGCGGTTACCCAGGCTGCCAAGGCCCGGACCGACCACTTCCGGCAGCGCCCCTTTGATCGCCACGGGGGCCGAAACGGCGCGGGCCCTCTGGCCTGGGATGCGAAACACTGTGATCAGGGCATGTTCGCCGCCTTCACGCGGTTCAAAGTTCAGCTGTCGAGCGTCGGCCCCCGACTTGACCGGTCCATCGGCGCGGGCGTACAGGGCTTGGCGCAGGTCTCGGGCGAGCAAAAAGCCATGCATATCACCCCGTTCTAACCGATCCAGCTGACCAATCGGATGGCCGTCTGGAGCCAGCACCGAGGCGTAAACCTGATTCTTCTCAAGGGCTACCGGCTGGGGCAGGGGCTCGCCCTGGTTGTTGGCAAAGCCCGTGGTGATGCGGTAATGGTCCACCGACTCCGAACGTGGTCCTGGATAAGTGGGTAAATCACTGGGCGAATTGGCCGCAGGAAGGCCTGTTTCGGTCGCAGCCTTGGGCAGCGCCACGACCTTGCCCGGGGAGGCGGCCTTGTCCGGCGTTTGTGCAGGCAGCGCAGGCGGTTGCCCGCAGCCCTTGCAGCCCGAAAGCGGAGCCGCCAGTGCCGTGACGGTCAGCAGACCCAACCAGGATGCCGTGCGTGTCCGCGAAAACTCAACCATTTTCATGGGATACTCCTGCCGTCGCCGGACAGCTGAGCTCGTCATCGACCGGTGCGCTCGGTCTAGGTCCAGTGACAACGATGGTGGCACAGAACAGCGCGTCAAACTGCCTGAAATAACTCCAAACAGCCCGGCGCGCCCCAACCGGTGCAGGACTGCGTCGCAGGGATTCCGCCTCAGGCGTTAACTGAGCTGCGCGGCGGTTTCGTCGTCGATGTCGAAGTTGGACCACACGTTTTGCACGTCGTCCAAGTCGTCCAGCGCATCGACAATCCGCATCGCCTGTTCCGCATCCTTGCCGCTGAGTTCGATGGTGGTCGACGACACCTTGGCAATCTTGGAATCCGCCACCACTAGGCCCAGGCCTTCCAGCTTCTCGCGCACGGTCCACAAGTCTGCGTAATCAGTGGTAATAAGCCATTGTTCCCCGTCATCGCTGACGTCGGAGGCACCGGCGTCCAGGGCCGTCATCATCATCTCGTCCTCGCCCATCTTGGTCTTATCAATGAAGATTTGGCCGACAGTGCTGAACAAGTACGACACAGCCCCGGGCTCGGCAATCTTGCCACCGATCTTGTTGAAGACGATGCGCACATCGGTGATCGATCGGTTGCGATTGTCGGTCATGACATCGACCAAAATCGCCGTACCTCCGGGACCATAGCCCTCGTAGGTGACTTCCTCGTAGGCCACGCCCTCGAGTTCGCCCGTACCCTTCTTGATCGCGCGCCCGATGTTCTCGATGGGCATGTTGTTGGCCCGCGCGTCCGAAACCGCTTTGCGCAAGCGGGGATTGCCAGCGGCGTCACCGCCTCCGAGCCGCGCTGCGATGGTGATTTCCTTGATCAGCTTGGTGAAGATTCGGCCGCGCACGGCGTCCGCTTTGCCCTTCTTGTGCTTGATCGTACTCCATTTATTGTGACCGCTCATCGACGCACACCTTGGCTTGGGGCTGGTCCTGCTGGGGTGGTCCATTCATCGCAAAGGCCGTCCGCTGACCGGGCCAAGGCGCGAGCAGCAGGCGAAATGGATGGAATTTTTGCAGGCACGTTGCGGGTAAGTTCCTTGTATTTCAATCGGTTCGTGGACTCGATCGCCGCCATTCGCTGCTGCGGATGCTGGGATCTAGGCCAGCCTAGGGTGACCAATCCTGGCGAACACGCTGACCCTGACCTTGATCGTTCTGCAGGCCCGAATGCCCGCCGCGGCGCCCTGCGATTGTCAGCGAGGACAAGGGAGAACGCATGGAAACTTCAATGGTTTTGCCCACCGTCGACACAATCGTGGCGATCCTGCGGGGGCCAAATGGTAGCAGAGGCTCAGAGCGGCGGAAAGCCTCAGCCAAACGCAGCCGATCGCGCCGCTGCAGCTGATGGCCCAGGGGCTTGCGGATTTTTGGCGTGTGTCGCGCGCCAAGCTGACTGCACATCCCCCTTAAACTACTTGTATACAAGTGCGTATCCCAGGATTCGAGCGCCCATGACCGGCCATCGGGTTGACACTGCCCTAGCCGCCTGCGGACAATACCTGCCCCTGCCGCCCCGGAGGCTCCTTTGTCCAGCGATTCTCAGATCCAGCCCCCGCCTGACCCTGCCGATGTGGCGGTGGAAAGAGCCCTTCACGCGGTCCGTCAGGGAAAAATAGTCGTCGTGGTCGAGGATGTCTCCGATGGTGGCAGCGTCTTTGCCGCATTGCCCGGGCAGTACGCCACGGCCGCCGTAGTCAATGAACTCGCGACCCATGCCCGCGGGATTGTCGGCGCGACGATGACCTTTGCCCGCGCCGATGCCTTGCATTGCCAAGCCTTGGAGCGCAAGCGAGCACCCGCTAGTCTGCCACGCTACGGCATCAGCATTGAAGCAGCGCGTGGTACTTCCACTGGAATTTCAGCCGCTGACCGCTCATTGACCGTCCAGCTTGCGGCTGATCCGGCGGCAACGGCTGCTGACTTTGTCCGACCCGGCCATATCATGCCGATTTTGGTGCCAATTCGCGGCTGCCTCGAGCGCGCCTATGGCCCTGAGGCGGCCCATGACCTCACTTTGCTAGCCGGATTGCAGCCTTGCGCGGCCGTGAGTCACGTGCTGGACGGTCTGGACCCATTGTTGCCGGAAAATGCGGAACGTTTTTGCGAGGTAAGAGGTTGGCCCATGGTTCGCGTGAGTCAGGTCGTCGCCTACCGCACGCACCATGAGCGCCTGGTCCACGTCGTGTCCGAGGGGCCTGTCGAAACGCAGCAGGGACCCTTCCAAATCCGCATTTATGAAAGCGATATTGATGGAGAGAGCCACATCGCCCTGCTGCGCGATTCGCCCGAGCGGGCCGTAGGTAGTGTGCCTCTGGTCCGCCTGCATAGTCAGTGCCTGACTGGCGACATTTTGCATTCGCGCCGCTGCGACTGTGGCGCGCAACTAGCTGAATCGATGGAGAGAATAGCCAAGTACGGCCATGGCGCCATCGTCTACCTGCGCCAAGAAGGGCGGGGCATTGGACTTGTCCAAAAGATTCGCGCCTATGCACTGCAGGACCAGGGCTCCGATACTGTCGATGCCAATCTGCAGCTTGGCTTTGCACCCGATGAGCGCGACTACGCCGTGGCGGCCCAGATCCTGCGCGACCTGGACATGACCGAAATCGCCTTGCTGACCAATAATCCTCACAAGATCACGGCCTTGCGGCAGCTCGGTATCCAGATTGTCCGCCGCGAACCCATCGTTGTGCAGCCTACCGCTGATAACATCCGGTATTTACAAACAAAACGCGATCGAATGGGGCATTGGCTGGATCCAGCTCAAGGCTGATTGGGGTCCAAGCAGGCTTGTATACCAAAGGTCTAAGCTCTGTATCACAAAGAGGAAATGGGGGTCACGTGCTCAAAGTTCACACGCTCATCCTCGGCGGCGGTCTCACCGGTCTCAGCGGCGCGTATTTCTTGGAGCAGCAGGCCCGTCAAGGCCATGCAAAGTCTGGGGATTGGCTCCTGGTGGAGAGGGAGGCGCGCCTGGGGGGCCTAACGCGGACCGAAGTGATCAATGGCTATCACTTTGATCATACAGGGCATTGGCTGCACCTGCGCCACCCACAAATGCAGCAGTTTGTCCAGGACGTCATGGGCGACGCCATGGTCCGGGTCCACCGCCAGTCGCGCATCTGGTCACACGGCGTGCTGACTCAGTTCCCATTTCAGCAAAATCTTCATGGGTTGCCCCTCGATGTCGTGCACGAGTGCGTGCAAGCGGCCATTGACGCAGCCCTGGCTCAAGCGCGCGGCGAGCTGCAACCGCCTACAGACTTTCGCGATTTCTGTATGCAGCGCTTCGGTCGCGGCATTACTGAGCGCTTCATGGTGCCCTACAACACCAAGCTCTGGGGCTGTCCGCCTGAGGAAATCACGCCCGATTGGTGCGCGCGGTTTCTTCCCAAGCCCAATCTGTCGCAGATTGTCGCCGGAGCCCTTGGAATCGTTGATGATCAGGCGGGCTACAACGCCTCCTTCGTCTATCCGCGGCAGGGTGGCATTGAATCGTTCGCCAAAGGCATCATCGCGCATTTGCCGGCGGAGAAGATTCGCTTAAATACTCAGCCAGTTGCTATTGATCTAGCGGCAAGGACGGCTGAGCTTAGCGATGGTACGGTCGTCGCCTGGCAGGAGATCCTTAGCTCGGTTCCCTTGCCAGATCTACTTGGATTAACAAAGGATTTGCCGGACTTGGTCCAAACCGCGCGCAGCGAACTGCGCTGCACCTCGCTGCGTTACCTGTCGGTCGGCATCGCCCGCGAGAAAGTCCTTGATTCGATTCAGTGGTTGTACGTGCCCGAGCCGAAGTACCCGTTCTACCGCTTGGGATCCTTTTCCAACGCCGTGCCGAGTCTGGCCCCGCCGGGCAAATCGAGCTTGTACGTGGAAGTGGCTGCCGGTGCTACGCAATCCGATGACGAGGTCAAGGCTTCGGTCCGGCAATTCCTCCGTGAACACGATTGGCTAGGCGACGATGCCGAGGTCGAGGTCGAAGAAGTTCGCCACATTGCCTACGGCTACGTGGTGTTTGACCGCAATTACTTTGGCGCTAGGCAGACTTGCCTCGACTACCTGCAGGCGTGCAAGGTCGCCTCCTTGGGACGCTATGGCGGCTGGGTCTACGCCTCCATGGAAGACGCCATGTGGGAAGGCTATGGATTTGCCAAAAATATCGAGGGATTGCCGCTGTAGCTACGCGGGCCGCTTGACCGCTGGCACGGGCGGCTTACTCTGAGTTCCACAGGCACAGGGACACCCATCGGTGCCCACTTTTTTGCCTGCCGGAGATGCACATGGCTTGGCAAGATCGGAATTCCCAACAACATCAACGTGATGGACTGGGCGGGGCGGGATCAGGCTGGAACCAACGCGGCGCTGGCGATCCGCTGGCGCACATGGGGGACGAAGAACTGGCCGGCCGAACAACCATGGCCCGCGCCTTCCTCAATCGCGTTTTCACCTGGATGTTCGCAGGTTTACTCGTTTCGGGCGGCGCGGCCTGGGCGGTCCTCAGCGATCAAGGCTTGTACCTGACCGTCGGCCGCCACTTCATGGCGTTTGCTATCGCAGAACTCATTATTGTTATGGGACTTTCTGCGATGCTGCGTCGCATGTCGCCCTTGGTGGCTACGGCGGCGTTTCTAGGTTATTCGGCGCTCAATGGCTTGACAATCGGTGTCATTGTCAGTGCTTACACAGCGGCTTCCGTGTCCAACGCCTTCTTCACCGCCGCCTTTGCCTTTGGCGGCATGGCCGTATTTGGCGCCGTCACCAAGAAGGACCTCAGCGGCATCGGTTCCTTCCTGATGATGGGCGTTTGGGCCATTTTGGCGTCCATGGTCTTGAATTTCTTCTTACATTCGACCGCCTTGGACTTTGTCGTCTCGGCCTTTGGTGCCCTGATCTTCACCGGGCTGACGGCGGTAGATGTTCAACGTTTCCGCAAGCTTGGCTTTATGGGTTCGCAGACTGAGGACGAGAACCGCAAAATGGCGCTGATGGGTGCCCTGCAGCTGTACCTCGACTTCATCAATATGTTCCTGTTTTTGCTGCGACTTTTTGGCCGCCGGCGCTAGGAGTCGACTGTGACACAGCTGCAAGCGAAATCCCTGCAGGATCCCATTGAGTTGCACTACTGGCCGACCCCCAACGGCTGGAAGATCGCGATTGCTTTGGAGGAAATGGGCCTACCCTATCGCATCGTGCCGGTCAACATCGGCCAAGGGCACCAATTCACGCCGGAATTCCTGCACCTCAACCCCAATCATCGCATTCCAGTGATTGTCGACCCTAATGGCCCGGGCGGACAGCCCATCTCGGTGTTTGAGTCGGGTGCCATTCTGCAGTATCTCCGCAGAAAGACTGGCCTTTTCTATCCCGCAAGCGAGCGTCAACGCGTCGATGTCGAGCAGTGGCTTTACTGGCAAGTCGGCGGTCTTGGGCCGATGTGCGGTCAGGCGGGGCATTTCAAGCTGTACGCGCCCGAGCCCGTGCCCTACGCGATTGAGCGATATACGCGTGAAGTCGGGCGGTTGCTTGGGGTTCTCGAAAGGCGCTTGGCCGACCGTGACTTCCTCGCGGGCGACTACAGCATTGCCGATATGGCTTGCTGGCCATGGGTGAGCTTGGTGAAGAACTATGACCAAGATATCAAGGCATTTCCGTTGACTCAGGCTTGGAGCGAGCGGGTGCAGCAAAGGCCGGCGGTGCAGCGAGGTCGCTTGGCTGGTGCTGAGCTCGTGCAGAAAGTGCCGACCGACCCTGAGGAATTGGCCAATTGGCGGCGGACGCTTTTTGCCCAGCGGTAGCCCTAACGCAGCAATCATCCTGCGCTGACGCGGGATTTGGGCACTGCGCTGTTAAGCCATCACAAAGGCTTCGAATTCCGCGGTCGGCAGGGGGCGCGAGAACAGGTAGCCCTGATAGCTCAAGCAGCCGAAGTGGGCTAGGCACGCCAACTGCGCTTCGGTTTCCACGCCCTCGGCAATGACGTCCAGACCCAGCGTTTTGCCCATCGTAATGATGGTTTGGACGATCGCAGCGTCGCTTGTATTCATGGCCAAGTCGCTGACAAAGGCGCGGTCAATCTTGATTTGGTCCAGGGGCAGGCGCTTGAGGTAAGTCAGGGACGAGAATCCCGTGCCAAAATCATCCATTGAGAAGCGCATGCCGAGGTCCTTGAGTTCCTGCATCCGGGCAATGGTCTCGGGGACTTCATCAACAACAACACTTTCCGTGAGTTCCAGCTTGAGCCGTCGCGGTTTGGCCCCCGTCGTTTCGAGGATTTCGCGCACGCGGTCGACAAAGTCCGGCTGGCGAAACTGGTGCACGCTGACATTGACCGCGACATCGATGTTGGCCAGGGCCGGAATCTCTGCCCATATGCGCAGTTGGGCGCATACGTGCCGCAGGACCCAATCGCCCAGCGCTGAGATCTGCCCCGTTTCTTCGGCAAGTGCAATAAATTGAAGCGGTTGCACCAGACCAAGCCGCGGATGCGCCCAGCGAACCAATGCCTCCGCACCGATGACGCAGCGGTGGGCATCGACCTGAGGCTGGAAGTGCACGCGCAACTCCTCGCCCACAATGGCTTTTCGTAGCTCAGCGTCCAGGGTAACGCGCTCGTCAAGCGCCGTCTGCATCGTCGGGTCAAAGAAGCGAATCGTGTTGCGTCCCAGGTGCTTGGCTTCGTACATGGCCATGTCGGCGCGCTTGATCAGCGTCTCGACCGAATGCAGTTGCTGGTCGATGAGGACCACACCAATGCTCGCCGTGCAACGCAGATCCTGCCCGTCATAGGCCCAAGGGGCAGCGATAGCCACGCGAATTTCTTGGGCAATGCGGGTGGCCTGCACCGCAGCGTCGGTGGTGCCAATGGGCAGGTCATAGAGCAGGACGACAAACTCGTCGCCGCCCAGTCGCGCTACCGTGTCACTTTCGCGGATACAGGCGTGAATTCGCTTGGCGGTCTCAATCAAGAGCTCATCTCCGACGCCGTGGCCACGGGTATCATTGAGGTTCTTGAAGTTATCGAGGTCCAGGAATAGCAAGCCGCTGTGGCTCGTGGTGCGCTGCAACCGTATGAGATTTTGGTTGATTCTGTCGTAGAGCAAGCGCCGATTGGGCAGGCCAGTCAGCGGATCGTAATGGCCCAGCCGCTCGATTTCCGCTTCTGATTCAAGCGCTTTGGTGATGTCCGAGAAGGTGCCGACATAATGCGTGATGCTGCCGTGGTCATTGGCCAGGGCGGAAATGGTCAAACGCTCGGCATAGGCCTCGCCCGTCTTGGTCCGATTCCAGACTTCCCCTTGCCAATAGCGATGTTCTGCCAGCTGTCGCCACATTTGCGTATAGAAAGACGAGTCATGTCGGCCAGATTGCAAAAGCGACGGATTGCGACCAATCACCTCCTCAGGCGTGTAGCCAGTCAGGCGGCAGAACGCATTATTCACACGCAAAATCTGAGCGTTGGCGTCCGTGACAACTGTGCCTTCATGGGATTGAAAGACAATGGCGGCAATGCGCAATTCCTCTTGAGCCAAGCGGCGTTCACTGATGTCCGTCAGCGTGACACGCATGACGCTGTTGCCATCCATCCCTTGCTTGGCGACGCAGTCCAGTTCGGCCCAGAACTCTATCTCTCCATGCTGTAAGCACTGTATTTCAATGGTATTTCTCCCTGGACGGTTTAGCGTCTTCAGGAAGTGCTGGTACCACTGGTCCCGCGATTTGGCCGCAATCCAGTTGCTAAAGCGGCGCTTACACAGCTGCGCTCGGTCCTGGGCCAGTAACCCTGCGCCAGTTAAGTTGATATCGACAATGTACCCCTGCCTCGAGAGGGTCAAATAGCCCACCGGGGCAAACTCGTAGAGGTCGACGTAGTGGTCACGGGCCTCTTCGAGCGCCGTCTGTGCCTCCCGTAACGAGTCATTCTGCATCTGCAATTCAATCTGATGCACCTGCAGCTCGTGGTGCAGCGCCGCGTCGTCCGGCAAGTTCGTTCGCAGTGGCTCGGGCTGCCATGCTGCCTCGGCCGCAATGCGCAACGCCTTTTTGTCCAAAGCGCTGGCCGAATCGTCGGGTTTTCGCGCCCTGTTCATCATGGCCCCCCAATACGCACCCCCTCCAGTTCGGAGCCAGCCGGTGCAGGGCGCACAATCTCCAATAAAATTGAGACCGCGCGCATACTATCTGCTTTCCCATGCTCCGTTACAGTCGCCGTCCCCACGGCTTCCCCGTTCCCGTCCCCTAGCGCGCCGGTACAGGGCCTGGTCCCTCGGCCGACTGCCCAGCGATTCTCTCGGAAATATTGACAAAAGTGAGCACCACGCCGTCCACAATATTGTCCAGCGTTCGGTACGGCTGCACCCGCACCTGGTACAAAGCACCACTGCCCGTGCGCACGTGTCGCTCAACAGCTTCTCTGGTTTCTAGAACAAGTTTAGGTAGATCCACAAGTAGGTCGCCAACAACCTCAGACTTGATGTCGCTCAACGGCCTGCCCACATCGGTAGCGACGAGCCGGTAAATCTGCCCGGCCTCGCGCGTAAAGCGGCGGATGGCCAACTGCAGGTCCAAGAACACCGCGCCCACACTGATGTTGTCAAGCAAGTTCTTCATATCACTCTGAATTGCCGCCAGTTGCTCGATCTTGGCCTGCAGTTCCGCATTGACCGAGACCAGTTCCTCATTGACCGATTGCAGCTCTTCCTTGGAGGTCTCCAGCTCCTCGTTGGCCGATTGCAGTTCCTCATTGGTGGACTGCAGTTCCTCGTTGGTCGATTGCAATTCCTCATTAAATACTTGCTGCTTCTCGATCGTCGTCTGCAGGTTCTCTCGCGTGTAGGCCAGTTCACGGGTCAGCGTGCCAAGGCGGCGTTCCGTTGCGGAATCGGCATTGGGCGTCAGCCCCGCGCTCTCATCGCTGGGCAGGCTGGCCGATTCTTCAAAGCTAATCAGCAGATAGGGCGTCACCGCCTCGCCACTATGCAAGGGGCGCACGGTCAAGAGCACGCGCTGTGGGTGCCCGTCGACCTCATACGCCACTTGCTAGGCCAGGGTCGGCTGGTCCTGGTCGGCTACGCGGCGAATCGCAGTTTTTAAAGCTAGTTGCAAGCCGTCGCGGGCCATTTCTACCAACTGCAGCGATGCCGCTCCGGGCGCCGGTCTCAGGTAACGCCCGGTTTCTCCATAGACAAACAGCAGGTTGCCGTGCACATCAGCGACGACTGAGGCGGGCGCGTAGGACTGAAGCAGCAAACGCTTGGTCATGTCGGAGAAGTTCAATAGTTTGTCCTTCTTGACGCTATTATCGACGACCCGTGGCGTCAGGTCCGGCGCCCACGCGGGACTTGCCTCGCGCGCAGACCCAATGTTAGGGATCCCATGAATGGCGCGATAAAACTTAGACTTACGGTTCTGCGGCGCAAACAAGTGGCTGTGCTTGCCAATGCTTTCAGACGGCGACAGCAGCAGCACGCCACCCGGCCGCAGCGTGTAGTGAAAGACCGTCAGCAGCCGATTCTGCATCGATGTCTCCAGGTAAATCAGGAGGTTGCGACACGAGAGCAGGTCAAGCTTGGTAAAAGGCGGATCCTTGATCACGTCCTGCACCGCAAATACGATCATCTCGCGGATATCTTTGTGGATGCGCAAGGCCCCGTCTTGTTTAAAGAAAAAGCGCTGCAACCGTTCTGGCGTCACGTCGGCGACAATGGTCGTGGGATAGACACCCGCCCGCGCCGTGGCGATCGCCCCATCGTCGAGGTCTGTGGCGTAGATCTGCGTTCGGCGATGCGTGTGCGATTCCTCCATCCATTCGCGCAGAACCATCGCTATGGAGTAAGCCTCCTCGCCCGTAGCGCAGCCCGCGACCCAAACGCGAAATACGTAGTCGTCGGGCTTGTCGGCAAAAAGCAGAGGCAGAACCTCTTGTTTGAGCGCGACAAACACCTCTGGATCGCGGAAGAAACTGGTCACGTTGATCAGCATTTCCCGCAGCAACGCATTGGCTTCACTAGGATTTTCCTGCAGAAAGCGCGCGTAGACGTCCAAGTCCGTCAGGTTGTGGCGACCCATCCGCCTTTCGATGCGCCGGGCAATGGTACTCTGCTTGTAGAGGCGAAAATCATGGCCAGTCATGGACTTGAGCAGGCTCAGCAGCCTCTCGATCCCATCGGCGGGCAGTAGGGACGGCGGCGGCAGCGGCGGTGGCAACAGTCGCTGCGGCAGCGCCTTGAGGTGGGCTTGGAGCACGGGCACCATCGCTTCAATGGACAGCACCTGCATCGCACACTGCGCAGCAATTGCGCTAAGTGGCATTGAATCGTACTTGGCCGTCGTCGGCTCTTGCACCAGGGTCAGGCCGCCAGCAGCTCGGATGGCGCGCAGGCCCAAGGTGCCGTCACTGCCGCTCCCAGAAAGGACAATGCCTACAGCACGTTCCCCCAAATCACTGGCCAGCGTCGCAAAGAACGCGTCGATAGGCGTGCGGTGTCCTCGCGGCTTCTTGGGCAGCGTCAACTGCAAAACCCCTTGAGCAATCGTAAGGGCCCGATTGGGCGGAATCACGTAGACGTGGCCCGGCTGCACCGGCAGGGCCTGGGTCACTTCTACGACCGGCAGGGCAGTCACTCGCTGCACAATCTCAGTGAGAAGGCTCACATGCGTTGGGTCGAGGTGGCTGATGAGGACAAAGGCCGCGGCCCCCCCGGCAGGCCAAGCGCGAAAGAAGGCCTCGTAAGCCTCTAGGCCGCCTGCGGAGGCTCCGAGGGCCACAACAGGGCATGGCGGGGCTGCTAGGCCCTTGGCGGCACCTTTGCCGGCGACTTGATTGGACTGAATCGCCATTTCTGCCGCTCGATTGTTGATGCCGTGGTGCTCCCGACCCCTCAACAGCCTAAGCCCAGACTGCGCCTTGCTGCCCGGGGCGTCAAGGCGACTTGGCGGCAAGGAAGGGCGGCGCAGAACCGCCAATTGGCGATGCTCGGCGCGTTGAGGCCGTTGCGCCCGGATCCACATGAAATCAGGCGTGATAGGGGCGCGTCGCCGAAGCGGCGACCGGGCTGGGATTTTCCGCCTAGGCGGCGGAAAACGGCGTCGGACGCCGCTGCTCCGCAGTCCACATCCCTCGCGCATTACCTGCCAGTTTCGCCTTGCAGAAACCGAGGTTACCTCGCGCAGGACTAGCGTGGGCTCTTGACGCCAATGGGCTCCCGACCCAGAATCAGGGCGCAGCCGGCGGTCAGGGCCGGACGATGGATTGGAGGGCCCATGGCCGATGACGCAACTGCACGCCTCGAGCAAATCCGCGGAATTGTGCGTGAACAAGCCCCCGACGCGATAGAGGTCGTGTCCTACGGCATCCCGACCTTTGACCTACTCGGCGCGCACCTGGTCCACTTTGCCGCGTTCAAGCACCACATCGGCTTGTTTCCGACCGCCTCGGGCATCGCGGCGTTTGTCTCTGCGCTGGCGCCCTACAAGTATGCCAAGGGTTCCGTGCAGTTCCCGCACAACAGGCCCTTTCCCGTGGACCTGATTGCCCAAATCGTGCAGTTCCGCGTCGATGCCGTGCGTGCCGCAGCGCCCAAGCGTGGGTCCAAGCGCCCGTTCAAATAGCGAAATCGCCGGTGTCTCTCTCCCCCGCACAACGCAGCATGGGCCCCCAGACCGGTCGCTCAGGCGGCTGGGAGAGGCGCGCGTGCGCCCTTTGGCCAAGACCTTGCTGGCGACGTGAGCCCGCCGTCATGGCCCCTCCATCCGGCGCCCCGTCCTGCGCAAGGCGATGTCAGCGCCGATGGACCGCTGCCTAGACGTCAAAATCCAATGATTCTAGCGTAGTTGTCGTAGCCATCCTTGACGGTGCCCCGGCCGCCGGGACAATCGGCCACGGGGGACCGCAGGAGGAGGCAGTTTGGGGCGAAAGCGGCAGGGATGGGGCTGATCAGCCAGGTGGCTGCCAGTCCAAGCGCGGATCCGGGAATTTCGTGGCAGTTCACGGGAATATTCGAGCCGGGGCAGGGGCCTTGCGGTTCCTACCCGCCTCGCCAGTGCCAGCCTTGTCGCGTGCCATCGCCGCCTTGCATTGTCGTTGCCGGCCGTCCATAGCCTGAAAACGATTCACCTTCCGGCTCGCTCTTAGTCGTCTTTGCTTCGTCTACGCCGCTTTTGGCCTTTTCATCCATTGGAGTTCGTGCATGCGCACCGTTGCTTTCCGCCGTTACTTTTTCTCCCTGCTCGCCGCGAGCCTGCTGTGCGCAGCGCCCGCCTTGGCCGATTATCCAGAGCAGGAAGTGTACTTGGGCCTTTTTGGCGGCGTCCATCTCCCTGAACGCAACTGGGATTTGGGCAATGTCGCGCTGGATCCCCGGCCGTTGCCGACGACATCGGGCGACATGGGGGTGCGCTTGGGCTACCAGGTGGGCAAGCGTTTGGCTGTCGAGCTTGGCGCCGGTTACCTGCCGATCACGGCCGACACCGGTGGCAAAACCAAGGCGTTTCGCTACGACGTCGATGTGCTGTACCACCTCTCTAGCGGCAACTGGACGCCCTTTCTGGTCGCGGGCCTCGGCGCCTATCACTCGACCGGTGGTGCGTTGGGCAAGGACATCGACCCACAAGTGCACGCGGGCATTGGTATTCGCGGCTTGATTCTGCCGTGGTTGGCGCTGCGTGCCGAAGCGCGCGAGATGTGGACAGACGGCTTTGACGCGGCCAACGCCTGGAACTTGGGCATCACCGGTGGCGTCGACATCTTCTTTGGCACCAAGAAGCCCGAGCCCAAGCCCGAGCCCAAGCCGGCACCCGTCATCAAGGTCGCCGAGAGTGACCGCGATCACGACGGAATCCCCGACGGCGCCGACAACTGCCCCGATGTGGCTGGCACCAAGGAACTGCAAGGCTGTCCGCCGCCGGCCGACCGCGACCACGATGGCATCATCGACGCTGAGGACGCTTGCCCCGATGTGGCTGGAACCACAGCGCTGCGCGGCTGCCCGGACAAAGATGGCGACGGCATTGCCGATGGCGAAGACAGTTGCCCCAATGTCAAAGGCCCTGCCGCGACCAAGGGTTGCCCTGACAGCGACGGCGACGGTGTGGCCGACGGCGACGACAAGTGCCCGAACCTCGCAGGTACCGCCGATCGCCGTGGCTGCCCCGACCGCGATGGCGACGGCGTGCTCGACGCCGAGGACAAATGCCCAGACATTGCGGGCGTCAAAGAAGCCCAAGGCTGCCTGCCCAAAGCTGTTCAGGCCTTCGCCGGCGTCATCAAGGGCATCACCTTTGACACCGGCAAGGCAACCATCATGAAGAGTTCCCACAAGACCCTAAACGGCGCGCTGCCGGTGCTCAAGCAGTATCCAAGCTTGAGGCTGCGTATCGAAGGCCACACCGACAACGTCGGCGATTCGGCGGCCAACAAGAAGCTGTCGCAGGAGCGCGCCGAGGCGGTCAAGAGCTACTTTGAGAAGGCCGGCATCGATGGCAATCGCTTTGAAACCGTGGGTTATGGTGACGCCAAGCCGGTCGCTGACAACAAGACCGATAAGGGCCGCGCCCAGAACCGCCGCATCGAGTTCGCGGTCATCGGCGCGAAATAGTTCGAGGGTCGATGGGCAGCGGCGGTCTTTGGGCTGCCGCTGCCCACGGGGCTCGAACGCCGGTCAGATCCATCCTAATTTCGGATAGTTACGCCCGGCGCTCCACGTTGCATGGTGGACGATGGCGTTTGGGCCAGCCAGGATAACAAAAGTCTAAAGATTTCAGGGACCGACAAAGGGTCACGTGCGCGACCTACTCTGGCGGCTGAACACCACATGGCCCAATCGTCTGCGCCTTTGGTCCCCCGGAATCGAGCTTGCCGAGTCGGCGGCTAGTGCAAAAGGCAGCCAGGCGCTCCGCCCCCGCGTTGGCGTCGAGCACGTGCAAGCCCATACCTGCCGTATTCAAGTTCACAGTGCACGTTATCTAGGCACAAGGAAAAACGATTTGGACCTGCGCCGAACCGCGTCGGTGTACAATTTGCTGCGTGCGGCATGATGCTGGGCGTATTTCCGTTCGGTGTTCTAGTGCCCGCTACGGCCGTGCTGCGTGCCCTCGTGGTCATGGGCGCGGTACTGGCCGCCTTGGGAGGCAATGGACGGCGAACCCAGCGACAAAAGGTCGATCTTTGCGGTCTTCTGCGCCTTGCGCGTCACTGTCGGCAGGGCGTGGACGCCCGAGTCCATGCGAATGGCATCGCAGGGGCAGGCTTCTTCACAGAAACCGCAATAAATACACTTGAGTAGGTCGATCTCAAAGGTGCTGGGCACCTTCTCGATATCGTGATCGGCGGACTCAGCGGCGACAATCGTGATGCAGTTGGACGGGCACGCCGTCGCGCACAACATGCACGCAACGCAGCGAACTTGATTGTCATCCCGCCGCATGAGGCGATGCTTGCCCCGGGCGCGCGCCGGATAGGGCCTGCGGTCCTCGGGATACTGCACTGTGACAATGTCCTTGCGGCCAAAGAGGTTGCGCATCAACTGCCGCGTGGTCACGACCATGCCCTTGACCGCTTCGACCACGTAGCTTTGCGTGATCAGGTCCGGGGTCATGCGGGAGACTACTTTCGCCATGATTTCCTCTCATTGACTGGCCCAAAGGCCCTCTTGTCGGCATCTGTCGTCGGGACCATGGCTGCCGCTGCTGCGCCAACCAAGCCCACACAACTCATTAGAATCGTTCGTAGAACATCAGGGCAATGCCCGTGACCACCAAGTTGACCAGGGCCGTCGGCAGCATGATCCGCCAGCCTAGGCGCATGACCTGATCGTAGCGAAAGCGGGGTAGGGTCCAGCGAATGGTCAACTGCAGCCAAATCAGCACGATGGCCTTGATCAGGAAGGCGGCGACCTGAGCGACCACCAAGTACCACGCGTGCGCCTGCAAGTGCGGCACAAGATTGCCAAAGAGGTACATCTTGCCGGCCAGGACGCCCGTGCCCTCCACCAGCCACGGGATTTGCCAGCCGCCGAGGAACAGGGTCGCGCCTAGGCAGCCGATCAGCACCACTTCAATGAACTCAGACAGGGCTAACAGCGCGAAACCCATGGAGGAATACTCGGTCCAGAAACCGGCGACCAGTTCGGACTCTGCTTCAGCGACGTCAAAGGGTGCGCGCTTGTTTTCCGCAATGGCGCAGGCCAGATACAGAACAAAAGCGACCGGTTGGGCGAAAATGCCCCACTTGGGCACAATGCCAAACCAAGTGCCGTCCTGGCCGATGACGATCTGCTGCAAGTCCACAGAACCATAGATCATAAAGATGCCACACAGCGACAGGCCGACCGCCACTTCATAGCTGATCATCTGGGCGCTGATGCGCAGGCCGCCCATGAGCGACCACTTGTTGTTGGACGCCCAAGCACCCAGGACGGCACCGTAGACATTGAGGCTGCCAATGGCAAAGATAAACAAAATGCCGACGTTGAGCGGCGCAACCTGCAGATCGCCGGGCCCAAACGGAATGGTCGCGAACACCACCAAGGCCGGCACGAAGGCCATGAACGGCGCAAGGCGAAACAGCCATGGATTCGGGGTATTGGGCGTAAATGCTTCCTTGGTCAGCATCTTGATCGGGTCTGCAATCATGTGCAGCAGGCCGCCCAGGCGAATGTTACCTATGTTCGCGCGGTTAGGCCCAATCCGGTTCTGCATGAAGGCGGAGAACTTGCGTTCCACCCAGGTCAGCACCGTGGCCATGCCCATGACGAACACGAAGACAAACCCTACCAATTTCAGGAGGGTAAACAAGATAACATCGAGTACGGGATTGCCGGTCAAGTGCATGGCGTCCTCCGCG
Organism: uncultured Myxococcales bacterium; assembly: GCA_903840165.1. Lineage (GTDB taxonomy): Bacteria > Myxococcota_A > UBA9042 > UBA9042 > UBA9042 > CAIMEY01. Next base: position 65,927 of record CAIMEY010000121.1, on the reverse strand, counting down.
GACCTGGGCTTACGCGCCGCAGCGCGTCAATGACTCTGGGCCTTCGCACCCGAGCGCCTAAGCGACTCTGGGCGTCACATGGCAAAGCGCGTTCACTATTGAGCGCCCCGATGCAATTGGAAGGGGCGAGCGAAACTTGGGGCCACCGGATCGGGTTCCCAAGCCGGCGTTCCTGCCACACGGGCGGGAGACTCAGCCAAGGGAGCACCGTGGGTCAATCGGCGACCGTAATCGCCAATTTCGGTGTAATTCAAATGGGCAAACGCAGGAACCACGGCGGCAATGCGGTCGAAAATGGCATCCGGCCGTGAACGCTCGGTGAGGTCCAGTTCCACCCCGGCACCGTAATGGGCAAAGTGCGCGGCGGCTGCGTGCGGCGTCACCGTGGTCACCGCCGGCTTGAGCGGCGCGGCCAGGCGTTGGACCTGCCCGTCCACATTGACCAAAGTGCCATCGCGTTGCTGCAGCCAGGTCAGCGGAATCAGTACGTCGGCTGCATCGGCCAAGGGGCCTGGCAGGTCGGTGAGAACGACGAGTTGGTCAATCGATTCAAGGGCATCGAGCAGGTCATCGCTGACGCCAATCTCGCTATCGACCAGCACGAGTGCATCCAACTGCGTCGCGGCCTTGGTCAGCGCCTTGGCATCGCCCCAGCCTGGGGAGACAACGTCAAGAATGGCCTTAGCGCCCGCAGTGTTGCAATCGCGGTCAGCGGTCTTGAGCACCGCATCCCCGGTCCAAGGCGTGCGCGGCAGCAGGAAGACTTGCGCGCCGAGGGCCTGAGCCAACCCAGCGAATGCATAGATATCTTCATTGGTCAGCGAGGCCGATACGGCAATACCGACGCGGCCGTTGCGCAACTTGAGCTCCTGCAGCCATTGCGCCGTAGTCTGCAAACCGTCGATGGCCGGAGCTTGCCGCGATTCGCCATCCGTTCCAGGTACATGGCCCATCTTGAGGGCACCATCCCGCCTCTGCGCCAAGCTGCCTCGGCCGGCGTCGCACATCCACCAGCGGTTGACCTCGCCGTTGTAGCGTGCAACCAAGCGTTCTACTTGGTTTTTATGGCTGTCCAGGCGGATGTTGCAGCCCCGCGCGCAGCCCGTGCAGACGCTGGCGTGCTGGTCGAGGAACCATACCCGGCGCTGGAAGCGGAATTCCCTAGAAGTCAGCGCGCCTACGGGGCAGATGTCGACCACGCTCAGGCTGTAGTCGTTGTCCAGCACCTTGCCTTCAGGCAGGGTGATTTCGGAATGCTCGCCGCGCATTTCCACTGTCAATTCATTGGTCTTGGTGACTTCCTCACAGAAGCGGACGCAGCGGGTGCACAGAATGCAGCGCTCGGCGTCCAAGATCACCTTGGGCCCAAGCACCTTGGCCTTGGGTTTGCCAATCTTTTCATGGAACAAGCGCGATGGCTGCGCCGAAAAACGCACGAAATGCTCTTGCAACACGCATTCGCCCGCCTGGTCGCAAATCGGGCAATCTACGGGGTGATTGAGCAAAATGAACTCAAGAACCGCCTGCTGCGTCGCCTTGACCTTCTCGGTCTGCGTGCGGACCACCATGCCGTCGCTGACTTCGGTGTAGCACGCCGGCAGAGGCTTAGGCGATTTCTCCACTTCTACCAAGCACATCCGGCAGTTGGCAGGGATCGACAGCCCCGGGTGGTAGCAAAACACCGGCACTTCAATGCCCAGTTGCTTGGCAGCGCGCAAAACCGTAGTGCCCATAGGCACTTCGATCTCACGACCGTCAATGGTCACTTTGGCCTTTTTGATCTCGGCAGCTTCAGGCGCCATGGTAAACCTCGGAATGCACTCGATATTGCGGCTCTTGCCCGGGCGTCACGGCTGCAGCGCCGTGCACCATCCAGGTCGCGGTTATCTATCGACTTCGCCGCCGATCATGTTGAGGGTGTCAAAGGTCGGAATGATGTCCGCGAGCATGTGATTGACGCAGAGTTTCTTCAGAATTCCCATGGCATAGAAGCACGGTGGCCGCACATGGATGCGATACGGTCGGCCATTGCCCTGCGAGACGATGTAGAAGCCGACCTCGCCGTTGCCACCTTCGATCGGATAATACGCTTCACCGGCGGGCACTTGGTGGCCATCGGTGACCAGCTTGAAGTGGGCGATCATGCCTTCAATGCTGTTGTAGACGTCGTGCTTGGGCGGCAAAACCACATTCCAATCCTTGACATTGACAGGGCCACCCGGCATTTGCTTGAGCAATTGGCGGATCATCTTGATCGACTGCCGAACCTCTTCCATGCGGCACAGGTAGCGGTCGTAGTTGTCTCCCGCCTGGCCAACGATGACGTCAAAGTCCAGTTCGTCATAGGCCAAGTACGGCTGATGTTTGCGTAAATCCCAGTCGACGCCGGTGCAACGCAGCATGATGCCGGTGCAGCCTGAGCTGATCGCGTCTTTCTGGCTCAGGACGCCGGTGCCAATCATGCGGTCGTAGAAGATGCGATTGCGCGTCAGCAATTGGTCGACCTTAGTGCACAAATCCTCGACCTTGCACAGGCCGCTTTCGACCAATTCGCCAAAACCTTCAGGCAGATCATGACGCAGGCCGCCAATGCGGGTGTAGCTGGTCGTTAGGCGGGCGCCGGTCAGTTCCTCAACGATGGGGTAGAGCACTTCGCGGGCCTGAACGCCAAAGAGAAACGGTGCAAATCCACCGAGTTCTAGCGCGCCGGCACCCAAAGAGGTCAGGTGGTCGGTAATGCGGCTGATCTCGCACGCCAAGGTGCGGATGTACTTGCAACGCGGGGTAATTTCGATGCCCCACAGCTTCTCAACCGCGCCGACGTAGCCGACGTTGTTGATCAGCGGCGACACGTAGTTGAGCCGATCGGTGTACGGGAGCACTTGCTGCCAGGTGCCGGCCTCGGCCATCTTCTCGAAACCACGATGCAAATAGCCAATCGTAATGTCCATGTCGCGGATGGTTTCGCCGTCCAGTGTCAGCACGAACTTGACCGTTCCGTGCGTCGCGGGGTGCGACGGGCCCATGTTGATGATCATGTCGTCGCCGACGCGTTCGGCGGTTTGCTTGAGGGCGTGGATGCTAGCAGTCATGCGTAGTTACCTCTGAAAGCGTCCCTAGAGTGGGCCTCGGCACCGGCGGCGAGCGAATCGCCCAGTCGGGGCCTAATGGGCGGTGTCGTTGCCTTCGTAGTTGACCAATTCTGGCATGGGCATCAGTGGTTGGTAGCCCCGCTGCGGGTAGTCCTTGCGCAGAGGGTGGCCCTCAAACTCTTCGTACAAAAGCACGCGCTTGAGTTCGGGATGGCCGTCAAACTGCAGGCCGTACATGTCAAAAGTCTCGCGTTCCCCATAGTTTGCGCTGATCCACAGGTCGCACAGGGACGGCACATGGGGATCCTGTTCAGTAACAAGCACTTTGATGCGCAGGCGGTGGCCACGGCTCATCGAAAGCAAGTGGTAGACCACTTCATAACGCGGCAGTTCTGCTGCAGAATTGCCCGAATCTTCATCGATCGGTGAAACGGCTTGGCGCAGGTGGGCGGGATATTCCGAGTAATCCACCGCGGTTACGTCGATCAGCACTTCCATCCGCGCCCGCGGGTCGTCGCGCAGCCACTGCATGACGTCCAGCAGGTGATCGCGGGTGACGATCAGTGTCGACTCATCGCCTAGGCCATGGCTACCTAGGATGGCGCTTGGCTTTTCTGCGCGCAGGATTTCGATCAGGGAGGCGTGCATGGCGACCTCAGGCTCGGGCAAGGGCAAAGGCAGCTGCTGCTGAAATTGCCAAAGGTTCTGAAAAGTTAGGGGTTAGCGATACAAGATGGCTACGGGCCCCCTCGGCTCGGTTATTCCCAGTCGAGCGCACCGCGACGCCAAACGTAGGCGAGGCCGGAGGCCAAGATCCCGACAAAGATGAACATTTCCCCAAAGGTACTCCAGCCGATGCCCGGTTCGACGATCATCTCGCGAAACAGGGAGGCCCAGGGGTACATGAAGACGGATTCGATGTCGAAGACGATGAAAAAGATGGCGACTAGGTAGAATTTCACGCCAAAACGTTGGCGGGCGTCGCCGATCGGGTCGCTACCGCATTCAAACGGCTCGGACTTGATCGCAGTCGGGCGACGCGGCCCAAGGACGTGATTGATAACGAGAATCGCCAAACCCAAACCACCGACGATCGCAATCATCAGGGCCAGGGACAGGTAAGCTGCTTGCGACGGGAGCATGAGACCTCGCGTAGCTTGCTGAAAGGTTTGCGGAACTTGGCGCAGTGTCCTCGTCAGTCTGGCCGTGGCTAGGCAGGGCCCAGGCGGCGGCAAGGACTGCGCAATGAGGCACCGGTCATTGGCGGTACTGGCCTGCAACCCACGGTTGCAGCAGGGCATGACATCAGCGCTGTGTTCCCAGGAAAGCCTGCAGAAGTACGAGCAAATGGCCAGGACTGGCCAAGACAGCACCGGAGGCCGTTTGCGCCCGGTGGTCGACCAAAGACGGCGCGCAGCCGCAGCATTGGCGCGTGCTAGGTACCGCTGCGGGCGGCATACGTCAAGGGTTTGGCCCCGCATTGACCCATGGAAGTGCACCGCGACAGCTTCGGGCTTTGACGCGGTTGCCTCTGCCGACATTTGCGCCAGACGGCGGCGGTGGGCATCCTGGCCGGTTGGCGTCGCGTTGGCCGGGGGCATTGAGCCCTGGAGGCGACGCGATAGCCGCTGCACCTGCGCTGAAATCGGCCCACTGGGGCCAAGCGCGCATGGGCATTTCGGCTGGTCGATACGCATGTGCAAAGTTGGAGGCTCTGTGAAGACTGGCTACGCGATACCTCTTATTTCTCTAGCGGTTTGCCTCGGTGTAGCCGGCTGTTCCAACGCTTCGGTCGGGGCGGCCGGTGGCTCCGTCGCGGGCAATACGGACAGCACCTATGGCAATCAAAGCCTCGACGTCGATGTACAAAGCGAGCCGGGGGGCACGGACGCGACTGTCGCGGATAACAACGTCGTCCAGGGTAGTTGCGTGGCGTGCTTGGGCGACGAGGACTGCGCCAGCGGCGACCATTGCGCGCAGTTTCAAGGCGGCGCCTTCTGTGCCAGTCCGTGTAGCAGTAGCTGCGCCGACGGATTCGCTTGCCAAACAGTGAGTTCCAATGCCGGCGATCCTGTCACCATTTGCGTGCCGACAGCGCAGCCTTGCGGCGTCGTCGTCGATCCCGGGGCCAACGATGCCGGCTCAACCCCAGTCGATACAGGCAGTTCAGCGGGAGGCTGTCCCGGCTATGTCGGCCCCAATGACGCCTCCTGCTGCACGTGTCAGCCCGGCAAGACCTGCGCGCCCAACGGCTGCTACAACGGCTATGTCTGCACGCCGGCGTGCAAGTGCTCAGCACCACCGGCCAATTGCGCGGCAGACGCAGGCCCTTCGCCGGACAGCGGCCCGGTCGATAGCGGCTCGGCGCCAAGCAGTTGCGGTTCCCTGGACGGACCCACGGTCAGCTCTTGCTGCAAATGCACAGAAAAATCAGGAGTCTGTGCGGCCAACAACTGCTTTGGTGGCTGGTTCTGCAACCATGACAGCTGCAAGTGCCAAGCTGCGCCGGACCCGAGCACCTGCGGCGGCGGTCCCGATGCCGGCAGCGTCGACGCGGGGCCCACGCAGGACGTGCCAAATCAGCCTGGTGCCCAGGGCTTAACGGCCACCGGCGGCACCATTGCCAGCTTGGCTTTTGGCATCATCGGCGACACGCGCCCCCCTTCGGTTGAAGCCGTCAATGCCTATCCAACGGCAGTCATTACAAAGATTTGGCAGGACATGGAAGGCGAAGCGCCGCACGTCCCCTTGGTGGTGACCACGGGCGATTATCAGTTCTCCAAATCCAGCGGCACCGGCAGCGCTAGCCAGCAGTTTGATCTATATCTTAGCGCACAGAAAGCGTTTTCAGGTCTTGTGCTCTATGCCATGGGCAACCACGAATGCACCGGCGCGGTCAACTCGAACTGCGGCCTGGGCAATGCCGACAGCTTGACCGGTCTGTACAACCTGTTTATGCAGAAGATGCTGGCGCCAGTTGGCCTTACCAAGCCCTATTATGTCACCCAAATTGCAGCAAAAGATGGCTCCTGGAACGCCAAGTTCGTCTTCATTGCCGCCAACGCCTGGGACACGTACCAAGCGGCGTGGTTGGACTCGACCATGCAAATCCCTACAACCTATACGTTTGTCGTCCGCCATGAAGGCACCATCGCCACCGAAGCGCCGGGCGTATCGCCGAGCGCCACGATCTTCAATAAGTATCCGTACACACTGCTAATTTGCGGGCATACCCATACCCTGGCCTGGTATCCCAAGGAAAAGCAGATTGTGGTGGGCAACGGCGGCGCGCCCCTGGCCACGGGCGTCAACTACGGCTATGTGGTCGTGCGCCAACGCAGCGATAAGGCGTTAGAAGTCAAGGCGTTCGACTACAGCACCCACGCGGTCATGCAGCAGTTCGTGCTGACCCCGGCCGGGACCGTCACCAAGTAGGGCGTCCGGGCTGGCCATGGGTAGGGATGCAACGGCGGCTCGCTGGCTGCTGAGGCAAGTTGCCGCGTAAAATCAAGTAGTTAGCAGATAGGTTGCGACCTGCACCGACCGCTTGACACGCGCTCCGGCGCGGGCAGAATCTACGTTTGACCCGGTGACAATGCAAAGCGACTCCGCGGCCGCCGGTTGCGAAGGGGCGCGCTTGTGTAACGGGCTGTTATTCTTGATAACCTTTCTGCTGATGGCGGGGTAAGGGCAATGATGAGTCGATGTTGCACATGGCTAGTCCTTCTGGCCAGCTTGGTTACCCCAATCATGCTGAGCGCTTGTGGCACCGATTCACCGGCGACGGCGGATGTGCTGGAGGCTCCTGGCGACACCGGCGATGGCAGCATGGGCAATGAATTGCCTCTTGATAATAGCGATGTACTGGATGTAGTCGCCGACCTGGGGCCCAGTCAGGACGTCGGCGCTGACGCCATCGACGCCCTAGTCCTGGCCGACGCGGGCTGCGGCGACCCGGGGTGCGCGTGCGTCGACAACAACGGCTGCAACACCGGCCTATGTATTGAAGTGCAAGGGAAAAATCAGTGCGCAGCCTTGTGCGCCTCGGGCTGCCAAGACGGCTTTAAGTGCGTGCAAATCACCGGCTCCGGCGGCGACGCCATCAACGTCTGCGCGCCCACATCCCCGCGCCTGTGCGAACCCTGCAATGCCGATAGCGATTGCTCCAATGTCCTTGGCGGCACCGACAGCCGTTGCCTCAGCTACAATGACGACAAAGGCAAACTTATCGGGCACTTCTGTGGCGTCAGCTGCGGCGACAGTGCGCCCTGTCCCAGCGGCTACAGCTGTGAGGTCAAGAGCAGCCGCTCGGGCATTTCGGGCAGCCAATGCGTCAAGTCGGACCTGCAGTGCCCCTGCGACCCCCGGGCCGCATCGCTCAAGCTGACCACGGCATGCCAGAGCGCCAATGATGCCGGAACCTGTGCTGGCAAGCGTACTTGCACGGACCAAGGTCTATCGCCCTGTGACGCCGCCGCCGCGCAAACCGAGACGTGCGACGGCCAAGACAACGATTGCGACGGCCAGACCGACGAACCGACGCCGGGCATGTGCGACGATGGGCTGGCGTGCAGTTACGACAACTGCGTCGGCAATCAGTGCCAACATCCTGCAAAGCCTGGCAATTGTGATGACGGCAGCGCTTGCACCAGCGGCGATACCTGCGTCGGCGTGCAATGCCAGGGAACTACAGTCCCCTGTGACGACAAAAATCCCTGTACAAAGGATAGTTGCGACCCATCGAGCGGTTGCACCGTCACGGTCGACGCTGCGGCCACCTGCGATGACGGCGACGTTTGTACGGTGGGCGACGCGTGCAACGGCGAGGTCTGTCTGCCGGGCACGGCCACCGTTTGCAATGACGGCAATCCTTGCACAGACGACAGCTGCTCGAGCAAGCTCGGCTGCGTTTTTGCTGCAAATCAAGGCGCTTGCGATGACGGCGTCGACTGCACCCTAGGCGATGCGTGCAGCAATGGCGCCTGCAAGCCCAGTGCCTTGGCCAACTGCGACGACGCCAACCCTTGCACCAGCGACGCCTGCGACGTCAAGCAAGGCTGTAGTCACAGCAACAACAGTTTACCTTGTGATGACGGGAGCATCTGCACGCTCGGCGACGTCTGCTCGAGCGGTATTTGCACCCCCGGCAAGGCGACGACCTGCAACGACGGCAATCCGTGCACCGAGGACGGCTGCGACGCCAACGCGGGGTGCACCACCACGGCGAATACCGCGCCGTGCAACGACAATAACGCTTGCACCGAAGGCGACGTCTGCAACGCCAGCACTTGCAGCCCCGGTGCGGTCAAGGTCTGCGACGACGGCAATCCCTGCACCAGCGACGGCTGCGATGCCAAGGTCGGATGCACGACCTCGGCCAACACATTGCCTTGCAATGACAATAATATCTGCACCGATGGCGATACCTGCAAGGGTGGCAGTTGCCAGGGCGGCGCGGCCAAAGTCTGCGATGACGGCAACCCGTGCACCACCGACCTGTGCGACGGCGGCAAGGGCTGCGTCAGCCTCAACAACGCCAATAATTGCAGCGATGGCAATGCGTGCACCGTCGACGATGGCTGCAAGGGCGGCCAGTGCGCGCCCGGACCGATGCTGGACTGCGACGACGGCGTCGCCTGCACTACAGATTCCTGTGATACTAAGCAGGGTTGCAAGCACGCCAACAACACGTTGGCCTGCGACGACGGCAATGTCTGCACGGTCGGCGACCAATGCCTCAACGGCCTGTGCAGCAGCGGCAAGAGCCAAAGCTGCGACGATGGTAACCCGTGCACCGACGATTCGTGTGACAAGTTCGCAGGTTGTGTGCACTCTGCCAACACCGTGGCCTGCAGCGACGGCAACGTCTGCACCGAGGGCGACGTGTGCAGCGGTGGCCAGTGCAACCCCGGGACGGTTAAGGTGTGCGACGACGTAAACCCTTGCACAAACGACAGTTGCGATGCCAAGAGCGGCTGCGTCGTCGCCAACAACAGCGTGCCTTGCGATGACGGCAGCGTCTGCACCACGGGCGACAGCTGCGCCGGCGGCAAGTGCAAATCCGGCGTGGCTTCCCCATGCGATGATGGCAACGTGTGCACCGACGATTCCTGTGACGCCGTACAGGGTTGTCAGCACAGCAACAATGGCGTCGCCTGCTCGGACAACAACGCGTGCACCAGCGGCGACGCATGCAAGGGTGGCGTCTGCACACCCAGCGCGCCCAGCAGTTGCGACGACGGCAACCCGTGCACGACCGAAACGTGTGACGTCAAGAATGGTTGCCAGTCGGTGAACAACACGGTGCCTTGCTCGGACGGTTCGGTCTGCACCGAAGGCGACGCCTGCGCCGCGGGGGCCTGCGTGCCCGGCAAGCCCAGCAACTGTGACGACGGCAATCCGTGCACCGATGACAGCTGCGACGGCCAAAAAGGCTGTCAACACGCGAGCAACGCTGCAGTGTGCGACGATGGCAACAATTGCACCACCGGCGACGCGTGCAGCGGCGGCAAGTGCATCGCCAGTGGCATCCAGAGCTGCGAGGACGGCAACGTCTGCACCGATGACGCCTGCTTGCCCGGCCAAGGCTGCGTCAACAAAGCGAATCTAGCCAGTTGCAGCGACGGCAACCTGTGCACCGCTGGCGACCAATGCAAGGCCGGCAGCTGCGTGGCGGGAGGCCTCATCGGGTGCAACGACGGCAATCCCTGCACCAATGACGCGTGCGACCCCAGCAAAGGCTGCGTTTTCACAAATAATACGGCCGCTTGCGACGACAAGAACGGCTGCACCACTGGCGACGTCTGCGGCGCCGGAGTCTGCAAGGGCAGCATCGGTTGCGCAGTCAACGCGGCGTGTACCCCAGGGGCGCAAAGCGTTGCTTGTATTTGTAATTCTGGCTACGCTGGCGACGGATTCACCTGCAATGACATCAACGAGTGCCTCGCCAACAACGGCGGCTGCAGCGCCAACGCCACCTGCACCAACAGCCCCGGCAGCTCCAGCTGCGCGTGCAACAGCGGCTACAGCGGCGATGGCAAGACGTGCACGGATGTCAATGAATGTCTTGTCAATAGCGGCGGTTGCAGCGCCAACGGCACGTGCACCAACAGTCCCGGCAGCTTCAGTTGCGCCTGCAACAGCGGGTACGGTGGCGATGGCAAGACGTGTACCGACATTAACGAATGCCTAGTCAATAGCGGCGGTTGCAGCGCCAACGGCACTTGCGCCAATACCCCCGGCAGCTTCACCTGCACCTGCAAGGGCGGCTACAGCGGCGACGGCATGACGTGTACGGACATCAATGAATGCCTTGTCGCCAACGGCGGTTGCAGCGCCAGCGCGGCGTGTACCAACAGCCCCGGCAGCTTCAGTTGCGCCTGCAACAGCGGCTACAGCGGCGACGGGTTTTCGTGCACCGACATCAACGAATGCCTGACCAACAACGGCGGCTGCGGCGCAGGTTTATGTGTCAATTCGCCCGGTAGCTACGCGTGCCAGGTGCAAAAGACGCAGACGTTCAACTACAGCGGCAGCGTGCAACCCTTTGTGGTGCCCGCGGGCGTCACTACCATCACGGTCAGCGTGCAAGGCGCCAGCGGCGGCGGCGGCGGCATCGATTGCGGCAATGCCAGCAGCAGTGGCGCGGGCGGCTTGGTCAAGGGGGCGATTAGCGTAACCGCCGGCCAATCCTTGGGTATTGTCGTTGGCGCTGGAGGCGGCGCGGGCATCGGCTGCTCGGTCAGTTCGGGCGCGGGCGCGGGCGCATTCTGGGGCGGCGCGGGAGGCGGCAATGCCGGTGGCTCGGGCTGCTCCGGTGGCGGCGGCGGTGGCGGCGGGCTTTCTGGCGTATTCTCAACGAGTTCTCCCAATAGCGGTAATGCCCTGCTGGTAGCCGGCGGTGGCGGTGGCGGCGGTGGCGGTGGCTGCAGCAGCGGTGGCGGCAATGGCGGGCAGGGCTGTTCCGGCGGCGGTGCCGGTTTCGCGGCCGGCGGTAGTGGCGGCAACATGTCCGGCGACGGCGGTGGTGGCGGCGGCGGCGGCGGTGGCTGGGCCAGCGGTTCCGGAGGCGGCGCGCCCGGTTGCGACTGCGGCGGCGGCGGCGGCAATGGCGGCACCTGCTACGTGGCGGCGGGCGTGGCCAGTTCTTCTTCGTCAGCCGGAGGCGGTGCCGGTGCAGCGGGCGCGCAAACAGGTGGAAATAATGGCCAAGTGATCCTGACTTGGTGGCAATAGTCGCGGTTCGTCCCCCAAGCCTGCAGCGGTTCTGCTACACTTGCGGCCCCCGGCTCCATGGCCGGCGCAGACGGGTAAACCGATGAATCCCAGCGAACAGGTCGGTCTCCTGGCCCAGCCACTGACTTTGCGCAGCGGTGCCATCCTCCCGAATCGTTTGTGTAAATCGGCGATGAGCGAGGCCCTGTCCACCCCTGACAACCGCGTCAGTCCCGGCCTTTTGCGGCTGTATTCGCGCTGGGCCATGGGCGGGATCGGCCTGAATATCACAGGCAATGTCATGGTTGACCGCCGGGCCTTGGGCGAGCCGGGCAACGTCGTTGTCGAAAATCCGTGTGATATTCAAGGTTTGTCCGAGTGGGCAAGGGCCGCGCAAGGGCAGGGCGGCGCTGTATGGATGCAGCTCAACCATCCCGGTAAGCAGGCGCCCAAGGGCCTGAATCTGCAGACGGTTTCTCCGTCGGCCGTGCCCTTTTCGCCCGGGCTGCAGCGCTTCTTTGCGACGCCGCGCGCGCTAACGGATGCGGAAATACTTGACATTGTTGAGCATTTTGCCCACGCCGCCGCCATCGCTCAGCAGGCGGGCTTTGACGGGGTGCAGATCCACGGTGCCCATGGCTACTTGGTCAGCCAATTCCTGTCTCCACGTCATAACTTGCGCGACGATGCCTGGGGTGGTGACGCGCCGCGGCGTCGTCGCTTTGTGATCGAGGTCTATCGCGCCATTCGCGCTGCCACCGGCAAGGGCTTTAGCGTCGGTATCAAGTTGAATTCAGCCGATTTTCAGCGAGGGGGCTTTGATCAGACCGAGTCCTTGGCGCTGATGCAGGCCCTAGATGCCGAGGGCATTGACTTGCTTGAAGTTTCGGGCGGCACCTATGAGTCGCCCAAGATGTCCATCGGTTTGGACGCGGCCAAGTCGGCAAGCACGCTAGCCAGGGAGGCGTATTTCCTCGATTTTGCCGTCAATGCCAAGGCTACCGTGCGCGCGCCCTTGCTGGTCACCGGAGGCTTTCGCACTTTGGCAGGTATGGCTCAAGCGCTGGCAACAGGCGGGGTTGACCTCATCGGCCTGGCGCGGCCCCTTGCGATTGAGCCCGACCTACCACGGCGGCTTTTTCAGGGGCTGGACCCTCAGTATCGGACGCCCGCGCGCGTGACCACCGGTGTGGCGGCGTTGGACAAGCTCGCCATCATGGAGATCGCGTTTTATGCTAGGCAGTTGCGGCGCATGGCTGCGGGCAAGGAGCCCCTGCCCACAGAGTCGCCGCTCAAGGCCGGCTTGGTGGCTGCTTGGCAAAGTGGTTGGAAAGGCTGGCAATCTCGGCGGCAGCGGGCGTGATGGAAGGGTTAGGTCAGGCAACTATGCATCCGGCCGATGAATTGGCGGGCTAGCTTGGCGCTGAGGGTCTTCGGGGGCGCATAGGTGTGCAAGACCGGGTCATTGAGATGAACTGAACGCAACTTGGCACTTGGCCACGGCCCTTGCAGCTTTGCGGGTTCGGGTCGGGACCGGCCTCCGTGCCCGTCAGGTTGGTGGCTCCCAATCACTCAAGATTGACAAGTAGTTGCATTCAACTGCCGCGCAGCACTACGGCTCAACTGGCCCAACCCATGGACACGCCGCACACTCCGGCCAGCGTCGCCACGGATTCCTGCGTACATACAAGACCTTTTCTTCCAGTTCACCTCCCGCGCGCACCACGCGGTCATGCTGGCCGCGTCTTCGTTCTTGCGAAAGCTGCCATTGGGGTCGCCATGACAAGCCGACCTGCCCGTGATGGGCACTGGGGCCGCGGTGAACGAGCAAGCGTAAGCCGGACTTCTTTCCGGTTTACCCCAAGAAAATTGGCGTAGCCGGGAAATTAGCGCAGCAAATTGCCGACTCGGGCGCGGGGGATGTACTGCCCGCCGCCGCGTGTCATCAAGCTGCCGCCTTGGACGATGACGCGGCCGCGCGACAGCACAACATCCGGATATCCCTGGACTTCCCAGCCTTCCCAAGCGCTGTAGTCCACGCGCATGTTGTGCGTGCGCTTGTTGTCGTAGCTGATGGTTTCCGTGCGCTTGGGGTCAAAGACCACGACGTCGCCATCAGAGCCCACGGCGATGGTGCCCTTCTTGGGGAAAAGGCCAAACGTTTTCGCGGCTTGTGTCGATGTAATCTCAACAAAGCGGTTCAGCGAAATCCGCCCCTGCACCACGCCGGCGTGGTACATCAAGGCCATGCGATTCTCAACCCCTGGTGCACCATTGGGAATCTTGGTAAAAGAGTCCACGCCCAGGTCCTTCTGCCCCGCCATGCAGAACGGGCAGTGGTCAGTCGCCACGGTGGCCAACTCCAGCATGCGGATGCCTTGCCACAGCACGTCATTATTCCACTTTTCGCGCAGCGCCGGGGTCATGACCCATTTGGCCCCTTCAAATCCAGGCTTGCGGTACATGTTCTCGTCAAGCAGTAGGTACTGCGGACAGGTTTCGGCCTGCACATCGACGCCGCGGGCCCGGCCCAAACGCACCTGCTCCAGCGCATCGCTGGACGATAAGTGCACGATATACAACGGAACTTTGGCCACTTCGGCGATGGCAATGGCGCGATGCACGCCCTCGGCCTCCATCCGCGTCGGTCGTGACAGGGCGTGCCACAGCGGTTCCTTGTGCCCAGCCTTGACGGCCGCCTTGACGATTTCATCAATCACAATCCCGTTTTCCGCGTGCATACAGATGCGCGTACCGTTCTCGCCGGCTTGGCGGAAGGTGCGGTACAACGTGCCATCATCCACATACAAAACGCCGGGATAGGCCATAAAGAGCTTGTAGCTCGTCACGCCGGAGGTCGCCAAGCGGTCCATTTCATGCAGGCGGTCGTCCTGCATGTCCGTGACAATCATGTGGAAACCGTAATCGATGGTCGCCTTGCCCTGGGCCTTGTCGTGCCATATGTCCAGGCCCTTGAGCGTCGATTCGCCTTTTTGCTGAATCGCAAAGTCGATGACCGTGGTGGTGCCACCAAAAGCTGCTGCAATTGTGCCACTTTCGAAGTCGTCGGCGCTGTTGGTACCGCCGAAAGGCATGTCAAAGTGCGTGTGCGGATCGATGCCGCCGGGCAGAACCAGCTTATCGGTCGCGTCAATGGTCTTGTCGGCTTGCACCACAAGATTCTTACCAATTTGCGTGATGATGCCGTCTTCAATGAGCACGTCGGCAAAATAATCGTCCACAGCCGTGACCACGCGGCCGTGTTGAATCAGTACGCTCGCCATGGGAACCTCCGTTGAATCTAGCTAGCAAAGCCATGTGTTAACAAAGAGTTCTTGGGTGCCTGTGCCGCAAACGCCCGGCTCCCTCTATTTCTGCAGCGGCGCTTGAGGACCCGGAGCCTGCTGTTGCACGGGCAGGCGCGGCACTGTCCCTTGCGGCGTACCCTGCGGCACCGGTTGTCCAGGCGTTACAGTGGGTTGAGGCGGCGCGACGAACTGTGGCGGACGCGCAACCGGCAGGGGCGTCCAGGTCCCTGGCATACCGCGCTGGGGCAGGCCTGGAGGCAACTGCGGCGGCGCCAGGGGAGAGGCCGGAAAGCCGGTGGGCCGCATCATCCCAGGCGTCGGACTGCCAGGCGGTGGCAAGCGTGGGGGATCATTGGGATTTGGCACGGCAGGCATCGGTGGCGGCGCCGGCGAGTTCGGCACCGGGGCACCAGACGAAGAAACGACTGGATAGTTCTTATGTTGCCAAGCAAACACGCCTTCATCGAGCACCGCAGTGTGCTTGTAGCCACGTTTGCGCAGTTGATCGACCACTTCGCCCGACGCATGGTGCGGACACGCGCAATAAGCAATCACCCAGGTGTTGTCGTCATTGGGGATGTCGTCCAGGCTCTTGGTGTCGTAATACGGTGTAGAAACAGCCCCTTCAATATGCAGCGTCAGAAAGTCGGAAGGGGCCCGCGCGTCGCAAATGACGATGCGCCGCTTCTGGTCCAGGGCTGCCTTGACCTCGTCGAGGGGCGCAAACCGCTCATCGCGCAAATGGAATTCTGCGAGCTTGCCGTTTGGATTGATCACCACCGGCCCCGTGCGCGGCGCGGCGGGAGGCATCGGCGGCGTCGGCGGTAGAGGAGCCGGCACAGAGGGGGTCGCCCGCAAATACGCAATCACGTCATCGATTTGCTGCGGCGCTAGCTTGCCAGCCCAAGCCTCCATCCGCGTGCCCGGGCGTCCCTGCTCGATGGCGTGGCGCAGGAACGCATCGGTCGCACTGGCCATCAGCAGCGGATTGAACAGGTGCACGGCGTCATTGCGTTGGGCCGGCGTACCGTGGCAGCGACCACACTGCGTCTCAAAGATGGTCTGCCCACGCGTAACATCGCCTTGTGCCTTGACATCTGGCAGAAGCGCGGCCTTGGGCGCACCGCCTTGCAGGTAGGACAGCAGGTCGTTCATTTCCTCAGGGCTCATCGGCCCGCCGACTTCCTTGCCATAGCCCGCCATCGCCGTACCGGGGCGCCCGCGGACGATCGCCATGCGCAAGAAGCCTTCGTTGGCGCTTTCGCGAAAGCTGCGGCTGATGAGCGACGGTGCGTTGTCGGCCGCATAGCCCTGACCGACCGCGCCGTGGCACAGCGTACAGTAGCGCATATACAGCGCTTGTCCGGCCTTTCCATGCACTTCGGTGGGTGTGGCGAGCGCGACGGTGCCAACGGCCGCTGCTGCCGCTCCGCCGGGGCCCCCAACCGGGTCCGCTGCCGCAGGTGCTGCCACAACCGGCCGCGCAACGGGCGCAGGAGGTCGGTATGTACTTGGAAACGGTGGTAAAATCGGTCCTTGGCACGCGGCCAACAACAGCACCGCCCACGGGATCAGGGCCCAAACGGCGCGTGGCGGAGTTCCCTTGTGCATGCTTTCCTCAAAAAGTGCCTAATCTAGCGGACTTGATTCCGTACGTGGGTCCGTCGCCCAGTCGGCGTCCTGCGCCAAGAGTCCGCAAAACTACTGGGGTCCTCGCTCGGGATCAAGTCGGTTGGGACGGCCCGAGAAACTGCCAAGCGTTTCCTAGCCAACTCCCGGCAAGAACTATGGTTTCCAGGCGCTCCATACCGCGTTGCCGGACTTGTCTATCCAGCCGCGCAGCAGCTTGCCGCCTTCCTGCTTGCCGACCAGCACCACGCCGTTCTTGAAGCGGCTCAGGGGCAACTCAGGGTCCTCCCAAACCGGCGAAATCACAGTGTGTCCTTGCCGATCGCTGTAGCCGAACTGGGTGCCCACGCGGATGCGCGACAGCCCTTCGGCAAAGCTGTCCGCCTCTTCAAAGATCGGCTGCACCGACCATTGCCCCGTCTTGTCGATGTATCCCCAACGCCCGTCCTGTTCAGCCGGCGCTAGGCCTTCGGAAAAAGCCTTGGCAAAAGCGTAGTTAGGCTGAATCACGATCTTACCGGTCTTGTCGAGAAACCCCAGGCGTTCGTCGTTTCCCTTGAACAGCGCCAGCCCGTCGCTAAAGGATTCCAGGGTCTTGCCCGGGGCCGTAAACACGACTTTTCCAGTTTTATCAAGGACTTTTGCTGGGCCATCGCCGGTAGGCACCACGACCAGCAACCCTTCATGGTAGGACTGCATGTCCTTGGCCTGATAGCCGTCCAGAGGAAACACCGTATTTCCAGCGGGATCAATGACAACGAACTTGTCCTGTTCAAGTTCCACCGTGGCCCGATCTTCACTGAAAGCTTCGACATGTAAGAACTTGGCCGGAATCGCCAGTTTTCCCTTGCTATTCAGGTAGCCCCAGGTCGATCCAACCTTGACCGTCGCCCGATCGCTGTGGAAATCGCCAACGGCCTCCCAAGTAGGCGTAATTGCTGGCTTACCTTTGCGATTGACAAAGCCGTAGCGCAGGCTGCCGGCCTTTTCGTCGCGGACTTCGAACCACGCCAAACCTTCGGAAAATAGACCCATTTTGTGGTATTTGGGCCCAAGAAGGACCTTGCCGTTGCGCTCAGCCAGACCAAAGTCACCGTTGATTTCGATGATCAGCGGATCCGCCGGAGCCGCCTTGGCTACCACAGCAAACATCAATGCGATCAACCAGTACATTGCACCTCAAATGGCCACAACCGCCCTGCGGAAGCGTATTTCTGACCGGCATTCCCGGCAAGCGCAGGGGAGACTCGGGGACATCCTGCCGGACGCCGCCGATACCGTAGCCGGTTCGCAGCCGTCGCGCCACTTCTACAGCGCAATCCTCTTCATTCATCGGCTCTGTCGTCCAATCCGTCGCTGGTCACTTGACCGGGATGGTCCAAGCCACGCGGAAGCGGCCATAGAAGGGATAGGGCTGATCGTCAGCGTGGAGCGCGATTTTCGTGGGAGAATCCAGATTTGCCCCACTGCCCGGATGCAAGGCCACATAGCCGTCTACGTGGGGCGGGTGGTCCGGTTGCAGGGCCGGCACATCGGTGTTGAGCCCCATCCCCTTGGCAAGTTTGATGATCTCCTGGCGCACATCGACTGACTGCCCTAGCTGTCCACCG
Organism: uncultured Myxococcales bacterium; assembly: GCA_903840165.1. GTDB lineage: Bacteria > Myxococcota_A > UBA9042 > UBA9042 > UBA9042 > CAIMEY01. Next base: position 48,074 of record CAIMEY010000121.1, on the reverse strand, counting down.
GCGCTGTTCGAGAGCTGCTCCCACGACCAAGCCACATCGGCATAGGGCAGGGGGAAGGGCTGATAGTCCTGGGCCATTTCCGCATGAAAATGCACGCATCCGTTGGCGTCGTCCGGAGTCGCCGTGACCGTCACGCCCGTCCGACTGTTCATTTGCCAACTCGCCGCCAGCTTGGCGTCTTTGGGACGCGGCAGGGGCGCACAGGCGAGAAAGTCCAACGGCGCAAAGTGGTTCCCGACCATCAGCGCGTGCGACGTGATGTAGGGCGCCGCATTGGTCAACCCTTGAATAACGGCCGTGATCAGGGCGTGCGGAAAGGTTTGGGTCAGCGAATCGTCAAACCGCGCGGTGTTGGTCAAATCCACGGCCAGGTTCACGTCCGGGTTGAACCACAGGGACGAGCGATAAGGTAGCGCAAATACGGCACCTACCGTAGTCAAGGCGTCGGCGACCCGGGCATTTGCGACAAAGGTCGGCGGGTGCATTTCCGTGCCATAAGGCGGGTGCCCGCAATCAAAAATCCACACGCCACTGTACAGGGCCCGATCGCCCGCTGCAGGGGCGTAATCCAGGTCCTTGGCCGGCGTAATCCGTTGTTCGTATTCGATATGCAACTCGCCAAACCCTTGTTCGCCTTCGTGCTCAATGCCGGAGAAGAACTGATACGGTGCATCCAGCGACAGATCGGCATTAAAATCAACGCCAAACGGGTGATCCGCCAACACGTCGTCGGTGCCGTTCACCGCATGTAACAACTCGCCGGCCACGTGGTATTCCGGCTGGTTGAGGGTTTTCTTCGCCGGATTGGGCCCAGGCAGGATCGGCGCCCAGTGGTAGTCGACCTCAATCTTGCTGATACCATTGGCAAAAATCTCCCCGATGTACTGACGGCTGTCGTCAACGGCGCAGGCGTGCTGATCGGGCTGCTGAAAAGTACTTGGAATAATGGACTTATTATGGTCAACGGCGCTCTGTCCCAGCCAGTCCAAGATGGGGCGATCGGCGGCGATCAGTGGATTGGTCGCGCTCGCATCGGCCGCGCTGACGCCGGTATCCGTAGCAGATTTAGCAACTTCAGCACCTGCACTGTTCGTGCTGGCACTGTTGCCACCGTTGCAAGCTGCTAGGCCCAAGGTGGCGCCGGCAATCAACCAAGGTCTTGTAGTGCGCTTCATGGCTTCCTTTGTCGCGGCGACATCTCCAGTCTGGTTCAATAAAATAATGTATTTCAATTACTTGGAAGAATCATCCGTTGGGGCGGGCGAAAGAGGCAGGCGATCCGGTCGACCGGCATCGCCGTGGTGCCAGAGACCATTGCGCTCAGCCCACACCCAAAACACCCGTGAATACGGGAACGTAATGAGAGGCCCTAGGACCAGCACAAAGACGGCGACGGCCACCAAAGCCAGCCAATCGCGCTCTGTGAAAGGGAAATGCAGGCTCAAGTGACCCGTCAGGACCAAGGCTGCCAACAGCAGGATCCCGGAACCTGTTGAGATCAGGTAGCTTGAGTACATGGCGCCAATGAAGTAGCCGTTGCCGCGGTCGAATACGTGCCCGCAATGGCTGCATTGGGCGTTCATCTTCAAGGGGTGAGCGAACATCGCCCCCTGCCAGCACATGGGGCAACGCAAGCGTAAACACAGGAGAAACTCGCGAACCATGACAGCGTTTCGCCTCAACGGCCGCCCTTGTGCGACCACCCACGCCCACAGTCTGCACGCCACGCTGAGCGTCGGCAACCCTTTGACGGCATGGGACCGCCAGTGCCACAGTTGGGACGCCCGTCATCGGGTCCCAGGAGGTCTCGCATGTCCCAGAGCGCCATCGCCGTCGTTGACCCAGAGCTACAGAATCTGATTACGAAAGAGGAAAGCCGGCAGTTCTACACCGCCAAGCTGATCCCGTCGGAGAACTATGCCTCCGCCGCGGTCCTGCAGGCGGCCGGGACCATCCTGACCAACAAGTACAGTGAAGGCTATGCCCGCAAGCGCTACTATGAAGGGCAACAAAACATTGATCCAATTGAGGAAATAGCCATTGCTCGCGCCAAGTCCCTGTTCGGCGCGGACCATGCCAATGTGCAGCCGTATTCGGGCAGTCCAGCCAACTTGGCGGCTTACTGCGCAATGATTCCAAAGGATTCCGAGAATCAACGCATCCTTGGCCTAGGCCTGCCGGCCGGAGGGCACCTAACGCACGGCTGGAAGGTTTCGATCACCAGCCGATTTTTCCAAGCCTTTCAATATGGTGTCGACCCGGTCACCCATTTGCTGGACTACGATGCGATTCGCGCCCAAGCGATGCAGGTTCGTCCGGCGGTGCTGGTGTGCGGCGCAACGGCCTACCCTCGGCAGATCGATTTTAGCAAATTCGCTGAAATTGCTCGTGAATGCGGGGCGCTGTTGCTGGCCGACATGGCGCATATTGCCGGACTCGTCGCGGGCGGAGCTCACCCGAGCCCGGTGCCCCACGCCGACGTGGTGACGACCACGACGCACAAGACCCTGCGCGGCCCCCGTGGCGGCATGATCCTGTGCAAGGCGCAACATGCAGTGGCGATTGATAAAGCCGTGTTTCCTGGGCTGCAAGGCGGTCCGCACAACCAGACCACGGCCGCCATCGCCGTGGCCCTGCGCGAGGCGCAAACGTCCGAATTTAGGACCTATGCCCACCAGATTGTCACCAACGCCCAGGCACTGGCCCAAGCGTTGCTGACCCAAGGCGCGCGTCTAGTGACCGGCGGGACGGATAACCACCTGATTTTGCTGGATGCCACCTCCCTCGGCGCCACGGGCAAGCAGGCAGCAAAAGCGATGGATATCGCAGGGTTGGAGGCGAACTTCAACAGCGTGCCCTTTGACCCGCGCTCGCCCTTCGACCCTTCCGGCGTGCGTATTGGTACGCCGTCCCTGACGTCGCGGGGGCTGACCAAGGCGCATATGCCCCAGCTAGCTGCTTGGATTACCACGGCAATTCGCAGTCGGGACGATGCTGCCGCCTTGGCCCGCGTACGTGGTGAGATTGCAGACCTGATGGCGCAGTTTCCGCCGCCGGGGTTTCTGCCGCCCTATCCGACCCGTCCAAGCCAAGAACTTGGCTAAGACTGGCTTGTATAGCAAGGGTCTAAGCTGCGATTCATAAAGTTGAATTTTCCCCAGGGTCCCCACTCCATCCCTGCTGAGCCAGCAGGTGCGCCAGGGTCCTTTCGGCCAGGGCTGTGATGGTCAGCAGCGGGTTGACGCCCAGGGCCCGCGGGATCAGGGCCGCGTCCGCCACCCACAAATTGGGATGTATAGCAACCCCTGAACTTCCTGAAAACACACGGCCTTTCGCGTCAGTCACCCCATTTGTCGCATCCTCGCCCATGGCGCAGGAGCCAAGGGGGTGGCAGGTGATGATCTTGTTGTCAAACAGCGGATTCCACACAGGATTAGGCACATGGATGCCACCGAGCGCCGCCGTACATTCTTTTAGGCGTCGTTCAACCGCCTCTAAGTACGGCGCATTCCCCGCATGGGGCCAGTGCACATGCGCGCGGTCGCCGTGCCCTTGCTCGAGGATGCCGCCGCTATCGTCGTGACTCATGACCAAGTAGGTCTGCGTGTTGTGCAGGGCTCCGACCTTCGGTCCCAGCACTAACTCTTCAATTTCACGGCCAATCTCGCGCAGGGCATGGGCGGCTCCGTGCCCCGTCTGCGTCCCCATCGCCGTTGCCGCCGCGTCCAGCATCAGGGGCAAGGTCGGCAGAAACGCCTTGGGCAGCACGCCGTTCATGATGAAACTGCCCACCGTTCGGTCCTCTTCGCGGTCGCGCAGGTCAATGACGCCGTCGATGCACGGCCCCGGCGGAAAAGCGGGGTCCGGCTCGGCATCGCCCACGCCCAAAGCACCGATGGGAAATTCCGTATTGTAGCCAAAGCCCAACGCGTCGCCGTTGCCACTGAGTTGGTGCCCCAGGCGGTCGGACAAGGTCAGGCCTGCTTGGCGCGACCGGGCAAGAATCTCAAAGTTACCTAGGGTTCCTGCGCCCATGACCACCAGATCGGCCGTTACCGTCCTCTCGCCCAAATCAGCTTGGTCGCCCAGCATCGATAGGCGAATTTGCCAATGTTCATCGACTCTTGTCACGTTCGCTACCTGAGCCTGGCAGAAAATCTCCACGCCATTGGCAGCGGCAAGGGGCAAGTAGTTGAAAAGCGTGGTATTTTTTGCGCCCCGGTTGCAGCCCATCACGCAGTCGCCGCAACCGTCGCACGCGCGCATCTTGACACCGGCATGGTTGACGCCGTCCTCGTAGGTCACGTTGACCGGCCAGTTGACGCAGGGCTGCCCCACGGCCTCGCCCGAGGTTCGTAGCGCGGCCAATTTGCCAGGCGCCGGGCGGTCTTCTGGCCATGCCGCCGGTTGCAGCATGTGCCGTGCGCGGGCGACGTACTCGGGCCAGCGTGGCAGTTCATCGCGGAAACCCTGAGGCCATGCACGGTCTTGCATGACCCAAGGCAGAGGTTCGGCCGCCAAGCCGGCGTTGATGAGCGAAGTGCCACCCAGGCCGCAGCCCTGCACAACGGCGACGTCGCCTTGGGTCCGAAAATCAAAGAGTCCATCGGCTGGACCGATGACGCCCAGCGGAGTCGAGAACTGGGCTAATGCCATGAACTCAGTCAGTGTTGCCGGGTAGCCGCCGGGCCCGATTTCCCGTCCCCGTTCCAGCAGCGCGACCTTGAGCGGCGCGCCATTGCGGCGGGCTTGGCTCAGGCGCAGGGCTGCGACCGAACCGCCGTAGCCCGAACCAATGACGATGGCGTCATAGTGGGACTGTAACTTGTCAATAGACAAGGAGATTCGCCGATACTCATCGGCGGGCAGAGGCTTGGACATCGGTTTCTCCCAGGACCGCCTAGGCGTGACGGTCGTGAGCAGATTGTCCATAACAGCGACGACGCGTCAAGTTTCAAGCACCTGCAGGCGTATCGACCTCGGATTCATCGCAACAGGTCTTAATGGCTCAGGAGGGCGCTGCTCAGAACGGCGCAGCTCAGGATTCAGTAGGCCCGGCCTGTGCTTCTTGGGCGGCGACGGGCGGCTTCTCGTTCATCCGCTCGGCGACGATTTCCGCGATGTCCAAGGTCTTGACCTCGGCCTCCCGGCGCTTGACGCCATCGGAAAGCATGGTCATGCAGAAGGGGCAACTAGAGGCAATGACTTCTGGTTTCGTCGCCAAGGCCTGGTCTGTGCGCACCTCGTTCATTCGCTGGCCAACGCGTTCCTCCATGTACATGCGCGCGCCCCCGGCACCGCAGCACATGCCGGTCTGCTTATGCTTAGCCATTTCAACCAGTTCCACGCCTGGCACGGCTTGCAAGACTTGTCGTGGCGCGTCGTATTCGTCGTTGTAGCGGCCCAAGTAGCAGGAATCATGGAAGACAATCTTCTGATGCTCGCCCTGCTTGAAGGTAATCTTGCCGGACTTGACCAGTTCATCGATCAGCTGTGTGTGGTGTAACACATGGAAATCACCGCCCAATTGCGGGTACTCATTCTTGATGGTGTTGTAGCAGTGCGGGCACGAGGTAATGACCTTGCGCACGCCGCCTTCCTTCATCGTTTCAATGTTTTCCTTGGCTTGCTCCTGAAAGAGGTACTCTTGGCCAATACGCCGGGCCGGATCTCCCGAGCACTTCTCTTTCTTGCCGATGACAGCAAAGGAAACGCCTGATTCCTTTAGGATTTTCACCAGTGCGACCGTGATCTTCTTGGCGCGGTCGTCAAAGGAACCGGCGCAGCCGACATAGTACAGCCACTCTGGGTTCGGATTTTCCGCAAGTGTCGGAATATCCATACCTTTCATCCAATCCGCCCTCTTGCCCGAGGCCATGCCCCACGGGTTGGACTTGGACTCGAGGTTCTTGAGCGTCGTCGCCAATTCCTTTGGAAATTCATTGCGCGTCATGACCATGTGCCGGCGAATATCCATGATCTTATCGACATGCTCGATCATCACGGGGCATTGTTCCGAGCAGGAGCGACACGTCGTGCACGACCACACGGCGTCCATGTTCACTTGCGCAATCAGTTTAGGCAGTTGCGACGCTGCTTGCTGCTTCTCCTTGTCCGAAACGTCCCCAGCCACCGCCACTTCAATGGGTTTGGCCGCGGCTGCAACCAAGGCGCTGGCGTTGTCATAGAGGTGATCACGCAAATCCAGAATCATCATCTTGGGATTGAGGGGTTTGCCACTCTGCCAAGCGGGGCAGTTGACTTCACAGCGCCCGCATTCGGTACAGGTGTAGAGGTCGAGAATCTGCTTCCAACTCAAGTCCTTCGGCGTCGACAGCCCCATCGGCACTTCGTTTTCCAGCTTGGTCTCGATGTCCGTCACCAGGCTCAGGGCGCCCTTGGGCTCAAGTTTGGACAGAAACACGTTGGGCAAGGAGGTGATTACATGGAAGTGCTTGGAAAGAGGCAGCAAATTGAGGAAGGTAAGCACGATGGCCAAGTGCGCCCAATAGTTGACCTCGCCGAGTTGCTGCATCAGCACGGGGTCCAAGCCGCTGTTGGCAAAATGATTCGCCAGCATGCCGCCGATTGGCGCGTGAGCAACGTGGTCCGCGGCGCCGGCGACGTGGGCCTTGATCAAACCGCCAAAGTGCAGACCTTCATAAAGGAATTCGGTCACCATCAGCATGGCAATAAAGCCCAGAATCAGCAGCGCTTCACCCGAATAGGCGATGCGGGCCGGGCGGACCACCAGGCGACGGTAGAAAAAGGCCAGGATGGAGAGGAGCACCACGGCTACGGTCACGTCCTTGACAATGGCGTAGGGGATTTCGATCAAAGGCCAAACAAATTCAGGGCTATAGGCTTGGATAAAGAACTGGACCGTGCGCAGGCCGAGGATGCAAAAGCCCCAGAAGGTCAGGGCGTGGATGACGCCTGAGGCCGGCTCCTTGAACATTTTCTGTTGCAAAATACCGATGTCAAACAAGCGCTTTGCTCGGTCCGCCACCAGGTTCCAGCGCTGTTCCGGGCGGCCGATGAGCAGCAAGCGAACCCGCCCGAGCAGCGTGCGGGCAAACAACCCAAGCCCGACCAGCAAAAGCAGGCTGGCCAGAAGGGCGCGGTACTCGTATTGCATGGCTTACCTCATCAAAATACAGAGCAATCGACAACCATTGACTGCCTAGAGGCGGATCGCCTCCACTGCGTAGGTCGGATAGCCGTGAAAGGCGCATCGGCGTTCGCGCAAAGTGGGGGGCAGAGTGGCCGTGGGATCGAGCAAACGCTTTGTTTCAAATCGGCTTTCGCCTCGTAGCTCGCCCTCAGCCCAGTCGGCATAGCCCAGGACGTCCGTCTTGAGCAAAAGGCGGCCACCGGGCTTGAGCCAAACCGCACAATCTGCAATAAAATCGGCGTATAACAGACGCTTCTTGATGTGTCGTGGCTTCCACCAGGGGTCGGGAAAGAAGACGAACAGGGTGTCGACGCTGCCCGGTTCAAGCACGCGCGGCATGACTTCGCGGGCGTCCACCAGGGCCAGCCAGACGTCGCTCAGGCCCTTAGACTCGAACAAAGCGCCGGTTTCATTGCAGTATTTGGCGCGGACTTCAAAGCCTACGTAGCGAACACCCGGGGTCTGCTCCAGCATCGCGGCAGCAAACTCCCCCATCTGAAAGCCAATTTCGATGAGCAACGGGCGCGGATCGCTCGGCGAACAGTAGGTCTTGAGGGTCTGTTCTTGATCGGGATAAAAGACCGGGTCGAGAACCAGAGGTCCATGAACCTGCGAAGGTTTTCCGTTTTGCCGCCGCAGTTCCAGGCTGCCGCCAATGAGACGTTTGCGCTTTTGCCGCGCCGGGTCCAAGACCTCGGTGTCGGCAGGCGTCTCAGGCAAGTTGAAGTCGCGCATCGCCATGGGAACCGTAGCATAGCGCGATGCGTCAAGGGCGACAACGCACGGCCGAGGCGGCGGTCCACGCGTGGTTATGGGGAGCCGATGGCGCGCACCTCATGTTCGGCCAGTAACTGTGCGAGAGCAGGATGAAACTTGGCGACGGAAAAGTCCAGCTGGTCAATCAACCGGGCAAGGCCGTTCACTGATTTTGCGCGGGCCAGTGCCTCGATCTCGGCTGCGGTCACTGCGGCTTCTTCGCCACCAAGGTTGAGCAACACGCCCTTGAACCGGTGAGCGCTGGCCTCTAACTGCTTGAAATCGCCGGAATCAAGTGCCGCGCGAATCTGAGACGCCATCGCAGGCGACTCGGCGACAAAGATAGCCACCAGTTGCTTAAGCAACTCCCAGTCGCCATCTAGGCGTGCCACCAAGCGTTCTTGCCAACCTTGGTCGGTTGACGCCGGCGGCTGGGCGGGCAGCACTTGGCGGATGGATTGGTCTAGGGTCGCCATATCAATCGGTTTTGTCACGTAGCCCACCATCCCCGCCTGTTGGCAGCGTTCGCGATCGCCGGCCATGGCCTGGGCCGTCAAACCGATCACCGGAAGCTTGTCCCGTCCCGGCAGGCCATGCATCGCGCGCGTGACCTCAAAGCCATCCATATCAGGCATTTGCACGTCCATCAGCACGACGTCGACCGACCGGCTGCGTACAACGGCCAGCGCCCCCGTGCCACTGTTGGCTGTGGTGACCGAATAGCCACAACCCTCCAGCAGTCGGCGCGTAAGAATCAGATTAATTTCATGGTCATCGACAAGCAACACATGGGTCGTACTGGCGTCGTGGGCGCGAGGCGGCTGTGGCGTCACCTGCGGTTCGATCGGCAACTCGGTCGATTCGCCGACCTTGGCACGCAGGTCAAACTGGAAGGACGAGCCGTGACCTAGCTGACTTTGCAGCGTAATCTCCCCACCCATCTTCTCGACGAGTTGCTGGGCGATGGCGAGGCCAAGGCCCGTGCCGCCGTACTTGCGGTTGTCACCGGTGTCGCCTTGAATAAATGGTTTAAAGACGCGCTCTTGCAGATCCAAAGAGATGCCCGGCCCGGTATCACGGACGACGAAACGCAGGGTAACCTCGTCGCCAACGCGGTCGAATTGCTCCACATGCAGCGTGACTTCACCTTTTTCAGTGAACTTGAGCGCATTGCCAACCAAGTTGGTCAACACCTGCCGCAGGCGCACCGCGTCGACATAGACGACACTGGGCAGGTCGGCGCCTTGATGCAGGGCCAACTTTAGGCTCTTGTCCTGGGCAAACACCCTGTTTCCTTGGACAACGGCGGCCATTTCGTGCCTTAGGCGCGTCGGTCCCAGCCTCAATGTGACCGCATCTGCTTCGATCTTCGAGAGGTCTAGCACATCATTGATAATTCGCAGCAGCCCTTCAGCCGATTCGCGCGCCATTTGCAAGTAACTTCGCTGAGATTCGGCGAGCCGACCGCGCATCACCAAATCGAGTGCGGCCATGACACCGTTCATTGGCGTGCGGATCTCATGGCTCATCGTGGCCAAAAAGGCCGACTTGGCCCGTGTCGCGGCTTCGGCCGACTCCTTGGCCTGCAGCAATGCCTCGGCATTCTGTCGTCGTGCTGTAATATCAACAACTTGAGCTACGAAGGTCTCCGCCAGCCCCGGTGTTTCAGAGGCGGGGGAGGCACTCGCGAGCACCCAAACCGCACGCCCCGACTTGTGCAGGTAGCGTTTCTCAAACGTGGCAAAAGGCACTTCTCCGCGGTATAACTCCATGACTTTACGCGAACATTCCTCCACATCGTCGGGATGGGTCAGGGTCGTGAGGTCACGGTGCAGAAGTTCCTGGTCGCTGTAGCCAAGCAGGTCACACAACGCCTTGTTTACGCGTTGGATTCGGAAGTTGCGGTCGACCATCATCATGCCGACGGGGCCCTGCTCAAACGCGTTGCGAAACAGCGATTCAGCTGCAGCCATCGTGCGTTCCATCTCCTGACGCGCCGTAATATCGCGCATGACGCCCAAGGTGCCCGTTTGACCATCGGGCAGGACGATGCGCGACAACTTGACCAAGCTGACGTTGGCCTTGCCGGTTAGATCGATAAAACTCAGCTCATATTCGATGGGTTGATCGGTAAGCGCTTGCTGCTGAACTTCCATTTGCCGATTGATGTCACTGACAAAGATTTCATTGGGCGTCTTGCCCAACACCTGGCTCGGCTCGCGATGGACCAACCGACAAAAGGCAGCATTGACATGGGAATAGCGCAGCGCCTCATCGCGCACGAGCACAGGATCCGGAATATTCTGGAGGATTTGCTCTGAGAAGTTGCGCATGGCGTTGATCTCATTGGCCAGCGCTTGTTCAATGGCGGATCGACGCCAAACAGCCATGGCAACAATGACTTCGATGGTCGACGTCGTCGCTAGCAGTGTCTGCGCATTGGCCGAGAAGCCCCAGCTCCACGCGACGATGATGGTACCGGCCGTTTCGGCGAAGATGAAGGCCACCACCGCGCGCCAACCGGTGACGACCACGCCAGCCACTGAAAAGACAATAATCAGACCAAGTTGATACGGCATCGACGCCGGATTGTGCTGCACCAGGAACAAGCCGTGCAGTACCAAGATCATCGCGATCGTCCGCGTCGCAGCCGCTAGGTACTTGACCGTGGCGGGCACCCAGGACAGCGCCAATGCCACCAGGCACAGCCCACCGATCACTACCCGCTGGCCCACGGAATCGTAGGAGTGCGGGTCGGCCATGCGCAAGATGGTGCACCAAGTGGGATACGTCAGGCCTACGCACAGCAGCATCATGCGTGTCGCAATCAGCACTTGCCGTGGCATCCTGGCCAGGTCTTCGGGCCGCGCGATCGAGACTGCCACCTGCCGCCTAGCATTTGTGCTTGAGTCACTCATCTGAGACGTACCTATCGGAGCAGCTAAGTCTGCCCAAGGATTGGTCTTGCCGCGGGCCTTGGCCGGGGACTACTGGGGCTGGCAGCTGGAATTGCCCTTAGAGTCCGCGTCGATCAGCCACATGTCTGGGGGCATCCCTGCGACGACGGAATCACTTCCCGCCAGGGCGTAACCACCGCCGGGTAAGGCCACAAGAGCACTGGCGAAGTTCTTGCCGGTGCCGGACTCATAGGCTTGGTTCATGAGAATCTGGGTCTGATCGATGTGCAGCAGCCACGACGCTTGGTTATGGCCGACGCGGCCATTATCGGAATTGCCTTCCGTATCGCCGGCTAACGCGAAGCTGCCATCGGCTAGAGCGACGACGGCGCGGGCCCCATCGGACTTGGGACCGCCAAGCAGGAATTCCCAAAGCGTTTTGCCAGTTGCATCGGTGCGCACCATCCATAGGTCGGATTGACCACTGCCTTTAGAAGACGTAAATCCGGCTACCGCAAAGCCATCGGGCAGGGCGGCGAGTGCTGTGGCTTGATCGTCTTGGTCACCGCCGTAGGTCTGTTCCCACAGCTTGTCCCCAGCGGCGTTGGTGCGCACCAGCCACATGTCAGACTGGCCTGCGCCAGACGAATCCGTAAAGCCTGCAAGGGCATAGCCGTCTGTTAGCGCAACCAGCGCTTGGGCACCGTCGTCGCCTTCACCGCCAAAGGACTGATCCCACTGCAGTTGACCGGTCTTGTCGACGACCATCAGATCGGCATCGCGCGTGGTTGCGCCCTTGGGCATCACGCCTCCCGCTAAGGCAAATCCTCCCAGGGGGGCGGACACCAGGGATTCGGCGTAACTGCTGCCGATCGCCCCGTAGCCGTGCTCCCAAACCTGCTTGCCATTGAGGTCAGTCTTGACGAGCCAGACCTGTCCGTCCTGTAGACCCTTGGACGCATTGCGAAATCCACCCACAAGGTAGCCGTCGCCCAGCACGACCAACGAGTTAAACTGGTCGCTCTTGATGCCGCCAAAGGTCTGATCCCAAACGGGTTTATGGGTCTTGTCAAGGCGGACCAGCCAACCGTCGGTTTCGCCGGCACCTTGGCTTTGCGTGTAGCCCACCAGCAAGAAGCCGCCGTCGCTGAGCCGGGCCACGGCGCGCGCTTCGTCGGACATGGCGCCGCCGTAGTGCAGGCCGGTGAAACTTCCAACGCATTGGCCCACTTGGCACTGGTCGTCGCTGGTGCACGGGTTGTTGTCGTCGCAGGTCGCGCCTTCGTCACCAGGCGCGCCGGTGCAGACATGGGGCGGCGTGACGGCGGCTTTGGTAGACGTGCTCTGCACCGCAGCGCTGTTGTCTGAGCACCCACCGACTATGTATAGCAACCCGTAAACTAAGCTTACATAAAGCGCTTTATGCTGAACCATCTTCGCACCTCGTGTACCTATCTGGCCACGATTGCAGCGGCTGCGCAAGGGCCTTGGGCAGCCATGCCTCACCAGGGTCATCTTGGCCAAGCGAGGATCCAGCAACGACGGGGCACGTATTTCGCCCGAACTGAAGGGGAAATGGGGCGGCGGAGGCTACGGTTACTCAGCGTCATCATTGAGGATAAAGCGCATCTTCACCCCGCGAACGCGCACGGCGACTTTGCGCCCGCCTTTCTGGCCGGCCTTCCACTTGCACGCTTTGAGCGCCTTGACCGCGCTCTCGTCCAAGCCATGGCCGATCTTGGTCACGAGGTGAATGTCGGCGACGTTGCCGTCCTCGTCGATCAAAACATCCATAATAACAACGCCTTCAATGCCGTTTTCCTTGGCTTCGGCAGTGTATTCGCCTTGGCAACGACCGCCCATCGTCGGCATGGTCGTCACTTCGTCGGCGGCGACGGGTACGGGTAACGGCTTGATCTTCTTAATGTCTTTGGCTGGACCCGTCGGAACCTGCAACGTATTGCCCACTTGCACAGCCGGCCCGGCCCCCGCTTCTGAGGTCGACTCCAGGGACACGCCAAAGACCGGCTGATCGGTGGTATCCCCAGCCGTAACAGCACGTTCACTCGGTGGCGCGTTATTGGGCACCGCGTCGCGCGGGATCACGACCTTGGGCGGTGGCGCGACATGGGGTTGCTGCACGACCTTGGGTGGGGTCAGGAGCGGCCTAGGCTCCGGCTTTTCTTCCGGTTTTGGCTCAGGCTTGGGCGGTTCTGGCTCCGGCTCCGGCGCGGGCGGAGGCGCATCGGTCACCTTCATCTCCACGCGAACGGGCTGCTGCATCGGCGGTTGCTCAGGCAACTGGTTGAGAAAATGCGCAATTGTGAAGTGCGCGACCACCGAGGCCACTACGCACGCCGCAATTCGACTTTCATAACTCGCCAACATGCCGTTTTCCGTCATCGGTCAAAATGCTAACTAATTGACAGTCTTATCTGCGCCCGGTGGCTGCAAGGATGCCGGGTCGATTTGGATGGCGAAGGAGCCTACGCCTAGGGACTTGACCACGTCGATCACCCAGACCACACGGCCATGGGAAGTGTATTTGTCAGCTGCAATCATGACTTGGGTCTTCTTGTCTTTGGCGACCGCGGCCTTGACTTCGTCGCGCAGAACCGCGGGCGTGACCTCCTTGCCATTGAGGTACAGTCCGCCGGCCTTAGTCAGCGTCACTGCCAACGTCGTCGGCGGCGGCGAGGAACCCTGCGAAGCCTTGGGCAAATCGACTTCAATCGCCTGCTTGGCAATTAGGTTGGCCGTCAGCATGAAGATGATCAGCAGCACCAACATGATATCCACCAAGGGAGTCACGTTGATGTCGGTAATCATGCCCTTTTTTCGTGCTCCGCCGGCCATCTCACGCTCCCTTGTTGGCGGAATTCGCTGGCTTGGTGCCGGGGCCCTCGCCGTCTGTAGGGCTAGACGCACGGCCGGCCGTTTCGGTGGACGTCTTGGGTGCTGCCTTGACCCAGGCCAAGATGGCGTGGCCAATGCCCTGAGCGGAGGCCGCGGAGGCTTCCACATGGCGAGCAAAGAAGTTGTACGTCGCCACCGCGGGCAAGGCCACCAGCAGGCCAACCGCAGTTGCTACCAGGGCTTCTGCAATGCCAGCCATGACGGCCGCAGCGCCCTGCGTCGTGTTGGCTGCCAGATCGTGAAAGGCGCGGATAATGCCGAGCACAGTGCCAAACAGCCCGATAAACGGGGCGTTACTGCCCAGCGTGCCGAGAAAGGCCAGGCCCCGCTCGTACCGCAGCCGCTCCTGCTCAATGGTGGCGGCGACGTGTTCTTCCACCGAGGCGGCGCCATCGCCCACGTAGGTCAGGCAAGCACGGACAACGGCGGCCTGCATCGACGAAATTCCCTGCACCTGACCCAGCGCAGCCTGAGGGCCTTGGCTGCGCATTATGCGCAAAGCTTCATCGATTCGCGGACCTTGGCGGCGCGCCTGGATGAAGAACCAAATCCGCTCGAGCATCACCGACACGGCGATCAGGCTCAGGCCAAGCAGCAGCCAAAGGACCCAGCGCGATCCGACGCGCAGCATCAAATCAAGCAGTTGGGCATCCAGTGTGGTCTCTGCGGCTGCGGGTATCGGTGGCATGGGTTCCTCAGATTGCAGTAAAAAAGACTTTATTTACGGAAAGTTCTGGTGTTCTGGCTGCCTTGCTAAAGGCCAGGCTAGAGCCGGCCGCGGACGCCGATGGTCGGTAGGACGTAGCGGATGGTGGCTCCGGGGACAATTTCTTCAGGAAATAGAGCGACATTGGTGAGGTCGACGTAGAAGTCAAACAGCCACTTGTTCCAGACCGCGCGCTTGTCGATGCGGACATCGAGCCGGAAGTAGCCGTCCGTGCGCGCCGTGTTGTAACCGGCCGTTGTCGTTGTCGGTTTGCCGGATTGATACTGCAGGCGGGCGCCGATGTCCCAATTGCGCGGCAGCGGCAGACCAGCCACCAAGTTCAGCAGGTGCAAGCGGTCGTAATCGTATGGAACCCAGGAGTTATCACGAAGGCGCAGGGACTGCGACAGGGTATAGGAAATCCAGCCGTACAGGCCGTTCTTGGATTGCCGACGCAGCAGGGTTTCCAGGCCGTAGGCCCTGCCTTGTTGAGGCGTTAGGAGCCGGTCAAAGGATTGATCCTGCGCAGAAGTACTGACGGTGCCCGAGGGAACCAGGCTCGCCACAGCCGCTTTGTTGACGTTGGACGCGTTGGTTGTGAAATCAAAGACCACGGGATTCATGTCGTTGTAGAAGGCTTCGATGTTGAACTGTACCGAATCGGTGACAGGAATTTCGGCACCAAAGCTCGACTGAATGGCCCTCAACAGCCCAAAACGCAAGGGCAAAACGTCATAGCCCGGCACCGGCAAAAACAGCCGCGGTGGCTGATGGTAGACGCCGAGTCCCGCCTTGAGCCAAATTCCCTTGTCATCTGAGGCTGTAGGCGCATCTGGCAAATCGCGACTGCCGATCTTGTAGCGCACGGCCAAGCGCGGGTCGGCCGACTTGAGCGTGGTCGTTCCATCATAGTACGCATCGCCACGAACGCCTGGTCGAATCAGCCACTTAGGCCCCGGTCTCCACAAGGCTTCCGCCAACGCGCCGCCCTGGTAGTAGATCGCGGTCCCGGGCAGCAAGGCGGTGATGCCAGTCGGGGCGCCGTTGGTGTTGCCGCCGATGGTAGAAGTGTAGTCTTTCAAGCTACCTTCAAGACCGGCCACCAAGTCCAGTTTTTCGCTCTGCCGGACGCGAACGCGCGCCGAGGGTTCGAGCACCTTGACGTCGATGACTTGGCCACCGCTGTCCGTGCCATCCAAGCCGCCGATGAGTCGGAAGGTTGCGTCATAGGCACCTTGGCCGTAATAGGCTCGCAAGTCTAGGCGATGAAACGACAAAGTTAGGATCGGCTGCAGCACGACGTTGGTTGCAGTCGAAGTCGGCGCTGGACCGTCGACCTCATCGCGCGCGCCATACGCGAACAAAGTCCAGCCTTTGCGAGGATTACCGCCATCGAGCCGGAACTGGTAATCCCAGTAAGACAGCGACGCCTGGTCGGTGGCAAGGCTAAGAATCATGCCGGGATAGCCGACTCGTGCGGCCGCCGTCGCTGTGGCATCAATCGCCGGAATCGGTCGGCGAATTAAGCCGCCGGCTTGCAGCAAATTGGCATCGACATCAGTGAGTTGTTCATCCGAGCGCGCGCGGCGGGTCTTGCCATCGATGATGCCGGCCGTGTAGCCACCGTACGTCACTGGCGCGCCACCCGGATAGAACTGAACTTCGTCAATAAACTCAGGGTGAATGACCGATGGGCCGGCCAGCAAATGGTACAGAAGCGGTACGCGCTCGCCGTCCACCAAGTAGCCCGTTGAACCGGGGCTCGCGCCGCGCACGACCGGGAAGGGAAGTAGCGAAATAATGGAGGAAACGCCTGGCAGCGTCTGGATCACGCGGAAGGGATCGCCAAATGTACCGGGTACTTGCTTGATTTCTGCGCCGCGCAGCGTGATGCGCGACAGCTCTTCGCGGCGCTTTTCGCCGTAGACCACGATTTCATACGGATCGTAGCGTTCTCGCTCCACGTAGTAGGCCACACCCACTTCTTGCTGCGGAACCATGACCTCGCGCTGAACGAATGCCTTGAACCCGCTAGCACTAATAACGATTTTCGCCTCGCCCGCTGGCAGCGGCAGACGGAAGCGGCCGCGCTGGTCGGCCTCTACAGTGTACTTCTTCTCGCCGATAATGGCCGTTACCGTTGCCGCCGTCAGTGGCGCACGTGTGCCTTTTTCCACCAGTTTTCCGCGCAGCGCCGTAATCAGCGGCGGACCACCATCGGGAGGCGGCGCGGCGGGAGGCGGAGGTGGCAGGAAGGTATGGGTAAAGCTGATTTCGACCGGCACCGGCTTGCCGCCGTAGGTCGCGGGCTGGAAGTGAAAACCCTTGGCCGCAGCGACCACAGCTTCGTCGAAAATCGGCTGCGGCGGGCTGATAAGATTGACCTTTTTTACCACGCCATCGCTACCCACCAGGATCTTGATGCGCACCACCACCGGGTCGGTGTGCTTGGGGGCCTGATCAGGGTAGGCCACGGTTGTCGCGGTCGTCGCCTTGGGCGGCTCGAGGACGGGCGGCGCTGGTGGCACCACGTTGGGACCCGTCAGCGCTGCCCCAGCTTGGCCATCCACCGGGGCGGCAAACGCGGGTACAGCCAAGCTGAACACCGCCGCCGTGCACAGCAGCAAGAATAGCTGATATATGCGTGATTTCAGCGCCATTGCACCATCCACGCCAGCGTCGCCCCTGCTAGGGGCCACCATTGTCGCTGTACCAAAGCCTTGGCCGTGTCGGCTTCGGTCCGCCCGACACTGACGACGCAGCCAGTCCATTGTCCCTGCACTTCCAAGACGATCCCCGTGGATGCCAAGGGGCCGATCAACTGCATCCACCCCGCGCGCAAAAGTCCCGCAGGCCCGAGGCCGCTGCAGGTGGAAACCGGAGGACTTGCCTTGGGATAGGTGATCGAAACGTCCAGGGTCTGTCTTTGGGCAGCGTACGGGTCGGCGCGCCCGGTGGACGACTCGACCAAGCCGCCAAAGCCAACGCCGGCCGCGAGTTCCAAATGTTCGTTGACATGCCACGTCGGGTCTAGGGTGCCGGCAAAGCGCAGGGCGGCCAGACCTCCTGTGGCCGAGGCTGAGGCGTAGTGAAAGGACAGGAGCAGGGACCAATCGGTATCTAACCTCGCGCCAGTGCGAAGGATTGCTCCAAAGATGCGACCCGACGGCGCGCCGTCCAGGCCCCGCAGCGTGCCATACTCAAGGCCAAGAGCCATGCGAAATCCAGGCCTTTGCCAGGCGACGCGGTCCTCTTCGGTGGGCAGGGACAGCTTGAAGGGTAGGGCGTCGTCCTCCACCGTGGCCACAGCCGGGGCGTCGACTGCAGTGCCTGCTTCAGCGAGCGTTTCGGCGGGCGCGGCGTGGGCGGTGGCGGGCAATAGCAAGGCACCAACGGCCAGAACCGCGGCACAAAAGGCTTGTATAGCAAGGGTCCAACTTTGCGTTCGCAAAGCGGATTTTCCGATTGGCGCAATGCTCATGGGCTCTGCACCTCGGGCTTGGGGCAGGGCCACCAGCTTGGGATCGATTCAGCCGCCGTCACATCCCACTGGACCTTATTGTCGGCGCAACTGGCGTCATTGGCGCAGCCGCGAAGCACGTAGTGACCGACGCCTCGGCAACCTTCGCTGGAGCCGGAAACCACAAGTTCCCATTGCTTAAGGGCACCTTTGCCCCCGGCACCACTACCGCCACCTGGTCCTGCACCGCCGCCAGCCGCCGTGCTGAGCGATGCCGCCGTGGCAAGGTCGATGCCGCACTGCTGGCCAACATTCTTAGGTAATCCGCCCGATTGCAGGATGTAGCCGGCAAAGGCCATGGCGACGCTAGTACCCACTGGAAGGCAGACATAGGGTCGCGTGAGATCGGGACTGGTTGTGCCGGGTTGCAGGTAGTTGGTCGATCCGGCACTGGCGCTGCCACCGCTACCGCCCGCTTGGCACATTACATCGCGAAATGTTTCAGTCGGTTGCAGGGCGATGTCGATGCTGCCGTCGCTTAAGCTAGCCGATTGGCAGGTGCCGGCTGCTTCAGCAGGAAGGTTTCCTGTGAGAAAATCGATGGTAATGTCGGCTACGCTCCCCGAGAATCCACCGGCTTTGCCGATGGAAAAGCCCGCTGGGGCGGCCGGGCAGCCAGCACGCGGGTAGAATGCTGCGCAGACGTCAAAACCTGCTTCGCGAAAGGTGATTCGCTGGTCGGGCTTGAGCATCGACACAAAGCTGGAGCCATAGATGTAGTCCTGCAGTCCGCCGGGGCCATTGCCTCCAGAACCGGCTGTAGCTGAAGCGGAATTGGCCATGCCGACCGTCCCGCCGCCGCCGTTGGGACCTCCGCCATTTTTGCGGACTCCTTCGGGAAAACTCTGGCGATCTCGGCGAAAATTCAAGACTTCGTCGCCATTGCGATCGTCATAGATGACCACAGCGCCGTGGGCGATTCGGCCGGTCAAGTCGCCCACCATCTGCGTTGCCAGGGGCAAATACACCAGTGGAATCGAAGCTTTTCCATCGATCACCGGCGCGTCCGCGGCGACGATCAGGGGCACAAAGCCAAAGGGATCGCGGCAGCCTTGGTCGGCCACAGCTGCGGCCGATGGATCCAGAGGCAGTGCATTGTAAAGATAGCAAAATGTGGAAGAAACGTACTGTTGGCCCCAGACCAAGGCGGCGCGCAGATGCGGCGTTTCCTGGAGGGTGTCCGGTGCTCGTACCAGCGCGAAATCACCGGAGATTTGTACCTGAATCGTTGCCAGCGGCGTCGAGTTATCGGTCATGCCAAGGACCTGATCCTGACAGCCACTCAGGGAGATAGCCGCCAGTATCCACAGCAAAAACAGCGCGCTACCTGGGAGCTTGGTCACGGTATCCATACCACCCCCAACGTGCCCACCCAAGAGTTGACCAGCGATCCGCCGTAGATATGTGCGCTAGGTCCGGCCTGAAGCTGGACGCCCCAAGATTCGTAGACGCGAAGCCCAATACTTGCAAGGAGTTCGGCACCTGGCATGAGGCGGACGGCGGAGGTGTCTAAGGCCCCGGTTTGCAAGGTCGAGATGCGGCTTGCCTGGTCACGCGTGCGCGATTCCCACAGCGTTGTCGTGCCTATCTGGCCGCGAACGCAGAGCAAACCGCGTCCTGGTCGATGGCACAGTTCGCCGTAGCCGCGCACTCGCCACTCGCTATGGGTGACCGTCCAAGTGGGCGTATACTCGGTGGCGGTGGACCAAGAGGACTGAATTCCCCAGCCAACGGGCCCGGCTACGCCCCATGCTGCGCCTACGCCCATGGTTGCGCCCGTGCCCAACACGGCGGGTTTGCCGGCCAAGAGGCTGCCAACCACATGAGCCCCTTGGACAGGGGGTGTGGGCGCTTCTGCCTCGGCCACGGCACTGGTCGGTGACGAGGCTAGGGACGCTTCGGCTGCGTGGCAGGGCATGGTCAAGAGCGCGCAAGCACACAGCAAGCAAGCGCCAAGCGTCGCCGCGCCCATCCTCCATCTGTCGATGGCGTAGGGGGCGTCCAAGCAGCTCCTTTCATCGGCAGTCAGGGCGATCATCGTGAGTCGTTTCCAGTCCTTTGGGGCCATCCACCGGCCCGAGCCGCTGTCGAAGGCGGGTAAGGGTCAGATGCGGTCCCCTCAACAAAGGATGCGCGCCGGTCGTGTCCATGGACCGCGCAACGGGAGGACTTTCCCAAGGCAGTTGTCGGTCACGCGCCATAGGCTGCGGATTTTGCCTGCCTGGGTCAAGCTGCAGGCTCAATGCTGCCGAGGTAGTTGCGATTCTTTACAAATGGTCTCGTCCCGTTCGGACAGGCGCGCGCCACGAACCCCGCTCAGAGGTTTCACCCTGCAGCGAAGGCGGGCCTTGAGCCGTCGTTGCATGATCTATCTTTATAAATAGACAGTTGGATTGCTTCGGCCCTGGTTGTTCCTGCCCGGCCATTGCCAGCGGTTGCGGGGACCGGTAGGCTCCCAACCATGATGAATCTGGCCGATCAACGTCAATTCCCTTCGTTTTCTTGGCAGTTCTTGGCTCGCTGGCTGACTTTAGCCGCCGTCTGCCTGCCCGGGTTGGCCTGGGCTCAACCTGCGCCCAAGCCGGTGGTTGCGAAACTCGCACCGGTCCCTGCCGCTGAGGCACCCCTACCGGACAACCGCTGGCCCTTTCACGACGTCACCGACCCGGTTGCAAAAAAGCCTTCGCCAGGCGGGGTTGGCCTGCAACTGGAAGCCAAGGATGGCCTGGTGCGCGCTTCCAAGGTGCCCGCCGCGGGGCCAGCGGGGCGTGCCGGTGTGCAAGCCCAGGACGTCCTGACGGCCATCGACGACTGGACCGTGCCGCCCCAGGCAAAAGTCAGTGATGTTGCTGGCCATATTCGCGGTCCTGCGGGCACGACCTGCCGAGTGCAGGTGCGGCGGGGCGAAAAGTCTTGGACCGTCGCCGTGCAGCGCGTGCCGCTCGATCGGCTATTTCCAGAGCAAACTTCGCAGATTATCGCACTAGAGCCCAAGCTAGCGATTCTGGCGTCGGCGGCGCAGGGGACGATCGGCCTGCGCTTTGAGCCCGGCCCGTCGCCGCTGGAGCCCTGGCGTCTCCAAGTCCTTACAGCGCAAGGCGATCAGCGGTTGGCGGGCGGACGCGATCGCCCGGGGCCCAAGCTGAATTGGCAGGCCGGCACGGTCACGTTTGCTATTGACGATTGGCAGCTGGAGTTGCGCACAACGCCACAAAATCAAGTCTATCTCGCGGGTTCCAATCTGCCGGTCCACGTTGTGCCGGCCAAATCGGCGGTGGATTGGCAGCAGGTTGCGCCGCCCTTTGCCAGCTATGTGGCGCCAAGGCCGACGCCGCCCCGGGTTGCCAATCATTGGATCGGCCCTGTGCCTGTGCGTGTGGCGGTCGATCTGGCAGGAAAGCCGTTGGCGAACATGCGCTTGGCCCTGCGCCTTACTTCAATGCTGTCGCCGCCGCCCGTCAACGCGCCGCAGGACACGCAGACAGTGCTGACCGACGCAGCGGGTCGGGCAGAATTTCGCTTGCCAGAAGGGATGTTCCGAATCGTCGCTCTGCAACCAGCCGTGGCCGGGGCCGGACGCGACGTGTCCTTTGCCGGCGATCTCAGCGGCGCCATTGAACTGCAAGTGGCTGTCACGCATACAGATGTCGTCGCTTTGCATCTGGGGACAAAGGCGCCCCAGGTGGGCCAAGTTGATGACTGGGTCAAGGACCCCTGGGTTGGCAAGCGATTGCCGGCCATCGATGTCAACCGATGGTATATGTCGCGCCCACATCCCCATGATCTAGCTGGGAAAATCCTGGTCATTGACGTATGGGCGACCTGGTGTGGTCCCTGCCGCGTGATGACGCCTGTGCTGGTCGAAGTAGCGCAAAGGCTTGCGGATCGGCCCCTGCTGGTCGTGGCGGCCTCGATTGACAAGGATCAGGCGGCGCTCGAACAGTATGTCAGCGAGGAACTGCCGGGGGCTCCGGAAATCGCGTGGATTGGGCCAGAAGGGCTTGAAAAACTTGAGCTTGAGAGCGTGCCGACGTTCTTGGTCGTCGGGCCTGATGGCAAGATCTTGGGCGTTCACCGGGGCACAGGCTGGACAGCCGACGCGTTGCAGACGTGGTTGACGACGCTGCTCGATCAGGCGGAAGGCAAAAAGCCTTGAAAATTAGACAGCTTTCTTGTCGTCCTTGCGCGTCATCCACACCACCGCAATGTACAGCAGGGTCAGGACCACCACGCCGATCACGATGGTCATCGATTCGTGCTTGAGCGTTCGGGTCAGCGCTTCAGGATCATTGATTAGATTCGGTTCTTTGCCCAAGACCCTTTGGCCAAACCAAGTCAACACCGTGCACCAACTCGCTGAGCCGATGGCGGTCATCGTCAAGTAAGTACCTAACGGTATTCGGATAATTCCGGCAGGAATGCCGATCAGGTGGCGAACGACGGGCAGCAAGCGCGCAAAGAAGATGCCGCCGGTGTGGTAGCGGGCCAAAAAGCGCTCCGCGGCCTCGATTTTCTCAGGCTTAATCAGGACATACTTGCCATAGCGCAGCAGCAAGGGGCGACCGATGTGCCGCGACGCCAAGTACATCAGCCACGCGCCGACGACCGAGCCGATCGTGCCGGCCAAGATGACGCCAATAGCGCTTAGTTTTCCCTGGGATGCCCACCAAGCGGCCGGAGGAATGATCACTTCGCTGGGGATCGGCACGACCGTGGATTCCAGCGCCATCATGCCCGCTATGCCGGGGTAGCCGTATTCCAGGACCAGGGGGAAATACCATTTGACAATCGAATAGATGAGTTCGTGCAACATGGGCAAGCCTTTGGCTGTGCAGCCGCGCAGGGAGCCGAGCCTAATGGCGGACGCGGGAGGTAGCAAATTGTCGCGCCGCCGGAGGGCGTTGGTTCAGCTGCTGCGATTGGCCTTGGTCAGGCGTTCCTGCCGGCGCAACTCGCCTTCATGAAAAAGCCTGCGATCTTCAGGCGTTTCCAGAAGTAGGGGAGGCACCGGCACCGGGCGCCCCCCGCCGTCCACCGCTACAAAGGTCACGTACGCCGTGTTGCTGTGTTCGCGAGTACCGTCCAGGGTTTGCCGCCAAACTTCGACGCCGATTTCCATTGACGTTCTGCCGGCATAGGTGATGCGCGCGATGATCTCAACGACGTCGCCCAGCCGCACCGGGGTGATGAAGTGCACGTCATCAAAAGCGACTGTAACGGCAGGCCTTTTTGCATGTCGGCCCGCGCAGATGCCGGCTCCAATGTCAATCCACGACAGGATCACGCCGCCAAAGCAGGTCCCGACGGTGTTGGTGTGCTGGGGCAAAACCAGTTCCGTCATCTGCACTTGCGATGCGGATGCCGGTACGGGTTGCAGGGGCGAATCGGGCGTCAGGATCACGGCTTTGGCCTCCAGAAGACGTCGCAGTGTGACCTAGCCCTGGCACTGCCGCAAATCGGCCAGAAGCTTGACGTCAGCGCCCGCTTGCCCTTCCATCCGCACTCGGTATCGCCTGCTTGCGGCCCGCACAAGGATGTCATGGGAGCTCGTCATTTGCTGCTCGAAAGCCCGGCCATGGGGCGTCGCATTCACCTGTGGTGCTACGGCGAAGTGGGCAGGCCCCTTGTGGTTTTTCCATCGGCAGCGGGTGTTGCCCACGAGTGGCAGGCTGGCGGCATGATCGATGCGCTTGCGCCGTTGCTGGCCCAGGGGCGAATGAAAATCTACTGCCCCGAGACCAACGTCTCGCAATCGTGGCGGGCGCAAGGGTCGCTGGAGTCGCGGATGGCCCAGCACAAGGCCTATGAGCGCTTTGTGCTTGAGGATTTGGTGCCGTTTATTCGTCAAGACTGTCAGATGCCTGAGGCGACCCTGGTGGCCACTGGCTGTAGCTTAGGCGCTATGTATTCAGCGCTTTTTGCCTTGAAGCATCCGCAGACCTTTCGTCGAGCCTTGTGCCTATCAGGGCGCTATCGGTCCAGCACGTTCTTTGACGGCGATACCAATGCCGACCTGTATTTCAATGATCCTCTGGCCTTTGTGCCCAATCTCAGCGGCGCGGCGTTGGACCATGTGCGCGAAAATACGCACCTGACCCTGGTTGTCGGCCGGGGCAATCATGAGCACGGCTGTATTCCAGAGACCGTGGAGATGGCCAACTGGCTGCATCGAAAAGCGATTCCCAATCGGCTGGCCCTGTGGGGGCATGACAGCAGCCATGAGTATCACTGGTGGCGCAAGCAGGCGCAGCAGTATCTGAGCCAGTGGTTCTAGTCTGGTACGCAGCAAAGAGCTTTGATATTATTGGTGATTATCGGCACCGGGTGCCTGCTGGGGCGTCGTCGCGCCTGGGGCCTCAGGCTTAGATGCCGGGTTATCCTTTTTCAAATCAATTGGTTCATCATCGCCGAGCATCCGCACCGCTGGCGTCGCTAGATCGTCGAACTGACCTCGGCGAACGGCCCAGAGAAAAGCGATGACGAAGGCGCCCGCCAGCAATACAGCAAGTGGAATCAAGATGTAGAGGATTGACATAGTCAGGCCTTGCCGGGATCGCTGGGCTTGACGCGGCCAAACCACGTTGTGCGCCAGGAACTGGTGAGCACTGTGAGCGAACTGAGCGGCATCAGCAAGGCTGCTACCAAGGGGCTGAGCAAACCGGCGATCGATAGGCTGGCGCCGATCACGTTGTAGCCGAGTGAAAATGCTAAGTTGCGTCGGATAACAGCCAGGGTTCGTCTGGAGCCGCGCAAGACGTCGACCACAGCGGACAATCCGGGCTGGGTGAGAAAGACGTCGGCGGCGGCCAAGCTGGCTTCCGCGCCACCGTGTACGCTGATGCCAACTGTGGCGGCGGCCAAGGCGGCTGCGTCGTTGACGCCGTCCCCGACCATAAAGACCGGGCCTTTGGCTGAATCATCTGTGATTTGGCGAAGTTTAGCCTCTGGTGTACATGCCCCTAGGGCTCGTTCTGGGCCGATTTGCAGCGTTGCCGCCACCGCCGCAACCACCTGCGGGTGATCCCCGGAAAGGATGCCGACCTGCAGGCCCATCGCGCGCAATGCCTTCACGCACGCTGCTGCATCTTCTCGAATTGTATCGCCAATTCCCGCAGCAGCGACCACCGTATCACCGCAGGCCACCAGCACGGGGGTCCAGGCCTGGAGGGTCAATTCCTCGACAAAGGCCGATGCTTGTTGGGGATTGCCAGGACAGCGAGCCAAGACGAACGCCGGCGCGCCCACGGTCCACCGCTCACCGCCGATGTACCCAGCGATGCCACCCCCAGGAACTTGTTCAATGTCAGCCACTTCTAACTCTTGGGTCGCAGCTGGCAAATCTCGCGCCAAGGCCTGGGCCAGCGGATGGGCCGATTGTACTTCAAGAACATGCACATAGGGCTGAACGCTAAGGTCGCCGAGCCACTTCTGCAGCCGAAGCTTGCCTTGGGTCAGCGTGCCGGTCTTGTCGAACCATATCACGGGAGATTGCCCGGTCTTTCGCAGGGCCATGCGTTCGAGCGCGTCGCCACCGCGGACAAAGATGCCCCGTTTGGCAGCCTGACCAATCGCCGCCTGGACCGCTAGGGGCGTGGCCAAACCCAGCGCGCACGGGCACGTAACGACTAGCAGGGCGACGGCGTGGTCCAGGGCCCGCGAAGGGTCCAGGCGCCACCACACGACCGCGGTCACCACGGTCAAGGCCAGCACCGTGCCGACAAACCAACCGATGACGCGATCAGCCTGCAGCACCACGGGCGCGCGGCGACGAGCGGCATCTTCCACCGCATGGAGCAGTCGGCCCACGCGCGTAGCTGCCCCTGTTTGCAGCGCCCTGACGTGTAAAAGCCCGGAAATGTTCACCATGCCCGCGTGAACTGGGTCGCTGGGACCGACGTCCACGGGTCGCGATTCTCCAGTGAGAATGCTGCTATCCATGCTGGAAAACCCTTGAATCACAATGCCATCTGCGGCAAGGGTCTCTCCTGCTCGCACCGCCAGTACATCGCCGGCGACGACGCTTTCCACTGGAACGTCATGGACTTGGCCATCCGCGTCCACCTTGCGCGCCGCACGTGGGGCCAGGGCGTACAACAGCGAGGCGGCGTCGCCGGCGATTCGGCGTTGGCGCAACGTAAGCCAACGACCGGCCAATAATAGGAAAATCAGCGAAGCGACGGAATCGAAGTAGACCTCGCCCTTGCCCGTGATGGTGTTGACCACGCCGCCGATGTAGCCCGCCCCAAGGCCGATGGCGACGGGCAAATCCATATGCAAGACACGGGCTTTGAGGCTTGCCCATGCCCCACGGAAGAAGATGTTGGCCGACCAAAGTAGGGACGGCAGGCACAGGATCATGGAAACCCATCGAAATACTGCGGTTTCGTCCCAATCCATGTCGTCAAACGCGCCTGCATACATGGCGATGGCCATGACCATGACGTTGCCGGCGATGGCCCAGGCGACGCCAATGCGGGCGAGAAGATGCCTTTCCTCCTGCCGTCTTGCGTCGCGTGCGGCCCCCTGCAAGGCGTGAGCGGGGTGCCCCAAGCGATCGAGTTGCCGAGCGATGCGCGACAATGGCACAGACTCTTGATTCCATTGCAGTTCTGCGACGCCGCTGCTGACGTCTAGGCGAATGTCGACGTCGCTGGCCACTAGGCGCCCAGCCTTTTCCACCAGCCAGACGCACGCCGCGCACGAGACGCCGTCGAGGTACAAGTCTATGCTTCTACGGTTATTTCCTAAGTCGCGGGCGAAACCTTGGAGAAAACTGGGGTCATCCAAGTCGTCATAGCTGCGGCCAGACGGCGTCGCCTGGCTGGTGCTCGTGATATTTCTGATTTCATAGTATTTTTCGAGTCCGCCGGCAACAATGGCGTCGTGCACGGTTTCGCAACCCGCGCAGCAATACGAAGGAGCCTCGGCCCGCAATAGCGCCGTTGGAACGGGTAATCCGCAGTGGTTGCAGGATGTTGGCTCAGTGGATGTCATGAGGCGCTTGGGGCTGAAAGCCCTTGCAGGTCGGACCACTGCGACCGAGCATCTGCAATTGCTGTAAAAGTCCGCGATCTTGGGGCATTCGCGCTGGCGCGTGCATTTCCAGGCGCTGCAGCAGGGTCCAAGTGCCTACCACGATGAGGGTTATCGCCGTCAAAAGCGGCAGCACCCGCCGGGCCGGCCCTGCAATCCGCTGCAGCAACGCGCCGACGCCCAGCAGCATCGGCAAATTACCCAGCCAAAACGCGAACATCAGCAGGGCGCCCTGCAGCCAATAGCCCGTGCCCGCCGCCGAAAGCACAAAGGCCCACAGCCAACCGCATGGCAAAAGCGCCGAACTAGCGCCGAGCACGGCTGCGCGCACAATGGGCGGCTTGCTATGCAAATGCCTGATCGCGCTCGAAAAAAGGTTCGGCATCCGCAGCGTCCCTGGCAGGGCCACGCCCGCCCAAAGCAGCAGTTGCGCGACGCCCCAAAGCGCCATTCCGGCTCCTGCGATTGCAGCCGCCAGACGAGGCCAACCTGCGAGCGTGCCAGCGAGATTGAGCGCTGAACCCAACCCACCGGCCAGCGCGCCGAGTATCAGATAAACCAGCAGCCGCGCCCCTTGGTACGCCAGATGCGGCTTCCAGCGCTGGCTATTGTCGGTGCCGGCGTAAATAGCAATGAATCCGCCGCACATGGCTGCGCAGTGCACACTGCCCATCAGGCTTGCCAGCACAACGGTGGTCAGCAGGGCCGTCATGGGCTACCAGGTCCAGTCGGCGCGCAGCGTGGTCGCAAAGGCCTGGGTGCCGCGCTGAGCCGTGACGCGAATCTCATGTAATCCTCGCCACTTCAGGTGCAGGTCGCCGACGTAGTGGCCGCCCGCCGACTGCAAGGTCAACCGCTCGACGTGCGCCGCGTGCCCATTGTGCAAAACGGCCACGGTTACACTGTCCGCCTGCACGGGATGCTGCTGATCATCAAGGAGATTCAGCGACAGCTTCTGCTCACTTGGGCCCGGCTGCAACGCTGTCGTGACGTGCCAGTGCAGGGCATCGCTGCGTGCGGCATCGGCCTGCGTGGCGTCCCAGGCAATGGCTTTGCGGTAGTAGTCCTTCTCGATGGCCATCCCTGGATCTGCGAGGGCCAGCTTGAGGAGAATCATCCCTGCAATCACAGAGATAGCTAGTAGTCCTACAATGAACGCGGGCCACTGATAGCCCATTTGCCAAGCGTGTCGCCACCAGCCAACCGGCGTAGGCTGCGCCGACTGGGAGGGCAAAGGCTCAGAGATTTCCGTTTGACTTTCAAGTGGTTGCAAGGTATGCCTCTC
The DNA here is from genome assembly GCA_903840165.1 of uncultured Myxococcales bacterium. GTDB lineage: Bacteria > Myxococcota_A > UBA9042 > UBA9042 > UBA9042 > CAIMEY01. The sequence continues at coordinate 19,787 of CAIMEY010000121.1, read as the reverse complement.
GTCGCGTCTTGGGTGGGGCGACTGCGCCTGGCAGCCTTGGACCCTAGCAGAACTGGTCGCCACGCGCCCTTGGGGCCCTGACACAACGGGCCCAGCGATTCACTCGCTCAAGACAATCGCTTGTGCCCCACCATGCAGCAACCCGCAAACAGCTAAATTGCAGTGACTTCGCTCAGCTCCTAGGGCCCCAAAAGGCGAAAGGGTATGGCGCTGACAAAGCCATGGCCATCGTCGAAATGGACCACCACATCGAGTTTTCCATTGTGAAATTCAGTGCCTGGCACGCTAACAAACAAGGACGTCTGCGCCGCTTCGTCGGCAATGCCCGGCAACGGGTTGAGCGGTGCAATCAGGCGCGTGTTGGCAGGTCCGCTGACGGAAAGCTTGTAAGAATGCAGTCCTGGGACGCGCGGCACCACGCGCACACGAATCTGATTGGTAATGTACCCGTCGGCGTCCACCGTGTAGGGTGCACCAATGCCGCGTAACATCGTAATGTCAGCTAGTTGACGGTTGAACGCAAAGTACAGGAACAGGGCCGTCACCAAGGCCAACAGCGCCGGATACAGCACGACGCGCACCCGCGGACCCTTGGGCGTCGGCTTGAAGGTTCCTTGTTTGGTGGCGCGCACCTGCTCGAGGTATTCTTGCGAGGAATATCCAATCAATTTATGGGGTTTCTTGAGCTTGTCCATGACCGCATCGCAGGCGTCCATGCACTGGGTGCAGCCGACACATTCGAGCTGAAAGCCGTCGCGGATGTCGAGGCCGGTAGGGCAACTCTTGACGCAGGCATTGCAATCCACGCAGTCGCCGGTCTGCTGCACCGACTGGCTCAGGGAAAGCTCCTCGGCCGTCCGCCGGTGGAACTTGCCGCGCGGCTCGCCCCGGCCATAGTCATAGGCAACGATGACGGATTGCCGGTCGATGAGCACGGACTGGAAACGGGCGTACGGGCAAGCAACCACGCACATTTGCTCGCGAAACCAGGCAAAGTCGATGAAAATCAGCAGGGCCGTAATCGCGACGATCGCAAAGCCAGCGGGATGCTCGGACGGCGACATGACGATCCACTCGCTCAAGGCGTCCGTGCCGACGAACCAGGACAAGAAGACGTTGGCCAAGAATACGGAGATCACACCGAAAATCGCGTACTTCACGGCCCGCCGTGCAGGGGTCGATCGCTGGCCCGTGACGCCCTCCAGCAACCGTTCGATCGGCCGGAATAGGAACTCCATGTAGACGGTTTGCGGACAGCCCCAGCCGCACCAAACGCGGCCGTAGAGGGCGGTGATCCAGAAGACACCGAGAAAAATCATGAGCATGAAGAGCATGAGCAACAGCGTGTCGGTTGCCAGCAAAGTCGTGCCAAAAAAGAGGAATTTTCGATGTAATATGTCGAGTTGAACGGCGGGCATGGGGCCGATGCGGATCAGCGGCAGGCCGACAAAGACGACGATCAGGAACCAGGCCAGCAACTGCCGGCGCACGTAGAAACGGCCAAAGGCGGGAATGGGCCTAATCCAGCGGCGAGTTCCGTCGGGATTCATCGTACTTAGAACGCGTTCAGTGGCGATAGGAGGGGCGCCATTCATGGTCTGCTTCCTCGGGCGGGGAATCGCGTCCCGGCTGACCTGTCGGAGCCAGCCGGGACGCAAAAGATTCCACTGAGGGCCGGTGCGATCGTACCCCGGTCAAGCTGCGACGGTCGCACGCCAGCCCGAAGCGGCGACTTTGCCCAAGGGTCGCCCCGCGTCAAACAGCGTAAATCCCGCTGGGTGGGCGATGCCTGCAAAAAGTCTCAAGGTGCTGGAACTGCAGCGGGTGCGGCTGCAGCCGGTGCAGCGGCTGCCGGAGCTGCTGCGGCCGGGGCGGCTGGATCGGCGGTCGGTGTCGCGGCGGTTGGGATCGCGGTCGGGGCTGGGGCAGGAGCCGGAACACCGCCTGCGGGTAGGACTTTGGCTGGCTCGCCGACCTTGTCACCCTGAGGTGCCTTGCCGGCGACGTGAGTATTGCGGATGGAGGCGACGAACGCCACAACCTGCTTGATTTCATCAGCTTTCATCTGCCGACTCCACGTGGGCATGCCCTTGGCTGGCACGCCTTCGGAGACGACCTTGATGATGTCGACCAAGGTGCCCTTGCCGTGAATCCAGTATTCGTCAGTCAAGTTGGGGCCGATCTTGCCTTGTCCTTGCTGATCGTGGCAGGCGACGCAAACGGCGGCGAACTTGGCCTTACCAGCCGCAACAGCAGCAGGATCCTTGGCTAAAGCCTCTAGATCCGCTTCCTTGACTTCGGCCAAGCTGAAGGCCGCGTACTTCACCTGGGCTTCCGCCACTTCAGCGTCGTATTCTTCGTGGATCGACTTGCCGCCCATCCCCTGGTAAAAATACAGGTAATAGCCGACTGCAAAGATGATCGACACGATGTAGATGGCTTTCCACCAGGCCGGCATCGGGTTGTCGAATTCCTGAATTCCGTCATAATCATGCGCCATTAGGCGATCTTGCCCGTTGGCGCCATGGGTCTCTTGGTTGGCATTGCTCATCGGAGCACCTCGTGTTGGTTGGGACCGGTCGCCGGCGCTTGGGCTACAGCGACCTGGTCCTGCAGGGGCATATGGCCCGCTTGTTGCAGCATGGATTTGCGCGACGGCCAGAACACCCAGACCGCCTGCGTGATGAAGACTGCGAGGAAAATCACCAGCCCCAGTTCGGCCCAGCCTTCTAGGCCCATGTTGCTCATGATATCAGTCAGTTTCATGACCTTTCCCTCCTTACCTTTGGCCTACTTGCTCGCCGGGGCCGGCTTGTCACCAGCGGCCGCTGCGGTCACTGGGGCCTTGATGTCGGTGCCCAGACGCTGCAAATAGGCGATAAGCGCCGTAATCTTCTTGCTTTCCAGGCCTTTGGGGCCCCCAGTTGCTGCGATATCCGCGGCGATGGTGCCGGCCTGAATCTTCGCTTTCTCAATGGCTTTGCCAGCCAGCACATCTTCGCCATAGGGCACGCCGAGCATGGCCATCGCGTCGACGTTGTTCTGCACGCTCTGCCAATCGAGGTCCTGATCCTGCAACCACGGGAAAGGCGGCATGATCGACCGCGGCGTCACGTCCGCCGGAGCGCGCATGTGGTTGACATGCCAGCTGTTCGGGTACTTGCCACCGATGCGGTGCAGATCCGGGCCAATGCGTCGCGAACCCCACTGGAACGGGTGGTCGTAGACGAACTCGCCGGGCTTGCTGTACTCGCCATAACGCTCTGTTTCCGCGCGCATCGGCCGAATCATCTGCGAGTGGCAGTTGTAGCAGCCTTCGGAGATGTAGATTTCCCGGCCCGCCAACTCAAGGGGCGTGTACGGCTTGACCGAGGCGATCGTCGGCACATTGGAGCGCACCAGGAAGGTGGGAATAATCTCGAACAAGGACGCGGTGATCACGGCGAGCGCCGTCAGCACCGTGAAGAGCAGACCCTTGCGTTCCCACACGCGGTGCCAGTCCATGGAGGTAAACCCGCGACTCGAATCGTTAAACGACTCGGAGCTGCTCAGGGCCGGGGCCTCGAACACTTCGATCGCATACTCGCTCGGACGGGTCTGCCAGGTCTTGAACAGGTTCAGGCCGCACAGGACCACGCCTGAAAGGAACAGGGTGCCGCCCAGGAAGCGCACGACATACATGGGGAAAAGGCGAACGACCGTCTCGACAAAGTCGGGATAGGCAAGGCGTCCCGTTTCATCAAAGGCGCGCCACATCAGGCCTTGGGTAACGCCAGCGGTGTAGATCGCGATGACGTACAGCAGGATACCGACCGTGGCGATCCAGAAGTGCACTTCGGCGAGCTTGGTCGACCACAACTTGGTCTGGAACAGGCGAGGAGCCAGCCAGTACAACATGCCAAATGTTAACAAGCCGTTCCAACCCAAAGCGCCCGAGTGCACGTGGGCGATCGTCCAGTCCGTGTAGTGCGACAGGGCGTTGACGGTCTTGATCGACATCATCGGCCCTTCAAAGGTCGACATGCCGTAGAACGTGACGCCGGCGACGAAGAACTTGAGCACTGGATCGGTGCTGACCTTGCTCCAAGCGCCACGCAACGTCAGAAGACCATTGATCATACCGCCCCAGGACGGCATCCACAGCATCACCGAGAACAGCATACCCAGGGTCGAAGCCCATTCCGGCAACGCCGTGTAATGCAAATGGTGAGGACCGGCCCACATGTAGATGAAGACGATGGACCAGAAGTGCAGAATGGACAGGCGATAGGAAAACACCGGGCGATTCGCGGCCTTAGGCATGAAGTAGTACATCAGTCCAAGGAACGGCGTGGTTAGGAAGAACGCCACCGCGTTGTGGCCGTACCACCACTGCATGAAGGCGTCCTGCACGCCGGCGTACAGGCTGTAGGATTTCCACATGCTGGCGGGGACTGCCAAGCTGTTGAAAATATGGAGGACTGCCACGGTGACGACCGAGGCAATGTAGAACCAGATCGCGACGTACAGGTGCCGTTCGCGTCGGGTGGCGATGGTGCCAAAGAAGTTGATGGCGAACGCGACCCAGACAACGGCGATCGCGATGTCGATCGGCCACTCTAACTCGGCGTATTCTTTGCCGGAAGTGATGCCGAGCGGCAGCGTGATGGCTGCGGAGACGATGATTGCTTGCCAGCCCCAAAAATGGAAATTACTGAGCCAATCCTTCCACAAGCGCGCCTTGAGCAGTCGCTGGCTGGAGTAGTAGATGGCGGTGAACAGCGCGTTGCCGGCAAAGGCGAAGATCACGGCATTGGTATGCAAAGGCCGCAGGCGGCCAAAGTGCAGAAATCCCATGTTCAATTGCGGCCATGCCAGCTGGGCTGCCAGGATGAGGCCGACGAGCATGCCGACAAAACCCCAGATGATGGTGACGATGGCAAACTTGCGTACAACGGCGTCGTCGTAGCTAAATCGCTCAATAGGTCCGTTACTTATGGTACTCATGTTGGGCCTTTCAAGTTGGCGTCGGGCGCTAGGTTGCTCGCTGGCCTGGAACCCCCGTCCCGGCCGGCGTGTCGATAGCAGCAGCACCTTTCGTTCACATCAACTAAGGTTGTTTCGCGCCGTTCGAATCTACGGTAGCTGTTGAGGCGGCTACCGGGTGAAGCGAAACAAGGGAACCCGGCACCGTCGTTGGAGACGCTGCCGATTGTGCGGATGTGCCTGACAATATTGTCGATTGCAGGGACACCGCTCGCAATTCCAGCCCGGAAAGCAGGCTGCGAATGTCGGGATTGAACAGGGCTAGACTGCGGGGCAGATAGAGCACGTGCGCGCCCACCTCGACCCGTGCCGAACGGGCCGCCGCAACCTCCAACTCGCCAACCGCAGGGACCAAGATAGGCCCTGAGCTGGCACTTGCGCGCAGGAATTCAACGCCGTGACCGTCGGACAGGATGAGGGTCCCGTCCACAACGACGTAGAAGCCGAGGGGCACGTGATTGCGATGAATCAGCACCTGACCGCTGCCAGCAACGATGTCCGTGACGCCTTCAAGCGCCTGGACAACCGCCAACGTTTCTTCAATGGTTGCCACGGGTGTGGATGCGGACTGGGACATCGGAGCCTCCGAGCCCTGGTGGAACGTGCTCCAGCAGGGTGGTAGCTGAGGTGTAGCCCGTCCAGGGTAGGCGTGCCTTGATTCGGATCAGTAAATAGCTTGATCGAGATCAAGTCACCTCGGAGACCATGCCGCCGATCACGCGCAGCAGGTCATGCGCCGTCATCAAAGTGGGCGCGTGATGACCCGGCCAGAAGGCCCAACGTCCAGGCCTGCGGACGTATGGCAACTGTTGCAATCCCCGGAGGTTTGCGGGGTTAGCATGTTGCGCGACTTGCCTTGGTACGTCACGGTCGCCTTGTAGGGCAGGGCCAGTGTCGCAGCGGACTTGGGTAAGTAGAAATTGCCAACTTCATTGGACAAAACGTTGAATACTTGACCATCCGCGCCGGTAATCGTGATGGTAACGCCGCCAAGGCCCAGGCAATCGTCTTCGTCAGATGTCGCTTCGGGCTGGAACACCGTGCCGGCAATGCTGAATTGCGGCCCCTTGCTCTTGTGGCAGCCGATGCAACCGCGCCCCGGGTGCATCAGGGTCGATCGATCGTTGCCGCCGCCCCAGGCCCGACCGGTCGTGCACTTGGCGTTGGCGATGGTCACGACCGAACTGTCAACGCAGCCCGAGAGTGCACTAGCCATAAGCCCAATCAGCAATAACCCCAATCCCAGTGCTCTGTTGCCCATCGATTTCACTCCGCGCCCGCGTCAAGCCATACATCGGTCCACGCCTCTGCTGCTGACTGGGCAACAGTACCGATTGCTGGGTCAGTGGCGCAAGGGCTGCAGGTGGATTTTTTCACGGCGCGCTGCCTGCCCCGTGCGATTTCGCGTCGCGATTGTCGTGCACGCGCTTGACGCGGCGATTCGGGCGGTGCAATCTACGCCCCCGCTTGGGTGCTGCGTGCGCCTGAAGCACACCGCGAGGATGGCGAAATTGGTAGACGCACCAGCTTGAGGTGCTGACGCCCGCAAGGGCATGCGGGTTCAAGTCCCGCTCCTCGCACCAAATTCCATTGTATTTGCAGCGCTATTGCTGGGCCGACCCTGACTCCCCGGCGAATACGGAGCCTAGATCTCTAGCGAAGACTGGGCCTAGATCTCTAGCGAAGACTGGGCCTGGGTATTGGGCGAAGACTTCGCTTCGCTCTCTTGCAGGGACTCAGTGCGACGGCGTGATTCACGGTCCGCGCTGAGTCTAGCCGGCACGCTTTGGCGCCAGAACACATTCGCGACATCGACGCCGGCGGGCGCTGGGGGCCGGGTGAAACGCTATCCAGGCACCCCAACGACGACCTGCCGGTCTGTTTGCGCGGCGTCACCCCGCGTCTCTGGCACTGTTTCGACCTCTATTTCACAGACCGGGTGCCCCGGACGGAGCATCGATTGATGGCGTGGTTTCATAGGCATACGGCCTTGGACACCAGTCTGGCCTTGCGTGTCAGCGTTGCCGCTGCCCTGCTAATGGTCGCTTGCTCCGACCGCCCCGAAGACTTTGCGCCGCGATTTGAACGCGCCCTGCGCTCAGGGCAGCATGGCCCCGTGATCGCGCTGCTGAGCCGCGCTTCGCGGCCCTTGGTGCAGGCGATGTGGGCAAGTCAGTCGCCGGCGTCGCGGCCATTCGAACTAGGGCATGATGCGCAACCTATTGAAGTGCTTGGTGTTCAACCTGGAGAAGCTTCGGTTGTGCTGCTGGTGAAGGCGGGCGGCAAGCCGCGGCAGTGGGCCTTGGTGCACGAGGACGGGGCGTGGCGGCTCGACCTCATGGGGACGTGGGCGCATAGGCCGGACATCTTGTGACGTGGAATTACTGGCGAATTCGTTGTATAGCAAGGGTGTAAGGTCTTGTTCCGTAAATGGAATTTGGAAAAGCCTTTGGCTGAGCAGCGATAGGCCCCGGGCCGGGAGTGCCTGAGGCCGAACTCCGCTGTATAGCAAGCCTCTAACTACCTGTTCTGCAAGCATATAATTCCTGCCCTTGCACCGAATCACCGCTATTGTCGTGGCCGAGGTCGTCGCTGAGGCGTGGAGTTGGTTGCGGCGGTCGATCAGGCGGGGGCTATTGGCTAGGTTCCACGATCGGCCTTGTATAGCAAGGGGCTATCTATTTGTTCGTAAGCGTGTTTTTCGACTAAGCACCGCGCAACGCCCCCGTCAATCCTCGATCTGCCGACCCCGCTGCCACGGCTTGAGGCCGTCTCGCTCATAAGCGTCTGGCCCCATGAGCATTTGTGCTTTTAGCAACGCCCCTTCGACCTTTCGGCGCTGACGCGAAGGCACACTGGCCATCGCGGTGACCAGCCAAGCGATCAGTAAAATGACGGCGACGGTCCATTCCACCGGGCGGCTGTGGGGGCGGGCCGAGGTTGCAGGCTGGGGCGCAATGGCCTCAACCGCAACTGGTGCCTGGATCGGCAGCAGCAGGCGGATTAGCCAGGGCAGGGCGCATACGACAACGAAAATGCCAAATGAAGTCCAGTCCTTGAGGCCCATCAGGCGGCCGACGCTGGGAGCGAAGAAGCCTTGAACCACCAAAGGAAACGAGAGTTGCAGTACCGGCATACTTAGGTTTGCAAAATGATAGGGGAAGGTTGCCACGACTGCTGCGGCCATGAGCGCCCCGACATAGATTCCAGCCGCAATCGCAGCGCGTCCGATGCGGGGTAACTGGGGCCATCGCCACACAAAAGCAAGGCCCGCGCCGATCAGCGGCACAATGGGCATCAGGTGGCGCGGACCTGCGCAATCGCCTGCGGGCCAATCGGCAAACCCGGACACAAGCAGGGCGTAACCGACGCTAACCGCTAGCAATGCGCCGGCATCTAATCTATTGAACCATAAGGATTTTTTGTCTCTAGCACCTAAAACTAGGCCCGCAGTCGCTACGGCGAGCCAGGGCGCATGATAGAACAGCCCCCGCTGCGGACCGAGAAAAAGTCCATACAATGCATCACCTTGGGGCGGGCGAAAGCCGAGAAAGCCCGTGGCCATAATGCGCGCCAAGTTGGAGTCGCCCTTGTACTGGTAGGCAAAGCGCAGCGGACTTCCAAGCGTCCACGCGTTCACGGCCAGTTGCAGCACAAGGCCCGCTGCAATGCCCGCCAGTAGCGGCGCAATTGCTTGAAGTCTTTTGAGAAAAGACCACCCAGCCTCAGGCGGCAAGGCGCGGCCCCAGGCCCAAACTGAGAGCATTGCGGCCAAGACGAACACTGGCGTGTCGGTCAGCCCGCCCCATCCCAACAGTGCGCCGGACAAAGCGAATTGGGCGCGCGTGCAGTGCTCGGGCGCTCGACGGGCAAGGCCAAAGACCGCCCCTGCCACGCAAGCCGCGGCGAGGCCATGGCCAAAGAACAGTGTTGCGTAAACAAATAGCGGACTTGCCAGGCCGAGCGCGAGCACCACGAGCAGCGAGTCGCGATCCCCTAGCCCCGCGGCGTCCCGAAGCCACTTCTGCAACTGCCCCAGTGCGAGCAACATGGGCAGCGCTACGGCAAAAAGCGTGCAGATCCAGCCTAGTAACCAGAAGTCTCGGTCGTCGATCGCCGGCCGGGCCAGGCGCAACAGGGGGTGAATCGGCAGTGCCAGCAGGGACAGCCCCGGCGCCTTGTCCATGTAGATATGCCCGCCATATTCGCTGCGATCTACGGGGGTTACCTTGTGGCGGGCGACAATTGGATCGAGTTCGGGGTGTCCGGTCTCGACCACGGCTTGGACAAAGTACAAGCGAATGGACTCGTTTGCGGTGTGGAAACCCGGCCAGAAGTGGATGCACCAAGTCCAGGCGAGTGCCAGCGACAGCCAGAGCCAAAGCTTGGTGCGGCTGTTGGCAGGTTTGGCGATGCCGCGAGGCTGCGCATCAGGAGAACGTAAGGAAGGTTCAGTGGTTATTAGCATCGTTGACCGCCCGTGCCGTCCTCGGCAGCGACTCGCTCAGCTCTGATTTTGGGGTGTATAGCAAGCCCGTAACATTTTGAATGCATGTTACAATTTCCCATCGGGGCCCGGACCCGGCCCATACCCGCTCCCCAGGACCCTAGCCGGTTTGGCGGAAACTGGCGAGGCCAGCGTTTCGGACTACGCTCCGCCCGTCACCGATGGGCGTGAAGTTCACCGGCGGTCGGTTGCATGGCCGCGACGCGTGCACTATGCTCCTGCCACGGCGGAAGCCTTGCGGGTTGGGTTTCAGCCAAGATAGCGGTGTAAAGCCGCGAACTTGAATGAGCCAGCTCTGTCTGTCCTTCGCGGGCAACATCAGAGTTCAGGCCCCCAGGGGATAACCGCACAAACTGGGGAAGACTGCGACATTTTCACGTGCCTGGTGACGGTCAAATCCAATGACCACACCCGATGACTACGCTGGCCGGCTCCAAGCTGGCCTGGTAGCTGCACCGCCCGCTGGCTTGGCCCAGTGAGGCCAGCCGTTACGTCCTCTCCGTAGGGAATCGGACGTGATTCGGCGGCGTTCCGAAGTGGGGCGACGTTCGGCGGTACGATGGAGCCTAGGCTCGGCCAAGGTGGCCCGCAACAGGTCCGTCGCTCATGGTCAGCGCCATGAGGCCCACATTAGCTTGTGGCCCAATTGGCAGAAAATTAACAGGAACCTGCGCGGCCAGCAGCGTCGCCAACTAGGCTTGCGACGCACTCGCGACTTATGGAGCCCAGATGAAATTCTACCTTCAGCGCGACGGTCAACCCAAGGAATTCTCGCTTGAAGCCTTGATTGACATGGTCAAGAACGGCAGCTTGCGCTCGGATGAGTACGTATTCGATGGTCGGACCCAGAAGTGGGTCGGCGCGACACAAGTAGCTGAACTTGCTTCGGCTTGGCGTGATGCTAAGGCAAGCGCCGCTCCGGCCGCGGCACCTGCGACTCCGTCCATTGCCCCCGCGGCTGCTGGCGGTGACAAGAGCAAGCGTTCCAAGAAGTTCAGTGAGACGTCTTGGTTCATGTCGGCCGTGACCTACGAAGAAGGTGGTCTGACGCCGAGCGAATTGCCGCCGATGGAGGCGGGCGATCGCTTTGAGAACTTGCCGCCCGTTCCTGAGGAACTCCGCAAGAAGTTCTCCTTGTCCATTGCGGATTTGGATGACGGCAAGAAGAAGAAGTAGTCGCCCAAACCATGGTTAGCGCACGCCAAGAAACGACCGCTTCGGTCAGTGCCAGCGCCGAGGAAGGACGCGGTCCCTCCGGCGTAGCCGTGACGCAACCGCTTGATTCTGGGTCGGATCTTTGGAACCGGCAACTGCCTGGGGCCGTGGACGATCACGGCGCAACTGCCCGTGTCAGCGCTGTCGGCTTCGGTTGCTGGGCGGCCGGCGGACGGTGGTGGGGCGAGGATGTGCGCGATGACGACGTCGTGGCCGCTATGCGACATGCCGTCGATGTGGGCATCAACTGGTTTGACACCGCACCCCTATATGGTCACGGCCACGCAGATCAACTGCTGGTAAGAGCCTTTGGCGATCGGCTGAGCCGTGTGTGCGTGGTGACCAAGGTTGGCGTTCGCTGGGACGGCAGTGGCGAACATGCCGAGTCAGACCTTTCTCCTCAATATATTCAAGAGGATACAGAAGCAAGCCTGCGCCGCCTCGGGCTGGAATGCATCGACCTTCTGCAAGTTCACTGGCCCTGCGAACGCGGCACGCCCTTACAGGATACCGTTGGTGCGCTGGAACTGCTGAAAACGCAAGGAAAGATTCGCCAATACGGTCTTTGCAACTACACCGCCGAGGGGCTTGCTGAGGCCAACCGCTGGGGACGAGTCGCGACGCTGCAAACGCCGTACAACCTGCTTCGCCGTGAATTTGAACAACAACTGCAGGCCTATTGTCAGGAAACTGCGCTGCCCGTCATCGGCTACGAGCCGCTGTGTAGGGGCTTGCTCACAGGTAAGTTCCTAGCAACGCAGCGTTTTCCCGAGTCCGACTTGAGGGGGCGCGATGACCGCTTCCTGGGAAATCGCTTCCTGCGCGCGCTTACCGTCGTCGCCCGCCTGCAACTGGTCGCCAAGCGGATCGGCGCGCCTGTGCCGGCTCTGGCACTGGCTTGGTGCCTGCGCAACCCGGTGATGACAGTGGTTATTGCCGGAGCCAAGAGGCCTGGGCAGGTTGACGATTGGCTAGCGGCGAAGGAGTTGCTGGCACGAACCGATATCTGGGCGGAAGTAGACCGAATTGCCGGCAGTTTTCGCGGCTAGTCGGGCGAAAATTGGTTGTATATCAAGGTCGTAACTTGCTGAAGTTAATCGCCAAATTCCGACACTCGGCTCGACGCCTGTTCTGGCTCTGGCTGCTGTTGTGCGCGCCCGTCGTGGCCTATTCGGCCGAGCCGCAGCCGGTGGCCTTGCGCCACGTGCGTCGCGTTGTGCTGGACCCCGGGCACGGAGGGACGAACGCCGGCAGCATCGGCATTGCCGGAATTGCCGAGAAGGTGCTAACGCTCGACTATGCCAACGCAATTGCGGCATGGTTACGAACTCATAGTACCGCCGAGGTCCTGCTCACCCGACAGACGGATACCGATGTGGGGCTCCGCGATCGGCCGAGGTTGGCCAACCAATGGCAGGCTGACCTGCTGATCAGTATCCATGCGAATTCTCATGAACTTCCGCAGGCAAGCGGCATGGAGGTCTTCTTCTTGGCTGCAGATGCTGTCGCCCAGGCCAACCGGCAGTTGGTCGAGCGCGAAGAGGGCGGCGGCCCGCGCGATGGGGTCGGAGCCATTCCGTGGTCCGTCTCGGGCATTGTGACGGACCTCGGGGCCGTGGCGGCGCACAGTCGAGCGGAGGTCTTCGCGCTCCAGCTGGCGTCAGCCTTGCAGAAGATTCGCAAGGATGCGCGCTTTCGCGGCGTCAAGCAGGCACCTTTCGGCGTGCTCAAAGAGGCCAAGATGCCGGCCGTGGTGCTAGAGGTAGGGTATATCAGTCATCCGCTTGAATCTAAAGACCTTCTCGACAAAAAGACGCCCGCCCTATTTGCACAGGCGATTCTGGCCGGCATGGTAGCGCTGGATACGCGCATCGACCTTGAATCCAAACAGGAATCTGGTGCGGGCCCACTACAAGGCGAACGTAGCCACACCTCGGCGAATCCGCGCAGGCACAAGGCAAACCGCAATTCGGGGAATCGCAACAATCACTAAGAGATCCAAGGCTTTAGAGGGGTTGAGCCGGCTACCGCCCGCAGTCCTGTTGCGCGGGCGGCATCAACCAGTTCGCTAGGTGGAATGCCAACTTCTGCAGGCCCGTCTCGCCAACGCCTCCATGCAAACGGCTGATGTGGTCCGGGAGTGCCGAGATCAGCAGACCCTGACGAATGCCCTGGCGATACTCTCTCATATCATTGGCAAATACGGCATCTGCGCCACTGCGCTCCAGCAGACGCGTTGCAGCGCTCAGCAGGTCCGCCTCGCTGGCATCGGCAAGCAGTTTGAAACCGAGCAACCGAGTCGCCGGCCAAGCCGCCTTGACGCCATCAATGGCCTTTGGCGTCGGCTGCAGGTGAATCGCCAGTTCTGATTCCGTTCCAAGTAGTTGCGAGGCAATCTTGCCGGCATGAAAGATCGGTGCCCAATCGGCCACTGCCATTGCACACGCGACTGCTTCGGGATGGACCTGTCCGACGATTGTCTTTAGTACTTCAGCGGCTTCCACGGCACGAACAATGGGAAGCAAGTGCAAATGGCCGCCGGCCACCTCCGCAGCTAAGGTCAGCACACGTTGGTTGAGAAGGCTAAGCATTTCATGCAGTTTAGCGGTATCATGCATCAATTCGAGTTGGACCGACACGTGGCCGGGCAGGCGCGCTTCAGGGCCGTGGATGTAGTAGACCGTGGCGCCTCTACATAGCAATTCGTTTGCAATTGCAGCAGGTAATGACCCGCTGGCCACGTTGCTGATGTGGCGCACGGCGTCAAGGGGCTCGCGCGTGCCTCCGGCCGTCAGAACGAAGCAACGTGCCGAGGCACAAGGAGAATCACTGTTCATCGCAGGGTCAGCCACACGATCGCGCCCAGCGCAATCCGGTAGATCCCAAAGGCTGTGAGGCCAAATGCCTTCAAACTCTTGAGGAAAAATGCAATGGCAGCGAGGCCCGTCAGAAAGGACGCGATGAGCCCAACCGTGATCGCTTCGGGGCCAATATCGTTCATGAGGGCGTGCCAAGACTTGATGACCTCATAGCCGGTGGCAGCGCCAAGTACCGGAATTGCCAGCAGAAAAGAGAAATCAGCGGCGGCCTTCACGTCAAGTCCCAGCACCAAGCCGCCGACGATCGTCGCCATGGACCGCGAAGTGCCCGGTACCAGCGCGGCGCATTGAAGGGTGCCAATAGCAAGACCAGTTCGCAAGTTCATGTCTTGCAACGAGATTCGGCCACGATTGCGCAGAAGCCGTTCGGCGACGATCATGACAACCCCGCCGACCACAAGCGCAATCGCGATCGGCGTGGGGTGAAAGAGCTTGGCCTTCACGACCTTGCCAAACAGCTTGCCGATGATGGCGATCGGCACAAATCCTGCCGCCACCGCCAGGATCAGGGACCGGGCCTGCTGCCTAGGCACTGGGTCTGGTCCAATGGCCGCGCGAAATTTCTCTTGTAAAAGAGGGATATAGTACAGCACACAGGCCAGCCAAGCCCCGGCCTGCACGACGATGTCGAAGGCGTCTAGCGCCTCTTTGTCGGCACCCTGACCGAGCCCCAGCCAGTGGCCAACCAACACCAAATGGCCGGTCGACGAAACGGGGAGGAATTCAGTCAAACCCTCAACAATTCCAAGGATTGTCGCGTGTAACAGGTCCATGATCGACCTTTGCTCAGGAGCGATTGCGAATTGCCGCTGGCCCGGTGCGCAGTGCAGTCGGCGTCGCAGCGTCTTCTGTGTAGCGCCTCGGTGAGCCGTCAGCAAGAATTCCCGTGGCCCCTGGGCCGAGGGCGCGTCCGTCTAGTCCCGGCGATCGTGGTTCGACGTTTCGGACGCAGTCGTCGGAAAAATGCCATGAATGCCATGGTGTTACGGGGCTGCTATACACGTTTCTGGCGACCTTGGCGGCAGCGGCTATGCTCCGCCTATGGCCCAAGATCTCCAACGCCGCATCCAAGCTGTCACGCTGCTGCTCGCAGCAAGCAGTCTACTTTCCCGCTTGCTGGGTTACGGTCGCGATTGGCTGATCAACTACCAATTTGGCGCGACCGGCCTGACCGACGCGTACCAAGCGTCCTTTACCATCCCGGATATGCTCAATTATCTCCTGGCCGGCGGCGCGTTGACCACGACGCTCTTGCCCCGCATGTCCACGCTCTTGCGACAGGAGCAGGTGGCGACCGAGCAAGGGACTGCGCTGCCTGAGTTTCGCGATTCCGATCGCGTTTTCTCGCTTGTTTTCACGTGTGTCGGTGTCATCACCGTCGGCCTGGTTCTGGTAGGGGAGGTCGCAGCCACGCCGCTCATCCGCCTATGGTGCACCGGGTTCTCTGCGGACAAGATCGCGCTCACAGCCCACCTCACCCGAATCATCCTGCCGGCCCAGTTATTCTTTGTTCTTGGAGGCTTAATCCAAGCAACCTTGCTGGCGCGCCAGTCCTTTCGCGCGATGGCGCTGACGCCCTTGCTGTACAACGGCGGCATTATTGCTGGCGGGCTGCTTGGCGGAAAAACGTTTGGTATTGAAGGCTTTTCCTGGGGCGCCTTGGTAGGCGCGGCCCTTGGGGCGCTGGCGATTCCCCTCTGGTCGGCGCGAGGCCACCTGCGGTTTCGACCGCTATGGGCACCGAATGACAAGGAATTTCGGGCATTTCTCTGGACCGCCTTGCCCCTGATGATTGGCGTGAGCCTCACGACCGTGGACGAGTGGCTCGGCCGTCGCTATGGCTCGCGCCTGGCACCGGGGTCGATTTCCTGGCTCGCCAACGCACGCCGCGTCATGCTGGTGCCGATCGGTCTCATCGGCAGTGCTGCAAGCCAGGCAACTGGCGCATTTATCGCACAATTGTTTGCCCGAGGCCAGAGAGATGAGCTTGCCCAGGTCTTGACTCAGGCCGTCTCGGGCGTTGTCGCCCTGTCCGTTCTGGTGTCCGGGCTTCTCTACGTGCTGGCAGGGCCGATCGTCGAAAATCTGTTTCAATACGGTCACTTTTCAAGCGATGATGCTCGCCGCGTTGCCGAACTCTTGCAGCCGCTGAGCCTTGGCATCGCTGCGTGGTCCGCCCAACAAGTGCTGGCCCGAGGCTTCTTTTCCACCGGGGACAGTTGGCGGCCTATGCTGCTGACCACGGCGCTGACCGTGGCGATTGTACCCCTCTATGCTATCAGTGCGGAACATTTCGGGATTCTTGGCCTGGCGTGGTCGGCGACCATCGGCATGACTTGTCAGGCGGTGGCCGTGGGCATTCTGGCCCACCGTCGCCTGGGCCTAGTTGTCCCGACGCTGGCGAGCGCGGTCTGGCGGTCCCTGGTCGTTGCCCTGCTGGCGGCCGCCGTGGCTGGCTGGGTGCTGATGCAGTGCCAGACCCGCTTGGGCGATCTCGGTCTTGGCGTGCACCAACAGCGCGTAACGCAACTGGTTCTGTCCGGAACGGCTTGGTTTGTTGTCGTTCTGGCCGTGGGCATTCCGCTGCGCGTGCCCGGTCTGCACGGCGTGGCCGATCGTTTTCGCCGTCGGTTCGTCAAGCTTCGAAAATAACAGACGATATTAGTACTTGCGTACCGCTGCGGAACCCTGTACGGTGACCGAATCGGCGGCTGAATCGCCGGGGATCAACGTGCGTTGGCGTAGCAGGGACCCCCATTCGGCCGCCCTATCGAAACTTTTGAGGTCGATAACGCCAACATTTCGGGTTGAAGGTGCCGCTAGGCCGCACCCTTAAAGCAATTGCTTGCCCTTGGAGGGACAATGTCTGCGAAGCTGAACCTTTCTTGGTACAACGCGCTGTGCGCGGTCTCGGCCGCATGTCTGCTCGTTGCCGGTTGTGGTACAAACTCTGATGTATGCAAAACGTCAGGGGGAATTTCGGTTTGCGGCGAATTTGGCCGCTCCTCCTACGCTGTCGACCTCGGGGGCCAGGCCGTGCAGTGGCCACCCGTCGCCGTGCAGACCGGGCGAATCGTCCTGGCCCGCGGCAGTGAACTCATCGAAGTGCGCACCGACGGAACCGTGAGCCGGATTGCTGATACCAAACAGCAACTTTCGACACCGTCCACCGACGAGTCGGGTGCCCTCTATGCCACCGGCTCGGTTGGCCAGGGCGGCAACGTCCTGTCCTACAATGGCTCGACGCAACGGTGGTCAGCGCCGGTCACTGGTGTGCCCGCCGGGACACCGCCGACACTGAGCGCGACTACGGTGTACGCGGCCACGTCCTCGTTTACAGGCCTCAATACGCTGTGGTTGCTTGAGCGCGCCACGGGCGTCGTAGTCGGTCAGCGCGCCGACGCTTCGCCCGCCGCCGTATTGGCAGACGGTTCGATTCGCTACTTGCACACCGTGGTCGGTTCAGCCGGCACCTTGGGCAGCGGAGCCCCCGTGTACAGCGAAATCGTTGCGGAAGGTGCCGACGGCAAGCAACTCTGGGCGTATCCAATCGCCGCGGGTATCGTCGACTTCGCGCCTGGTCCCGCCGGCGAAACGTATGCCGTAGGCGCGGGGAACCATCAGTTGGTTCGCGTTTCAGAAAAAGGTGTGTCAGAATGGGCATTTACTCCGCCCTGCACCGATTGCAATGTTGCGGCGGCGCCAACGGTTGCGAACGGCCAAGTCTACTTCCCTGTTTGGGAAAATGCCGTGAGCCATCCGGTCGATCCCCTCTACGCCTTGGATGCCAAGACCGGCAAACTAGCTTGGACATTCGATGGTTTTGACACCAAGAATACGTCCTATTCGCCATTCTCATCGT
Organism: uncultured Myxococcales bacterium; assembly: GCA_903840165.1. Classification (GTDB taxonomy): domain Bacteria; phylum Myxococcota_A; class UBA9042; order UBA9042; family UBA9042; genus CAIMEY01. The sequence goes on along the minus strand of CAIMEY010000121.1, from coordinate 2,299 downwards.
CGGGGTCTGTGACCGATTCGACGCGCCACCACCCGACCGGCCGTCCGGTGGTCGCTGCTGACGGTACGCTCTACGTGAGCAATGACGGTGCCGTCGCGGCGATTGACAAGAACGGCCAGCTCCTGGGCCTTGCCCTATATGATGCGTCTGCCGGGGAAGTGAGCTGGAACAATAGCTTTGCCTCACCGATGCAGACGTGGATCAACCCGGGCGTGCGGCCGTCTCCCGTGCTGGCGCCGGACGGAACACTGTACGTCTGGGATGGCGTGACAATTCGCGCCTTTGCCACAAGCCATGCGGCCATTTCCCAGGCATGGATCGCGCCCTTTGGCGGACCGAGCAACGCGGGTCGGATTCCAGGACAGTAATCTTCTTCGCTTTTCCCTCCTCAGGTGGTCTGTTGACGCGACGGCGAGTTGCCTTGGCCCTGTTCGGGCTCGTTGTCGGCTGCCAGAGCGTCGCCGTACGCCGTGGACCACCCAAGACCGTGACGTCTTTTGCCAGGGTCCAGTATCCCGGACCGCAGCCACTGCCGCTATCAGCTCCCCAACCAGCGCCAACTGCGTCGCTTTCTGACGACACGACACCGGCTGCTGTGGTTGGCGTTCCTGAGGACCCGTCCCTGCGCAACGCTGCCGTCCGGGATCGAGAGACTGAGCGATTGATTCGCAAGTATTTCTCGCTGGTTGAAACCTTGTACTACAACGTCTATCGGCCCGAGACCCGCAATCCTACAGGCGGAGCCGATTCGTACGACCCGGTGCCCCTTGCACGTCTACATGCCCGCATGAATGCTGAGCTCACCGAGACTAACAATATTGCCCTGCGGTTGCAGCAGCGATGGTTCGACGTGGCGGCCGAAGTTCAGGTCGACTTGGTTCATGGCGATGCGTTGGCCGGAAGAAGCCAACGATTACGGTGGGTTTGGCAGATTTGTCATTGCATTGCAGTGGACACGCGGGCGCGGCTGGCCCACGGCAATGAGTTTCGTCTGGTGCAGGACGCGGGCGTCACCGACGATGAATGGCGGGGCAAGTTGTCAATGCGGGATCGATTTGCCAGTGATATGGCAATGTTGGAGGACACGCTGACCTGCAGTCGAAGGGGGTCTCGGCCCTTTGGACTACCCTCGCGGGCCCATTAGCCACAGGTGGACCAAATGCCGGAACTGCCAGAAGTTGAGACAGTTGTTCGCTATTTGCGTCCGAGGGTGACAGCGGCCCGCGTGGCTGAGGTGCATGTTCGGCGGGCTGACCTTCGCTATCCCGTTCCCGTTGATGCCGTCCTTGCACTGCAAGGTTGTGAAATTACTGGTGTTCATCGACGTGCAAAGTACGTGCTATTTGACTTCACCGAACGTACGGTGCTGGTCCACCTTGGCATGAGCGGGCGCCTGTTCATCGAGCCATCCATGGGGCAACCTTGGGAAAAGCATGAACACTGGCGGTGGCACCTGGATGGGCCGAACGGGGACGGCCCTCACCTGTTGCGGTACATCGATGCCAGGCGGTTTGGTGCGCTGGATGTGTTTGAAAATGAAGCTGAAACGCGGCATCCCTTGCTCGAGCGATTGGGGCCGGAGCCGCTGGGGCCGTTGTGGACTCCGACGGTCTTGCTCGAAGCGTGCGCTGGGCGCACTACGGCGATCAAACAGTTGCTGATGGATGGCCATATCATTGTAGGTGTTGGCAATATCTACGCCAGCGAGACGTGCTTTCGCGCGGCAACTCATCCACTCCGGCCCGCGGGTACCCTGAGCGCGGCCGAGTGCGAACGGCTGGTGGCGGCAAGCCGTTCAGTGCTGCAAGATGCAATTGATGCAGGCGGATCGACGTTGAAGGACTTTGTTGGCGGGGATGCGGCACCCGGGTACTTTCAGCAGCAGCTGGACGTGTACGGGAGGCAGGGGCAGCGGTGCCACCGGTGCTCGGGGCTGGTGGGGCATTGTTCGCTCGGGGGGAGGGCGACGTATTTCTGCGGGGGGTGCCAGGCTTGATGATGGATGTCGGGGCGCCAGGACCTTGTATAGCAAGGGTGTAAGTAATTTGATTAATTAGGCATGTTGCGAGCGCGGGTGGAAATCGGCAGTTTTGGCCATGTGGTTGGGGTCGCGAGTCGGGGCGGCGCGTACAATTGATTGGCTGGGCTCGAGTCGGCTCCAAATGTTGGGTAGACGGGGCACGACGATCAAGGCTCGGCACTTGCCGGCGACGGGCCCAGGCACCTTTGGGCTTTGTATAGCAACCCTCTAACATCCTATTATTCAAAACCAATTTCTGCCCACCCCTTCCCGCTCCCT
>CAIMEY010000120.1 GCA_903840165.1 uncultured Myxococcales bacterium | reverse complement strand
GGGCATCTGCTGCTAAGACATTGACGATTTTGGTTTTCATGCGACTCTCCTGCTCGCCCGTGACAACGATTCGGGCAGCGGTGACAACGGCGGTAACGGGTCGAGTCCCCTTTCCTGCGCGCAACCCTGCGCGCTCGGACGGCCTCGCGGCACCAGCATTGTCCGTCTAGGGTAGGACGCGGCTCAGCCGGCGCTAGGCCTAAGGCCTCAATGAGTCGCCGCGGGGCAAAAAACAGTCCACCTTTGCGCAGATTTGAGCGCGGTGCTGGCTGCAATCGGTCCGCAAATGCCGTGGTGCAATTGCCCCCGAGCCAACCGCGCGACCGGCACGAACGGTTAAGCTAGGGCCACTTCAACTTATTGAATTCACGAGATCCATGGGCTCCAAAAGCCTCGCAAGCGGCCGTTCCCGGTTGAACTAAGGTCGGCGACGCGCAGTCCGGTTGAGCACGCAATGGCGGCTGCGACCACTGTTGATCGGCGCTCTTGCGCCAGGGACGTCGTCGAGTTTGGGGCTGACTGCCCGTGATCGCGCGCCCATCGTCGGCCAGCGCCCAAGCACCGCCCGCTGCAGGCTGGACGATGGTCCGTCCGCCATATCGCATTGTTATTTTTGGCTATTTCTCTTGGCCGGCTTTTCGCTCCGGCTATTCTGTTTGCTTGGTGCAAGAGGCGTTAGCAGCCGGCCACCTTGGACGACCTCGACGTACACCGCGGCCTCGCCCGCCCCGAGCAGTCGCCCGTGCCAACCGGGCGGCAAAGGCGGCGTCACCCAGGCAAAGAGCCATTTGGCGTCGGCGGGCGACATGTTGAGGCAGCCGTGGGACTTAGCGACGCCGAACTGGTCGTGCCAGTAAGCGCCGTGAAGGGCCTCTCCGCGGAAATAGTGCATTGCCCACGGCACTTCCTCGGCCACGTAGCCCTTGGGCCCGGTCCCGCGCATGGTCGTGTGGACCGTCTTTGCGTAAATCCGGAACAAACCCTTGGTGGTCAGGTGCGGATCTCGGCCCGTGGAGATCAGCGTCGCGAACACGGCTTTGTCCCCCTCGTGAGCTACAAGTGTCTGTTCATTGAGGTCAATATGTAGCCATTTGCCATGCAGGGGCACCCGAGGCGGCCGCGCCGTCGCCTGTGCCAACCGCACCCGTGCCCGGGCCAAGGTCCCGCCGGGTACCTCCACCGAGTCGCCATGCGCGCTGATCAGCGGCAAGCGGTCATATCGATTCACGAAATGGGGCGTCTTGGTCCCAGTACTCGAGCGCAGCTGGGTTCGCCTCAAGACCAACGCCAAAGGCAATTTCGGCTCGTGCTCGCCGGAAAACTGAGAAGGCGTCAGCAGTTGTAGGTCGCGCAGCATCATATAGCCGCCGCCCGCGTGGCGCAGCCAGCCCTTGGCCAGCAGCGGCTTATCGGGCACAAAGGCCAATAATCGTGCGCCGGGCTGCCGTCCACGTCGGCGCGATGTGGCATCCGCACTGACAAACTCCGGAGAATCTGCATTCTTAACGCGAGCATATGCAAACTGTGCCGCCGCGTTGGTCAGCTCTGCTTCAGGCGGACGCGTGGCCAGGGGTGCCAGCGAGGCTGCCGCGACGGCATACCCCCCGGCGATCAGGGCCCAGGTCGGCGAGCCTTTGTCGTCCGGCAAGAAACTGAGCACTTGCACGGCATCGCCGCGGTGCAGTGTTCCGGCCTTTTCGGCTTGCGAATCAGGCTTATGGCGCACTTGCAGCAGGGCCGGCGTCGCCCACATCATCGCCGGCAGCGTCAGCGGTGGGGAATCGGCGGGCGCGGAGGCCATGGCAGCACTCGCGGCGCCAAGGTGGACCCAATACAGCCAAGAATTCACCACGCTGTCACCCTTTTGGCGCGGCCGCCCCGCACGCTGCTGCGCCACAACTGCGCCAGCGGTGTGGAATTGTTCTGCAGGCGTTGCGGCGGCAGTCAGCGATGTTGCTGTGCCAATGTGGCGCGGTCTAGGCCAAAGTCAAGGGCGCATCGGAGGATAGATGCGTAACCAGATGCCGCACAAGGGTAAATCGGCCAAGATGGAGCCGACTGTACGTAGCGCACCTACGTTTTCGTCGGTATGCAATCCATCCTCACCGATGGGCTGCATGCGCGGGCAGCCACATAGGTCCAGCCGCGCGTGAGGTGCAACAACTTTGCTGGACCTTTCTGTAGGTTGGACCTTGACGCGGTCTCGCGGCAACCTAGTTTGGTGGTGAATCCTGGGGCCAATTGCGGGCGTCGGCAGCGCCGAAAATTGCGCCGACAATTGCGCGCCCACGTTGATTCCCACGATTCAGGCCGGGCCACGAAATCCTCAGTGGCCTTGCTCACCTCGCCCGTGCCCGCAAGCCAACGCCCGCTCATAGCCAATTCCTTTAGCGATTTCCCTAAACATTTTGAGGGCCTCGGATGACGACTTCCAAACCCGCCACCAATCGGCCATCTTCCTGTTCCTGCGCCAAGTCAAACCGTCGCGCGCACTTCGCTAAGTACGTTAG
>CAIMEY010000119.1 GCA_903840165.1 uncultured Myxococcales bacterium | reverse complement strand
CCTCGCAACCTCCGCTACCTCGTCGCGCCGGGCTGCTTCGGCAACAGCGAGCGCCTCGGCGACGACCGACCGACCGCCGAATGGTTCGAACTCGTTGAGGCTTTGCAAAACCGCGTCCGCCGCCGCGTCGCCCGCAGCGCCATCGTCGAAATCTGCCCAACCTCCAACGCCATCATCAGCGGCCTCGGCTTTTCCTGGGCCGTCGACATGTCCGGCCAAGCCTGGCAGCGAAAGACAAACCTGCGCGTCGTTCACGGCTCGGATGACCCAGGCGTTTTCGACACCAGCATCGCCTTAGAGCACGCGCGGTTAGCGGAGCTGCGAAGTCGCTAACGCCCCGAACCACTCGTCAACACCGCCCCAGAGGAGATCACGCTCCCCTTGGCGACCGCACCTCCGCCACAAAACCTGTAGAAATACCATACAGTTGCGCCAAACACTCAGCCAAATCCATGGCGTGCAGCCCCAGCACCGACTCAGGATGGTCATCGCGGTAGCCGCCAAACAGCGCCAGTGTCAGCGGAACTGGCTTCGTTTCACGCACTTCGCGCACCATGGCGTAGATGCGCCGCCCGGCCTCCAGCCATTCCTCGGTGGTGCACTGGTGCCCGAGTTGGTCCCACTGGTGCGAATCGGCGCCGTGGGCAAAGGCCACATAGTCCACCTGACCGGCGAGCAAACGTCGCCGAATTTCAGCGATCTGCTTATCCAAGTCAGCCAGATACGCTGCGTGTTGGCCCAGCGGATTGACATTGCAGCCCCGGGCGATGGCCTGATTGAGGTCGGGGGCAAAGGCCCGAGAATCTTCAATTGAATTACCCATATGCCCGTCAAGGTCAAACCACGCACCACGCAGGCCCTGCTCCCGGTACAACCGCAGCGCGGCCACAACTTGACCACTGAACGTACAAAAACCGCCACCGCCAGCCGGGGTTGCATGATGAAAGCCCGACACCGGCGCCATGGTGACCTGATCTGGCGCGGCGATGGCCGCCTGCAGGGCCGCAAGCAGCGCGCCACTGGTGTAGAGCACCGAGTCGCGGAACTCCGGCGACCACCGTAAGCTATTGCTTTCACACAGAGGTTGAGTCCCCTGGATCATCGCATCGACATAGTTCGGCACGTGCGCCAGGAGGAGGTCTTCACGAGTAACCTTTTGAAAATCATCAATAAGTCTGATATGCGGCCATAGCGACGTCGTGCGCAGGTACTCCATGAAACGTCGAGGTTTGGTGGGCGATTTCGAGTAGTTGCCCTGCGCGTCTGGGGGCGCGAGCTCAGGGCGGTAGAAAATAGGCAGTGTTTGCGGGGACGTGCTGACCATAGGACCTCCGGAAGAACGAGCGCAGCCGGCAAATGCTGGCTCCTGTGACGACCATTTCCCCGCCGCACGCGAACGATGCGACGAGGCTGGACAAGGCTGAGAAACGAAACACCAAGACTGACATGGACTGATATTGAAATAGCAACAGAACTTTGCAGCCATTTTCCGCCCACCACCGTTGGGTCAGCGACTGCTCAATCATGCCACACCGCGAGGTCCAGCGATAGCGTGCGGGTGCCCCTAAGCGACAACCGGTGTCGCATTGCCGCAGGGGGCGAAGCGCTGTTCCCTGTCAGCCGCCCGCCGCACGCGCGAGGGATGTGGACCGCAACGCGGCGGCGTCCGACGCCGTTTTCCGCCGCCGAGGCGGAAAATCCCAGCCCGGTCGCCGCTTCGGCGACGCGCCCAAAGACTGCGCTCGTAACTGCGCCCAAAACTGTGCCCAAATCGACCCGGGCATGGCCATCTTTTCGCCAAGCCACTGCGCCAATACCACCGATAATCCACGACCATCTCCCCGCATCGATCCAGCCAAGATCCCCCAATAACTCCGCGCTATAACGCCGCCTCCAATTACGCCTCATGCCTTCACAATCACCCCATCCCCCAACGCATTAGAATCACAACCAGAAAATCGCCAAAGAACTCCAAAATTCTCCAAATCATCCACGATTACACCCCGCAATATCCCCCAATAGCCATCCATCTATCTTTCCCTTCTATCCTGGCATTTCCTTGTACTTCTATCGCCAATTTTTGACAGCAACTTTCTTATCTACCTAATATTAAAGTCATTCCTCTTGACAGGCAGCTGCAACTGTGCTACCATGAGGAGCAGTTCCCCGCAGAGCCAACCAATGCCGCGCAGAGCAAAGCAGTGCCCCGCAGAGCAGACCAGTGCCGCGCGACCAACCCACAGCCAGCATCCCACTGGCGGGCCCAAACACACGCGCATGCCCCAATGGAGTGCCGATGCCGAACCTCGACGAAGATGATCTCTTTGTTCTCAACCTGTTACCCGACCCGCCCGACGAGCCCGTGCCGGCCCGACGTCAGGCCTCCACACGGCCCGCCCCTGCACCGCGCAAGCCACGCAAGACCCTTGAACCAAAGGAACAAGTCCCTATCGACCCTGCCGCACGGCCGCCTAGGTCGTGGAAGCCTTCAATGCAAATCGGGACTTCGCCTACTCGGACAGGATGTCCAGCAACCACGGACGGGCGGTCCAGCGTACCGAACGCTGGGCATCCGGCCTGTGCGAGTTTGCCGTCTACTACCGCGACCAAGAGCGATTGATGGGCCTCGCACCGGTCCGCCGTTCGCGATGAAAACAAAAAAGTACAACCACAATAAGGAGTTACACAATGATTGAAGGACTCAAGGTTTGCATTCCCGCCGCCGACCTGCGCATCCTGTGCCTCAGCGCTGTCAACTACCACGCTGACCGCGTGACGGCCTACCGCGCCCAGATAGAAAGCCTGAAATTAGCCCAGGTTGAGGGCATGAACCACAGCGGCGGCAATCCTGTGGAGTCGCTGACCGAGCGCATGGAGGAACACGAGGACGCCGAGGCCGAAATGGCCTTTCTCGCCAAGTACGTGCGCGACGGTGAAGAGTATCTGCTCGACCGTTCGGAGGTGGCCGAGCTCGGCAGCAGGGCCAAGCATCGCGGACGTCGCGGCCGGCGCGGCTGGTAGGGGGCTCTGATGGCGTATTTCTGGCTGGCCTTGGCCGCACGCTGCGGTCCGCCACCCCTTGATGGCGCCTATGTCGGCGTGGCAGGCAACCTGGATATCACGGGCCAATTCGCGGTCGCGGTGCTGTCGCAGGGAATCTGCTCGGTCAGCGGCCAACTGCGGCCGGCGTGTGACCATGATCGACTGGAAGTGGTCGCGACGGATGGTAACTGCGAGCAATTGCGCCTACTTCAGCCGAAGGATACCTATGGCTATCTGGTGCCAATGCCGGGCAAGCCCGAGCAAATCCGCGGTGATCCCTTGGCTTTGACGCTTCCCTTCGCATCGGCTCTGCGTTTGCACCCCGTGGCCCCCGGTTGCAGCGCTTTTGCCAGTGAAATGCAGTGGGTGGCGAACGACCGGGTACAGTGAGGTGGACAGCCAAGGTACTCAGCCTCCTTTGCCCCGCATTGACCCCGCCTCGGACGGCACAAGCTCGGGTGCAACCGTGTCAGGGCCGGCCCCTGAGCAAGCGCCCGCGCACGATGGGCCAGCAGCGGCACAAGCTCAAATTGCCATGACGCGGCCGCGGTTGAGCAAAGCCCCTCAATCCGCAACCTTCAAAACAAGCGCAATCTTAAACACCTGCGGATGTTCCAGCACCGGCAGACCGCGCGTCGCCAGCAGTTTGGGCTTGACGCACTCGCCAATGGCCGCCGACACCCCGGTCACGGTGACCGCAGTCATCGTCCCTTCGGTGCCGACTGTAAATTCCAGAATCATCTTGCCGCCTTTGTCCGTAGGATCCGTGCGCAAGACCTGTTCATAGCAGGCCCGGATGGCGGGCAATTTGCGGGCCACCACCTTGCCCACCATGCTGTTGATGCCTTCATCGCTGCTGCCAGTCGCCATGCCGATATTGGCTTGAACGGCAACCGCTTTTTCGTCCTTCCTGCCGCCCGAGCCGCTGCCCTTGCCAACGCCCTCGGACGGCGCCGGTCCTACCCCAACCTCGCCTGAAGCGCGCTTGCCGCCAAGGGTATTGTCCTCACCGTCATCGGCAGCGAACAGCTTGGTCATGGGACCTGAGCCAAAGGCCCCAGCGATGGCCCGCTTCTGCACAGCTTCCCGCGCATTGCGTCGCGCCTCGTCGTGATCCACCGTTTTTGCTGCTATTTCAGGAGCTTGTGCTGCTGCTGCCGGCGCTGGGGCAGGGCGCACCGCCGCTTCGCCCGTCTGACCCGCTTCGGTTTCACTATGCCGTCCCGCACTCGCCGTCGTTGGCGCTTGGGCCTTGTCGGCCAGCAAGGCCGCTTGGGGATTCACATTCCACACGGCGCTCTGGTCGACGCGCCGTTGCAAACCGCCTTGAAGCTCCCAAACCGCACCATTGCGCGTCAGGCGGATGGCAACGCTGGCATCCGGGCTAGTTTGGACGGTGTCGTCAGCAAAAACCGTTGCAGCTACAGCCAGTTCTCTTGCAACACTTTGCTGCGCTCGCTGGGCCGTCACGCGACCTTCCACGGCAATCACCTGGCCAGCGGGGCTGGAGTCGACAGCCATTTTCGCTGCCGTTGCCGCAGGTTCAGGTACTATCGGTGCCGACCTCGCCGGTTCGGGCGCGGGCGTCCGCTGACAGGCACCAACCACAACCGCCAAAGAGAGCAGGGTACGCAGCATTCGCATTGGGGCCTTCCTTGGGTATATGTCCTTGAAAATGCCAGATATTTTACCCAGCGGTCGCCTATTTCTCGACCGTAAACGTAAGCACGACCTTGAAATCCAACGCCGCCCCCTGAGGCAATCGCGTCGAGCGCAATACCTGAGGCACACATTGCAATAAGAACGCATTTTCAATCGTCTTTTCAGCGATTTCCACCTTGGTCACCAGGCCATTCTCGTCGACCACCACGCGGACCTGGACCAAGCCATGCAGGTCCGGTTCCTGAGCCAGACTGCGCTCATAGCACGCGCGCAGCGAAGCTTTGCGGATCGCGACGGCCTTGGCTACTTCGACCGACGCATCAAGCAGTTGCAGGGTGACCGAGCCATGCACGGCCACTTGTCGGGCCTCGCCGGTGGCATTTCCGCCCACACCGCCGCCGATTTGACCTAGTTCTCCGGGTCCTCCACGACGCAAGCCTCCCGGCCCTCCGGTCCCGGCCAAACCGCCCCCCGTCGCTCCCGATCCATGCGGCGGTGGTGGTGGCGGCGGCGGCGGCGGTGGCGGTGTCAGGACGGGTGCCGGTGGACTTGGGGCGTGCCGTGCCGAGCCGTCCGCATCGCCGAGCTCAGCTGGAGCAGTTCTGCCTGATGTTTCCCCTGCTTTGGACGCTGCCCCCGCGGGAGCCTTGGCTGCTGCCGGGTGAGACTTCGCCACGACCGGGGCGGGGGCGCCTGGTGCCACAGCCGGCGCTGTTTCTGCTTTATTTTCAGTAGCCTTGCCTTCTTCCTTCTTAGCCGGCACCCCAGCCGCTCGTTCCGCCGATTCCCCAGTCTGCGCAGCCTCTTGCTCACTGTGCCGTCCAGCCGAGGCAGTTTGCGGCGATTGCACCTTGTCCGCCGCCACCAAGACCTCAGCCTGCCGCGGCGCTTGCCAAGCAGCACTATGGTCAACCTGCCGCGATTGTTCAGCTTCTAGGGTCCACAAGGCGTTGTTATGTGCCAGGCGAATGGCCACACTCGAGTCAGCCGCCGTGGTCACGGTATCATCGGCAAAAACCTGCGATTTCACAGCAAGTACGCGATCTTCCTTGGCTGCCGCCCGTCGCGCCACCACCTTGCCCTCGACCTTCTCTACCGCACCTGCCGGCGCCGCTGGGGCAGTAGGACTAGTCGTGCCGCTAGTCGCTGTGCCACCCGCAGCCGCCCCCACCGGGACCTCCTTGGCGCAGGCTGTGTCAAGCAAAGCAGCTGTAATAACGGATAAATAGATGCAAACGGCACGCATTGGGCGCTCCTACTTGTTCTGCTGATCGTAGACGCCGTCCCAAGAGGGCCCAGGCGGATTTTGCGCCATGATTTCAAGGCGTGCCAGCAACTTCTTCGCGGCCAAATCGCCGGGATGGGCAGCCAAAAAGGCTTCAAGGGCGCGAGCAGCCTCCGGAAATTCACGATTGCGGTACAGGGCCAACGCCTGGGCATACGCGGCAATAGCCGGGGCAGCCAAACGCGATTGTTCTGGTGTTCCAAGTAGTTCATACACCTGAACACTGCCCCCACGGCCCTTGACGCGCACGCGGTCGAGTTCGCGAAACACAAATTCGTTGCCCACCGCTTGGGGCACCTCCGGTCCACAGAGGATCGCGCAGCCGACTTCCTTTGTCAAACCCTCCAGTCGCGAGGCGAGGTTCACTGCGTCGCCCATCACCGTGTAATCAAAGCGAACATCCGAGCCCATGTTGCCCACGGACATATCGCCGGTGTTGATGCCCACGCCCACCGCAATCGCCGGCAATCCCCGCTGATTCCAAGCGATATTGAGCCTTTGGATCTCCGCCTGCATCGCCAGCGCGGTCCGACACGCTGCCGCCGCATGGTGCGCCTGGGGCAGGGGCGCGCCATAGACCGCCATCACCGCGTCACCAATGTACTTATCGAGCATGCCGCCTTCGTGCAGCACCAGGTGGGTCATCGGCGATAGGTATTCATTGAGGAAACTCGACAGTTCGTCGGGCTGCATTTGCTCAGAAAAGGACGAAAAACCGCGAATATCGCTAAACAACACGGTGAGTTGCCGCCTCTCGCCGCCAAGACGCACCTGACTGGGGTCGTCCAGGATCTTCTCGACCAAGGACCCGGTCACATACTGCCCAAAGGCCGCGCGAAGACTCGCCTTTTCCCGTCCCTCAATGGCCAAAGCTACCGTCGTCGCCGCCAGGGCAATGATCACCACGCCGGAAACAGGGGCAGCCACCGCGACCAAGATCCCGTTTAGAAACAGGATATACGCCCCAGCCAGCCAGCCTAAGACCAGCACCGCGCCCACAGCGCCCGACACCCAACCGCGCCGTTGCCGAATCCGCCGCAGCTGCAGCAGGGTCATGACCGCGCCGAAGGCCAAGAGCATCGCGGGACCGAAGTAACCCGGCGCATGTTGGAGCAATTCGCCGTGCAGGATGTTGTGCACCAGCGTCGCGTGAATCACCACACCGGGCACGCCGGCATCAAAAGGCGTCGCCACGCGATCGCGCGCAGCATCAGTGTAGCCCACCAAAACCAGCTTTCCTGCAAGCTTTTCCGGCGCAACAGTCCCGGCCAGCACATCGGCTGCCGAAATCGTGGGAAACACCATGCCAGGCCCGAGGAAGTTCAGGGAGGCGACCGCGCTGCGATCGACATGTAACTGCGTATCGCCAAAGCCTAAAGACGGCTCACCCGAGACCAAGCTGGTGCCGTGATTGGGCCCGATCCGCGCCGCCAAGGATAGGCCCATGTGCTGGTACAGGCGCCCGCCGTGTTCGATGGCCGCGTAAACACGACGAACTTTACCATCGCTATCCCGCACGACGTTGACCGAACCCGCACCGCTAGCCGCCTTGGCGAGAATCGGCAGCGACGAATAGAGGTTTTCCTCAGCCCGCACAGGACGTTGCCCTACAGGCCGTTCGAGCACGACGCCTTCGCCCACCCGCGCCCCATGCAGTCCCGGGGGTTCCGGCTTGTCCGCCGGCATGGGCGCCGACTCGCCGTTGTCGAGGAAAAACAGCACAGGTAACAGGACGTTGCCTGAACGCCGCAGGGCCGCCGCCAGTTGGTCATCGCCATGAACGGCCACATCCACGGCTTGCAAGGCGCGCTTGGCCAGGGCCAGGGGCGAATCCGCGGTCGGGTCGGCAGGCAATTGTGCTAATGTATCAGACACTTGTCGCGTCACTTCGGCCGGCAATGGCAGTTCTGGCGCGGCAAAGAAGGCGTCGAGACCCACAGCCTTAGGGTGATAACCATGCAATGCGTCAAGGAATTTTGCCCAGCCGGCCCGCCGCTGAAACACTTCGGGCGCTGTTTGGTGCAGGCGGTCGTCAAAGCCGACGATGGTCACGGCCTCGTCCAGACGTGGCCTCTCACCGCGAACCAGAAAACGGGCGTCGAGCGTCGCGAGCTCTAACTCATCCAAACCAGGCACATCCAGCCAGCCACGCTGATGGGCCAAGGCGATGCCAGCCAAGGCCACCGTCGCCAGAGCCGCCACCCATAGGGGCATATTCATGTGGCGGGACGACGTGTTAGACCGCTCAATCCCATTGCGCGGGCCTAGGCTGCTGGGCGTCATTCGCTCCCCAATATGCACAACCATCTGCGCCTAAACGGCCAGCCGGCGCTGGCGTTGGTCGGATGGCTGCACCATGCCGCAGCAACCAAGCGCCGTCAAGGGCTTTTTGCGCCGCCGAAGGCCACGCTTTGTCCCGGGGATAGCGCCTCAAGGGAGCAGGGCCGCGCGCCGCACCTGTTCACGCCAAGCCACCGCCGCGCCCGAGCCGATGACGCACAGACCGCCCAAAAGCAGGGATAATGAAGGCCTTTGGCCCAGCAAGGCCATGCTCAGGAGCACGGCAAATACCGGCGTGCAGTACGAGTAGATCGCCGCTAAGCTCGCGTCCATCAAGCGATAACCCATGGTCATGAGTAGTTGCGCCATGGCCGCCAGCACGCCCGTCGCCACCATGAGCAGGGCCTCGCGCCCATCAGGCCACTGCCAATCCTGCGCAACCGCGCCAAACAGCAGAGAAACCAGCAGACTGACCGCCGCCAGACTCCAAACAACCATCACCGACCGATTCTGCCGCGTAGCAATCTTGAGTGAAATCAGTGCCCAAGCCGAGGCCACAGCCGACAACGCCCCGACCGTCGCGCCGCGCACCTCCAAGGCCCCGGTCTTTTCATGCACCAGCAGCCAGATGCCCACCATCGAGCCGACCATGGCAAACAGCTTGGCTTTGTTCATTTTTTCGCCGAGCAACAGCACCGCGCCCGTGGACGTCAACACCGGCGACGCGTTGTTGAGCAGCACCGCATCGCCCAGGGGAATGAACTTGAGGGCGTAGAAGTACGCAGAAATACCGAGGAATCCCGCAAGGCACCGGCTCAGCAGAATGCCATGCTGGTAAAACACCAGGGGCACGGCCCCCCGTCGCCGCACCAGTTCCATCACCGCCAGCGTCACAAGGCTGCGCGCCGCAACGAGTTCCAGGGTCGCAATGCTCGGCGACGCTAGCTTGGCCATAGCCCCCATGCCGGCAAAAAGCAGTCCGCCTGTGGTCATCAGGGCAACGCCACGCCATAGCGACGCCGGGGCCATCGCCCCCAGCGGGGACGTCTCTGGTCCTGGATTGCGCGGATCGATTGGGGGATCGTCGTGCAAAATCAGCTGCTTGTCCGATTATTCGTTGGAGGTGATGGCCGCCGTCTCATCCTGCAGTCGGGTCTGACCCCAGCGCAAGTCACGCGAGCGCGCCGCCGCCGTGGCAGCTCGCTTTTGCTCTTGCAATTCAACGAGATGGTGGTGCGTCGTGAAGTAGGGCAACGAGGCCCCCACTAGGCTACGCACATTGGCAAAGTTGTGGTCGGTCATGAACTTATCCAGACCGTCAATCAGTTCCTCCACCATTTCATAGCCAAGCAGCATGGCGCCGGTACAGACCTGAACGGTCGAAGCGCCAAGCAGGAGAAACTCAATCGCATCCGCGGACTTCCAGACGCCACCGATGCCGCTAATCGCTGCGCCCGGGCGGTCCAGGGCCATCTCTTGGACCATGCGCAGGCCAATGGGCTTGACGGCTTGGGCGCTGTAACCGCCTGGAACGCTATAGCCTTCCACAGTGGGCAGGGGCCGCAGCGTCTGCAAGTCCACGCCGATGATGGACAAAATCGTGTTGATGGCGCTCACACCGTCGGCCCCGCCCGCAAAAGCAGCGCGCGCAGGCACACGAATGTCTGTGATATTCGGCGTCATTTTCGCCCAAACGGGCTTGTTACCCGCGGCCGCTTTGACCCAACGGGTGACCGCCTCGACCATCATCGGGTTTTGGCCCATCGCCGCGCCCATGCCCGTCTCAGGATGGCCGTGGGGACAGGAGAAATTGAGCTCAAAGCCATCGACGCCGGCCGCCACGCAGCGCTTGGTCAACTCGACCCACCGCGTTTCATGAAAGGATTCCATGAGCGACGCGATCAGGATCTTGTCTGGGTAGGACGCCTTGAGTTCGCGGAAATCGGCTTCCCAGTCCTCAAAGGGGCGGTCGGAAATCAGTTCGATGTTCTGAAATCCAATGACTTCATTAGCTTTTGCCGAGCGCAGCTTGCCATAACGCGGCGTGACGTTGATGACCGGCGTGTCCGACAAAGCACAGGTCTTGGCGACCACGCCACCCCAGCCCGCGTCAAAGCAACGCGCGATGGAACGGGCGTTGGTGCCCGGAGGCCCTGAACCGATCACAAACGGGTTATCGAATTGCATGCCATTGACATCTATGGCTAATGAATTGGTCGTGTGGCGCTGCTGAGCCATGGCGATATCCTCTTTGCGCGAACGAAGTCGCGGACCTTGGGTGTGCCGGCGCCGGGGAAAAACCAGCGTCTTCAGGATCTTAAACGTCACTACACCGCAAACGGGGTGACGCATGGACCGGGGGGTACGCCCGCGGCGCGATTCCCGGCGGCCCTGAAACCCTGCGTTTTGCCGCAAAACGCCAAGAAACGGGCAGGTCGGCAACCGTACCACAAGCTTGCGCCATGTCTAGTGTGCGGCTAGGACCCGGAGAATCAGTTTGCAAAACAGAGGGTACAGCAGCCTGCGCGGGCCATCGCGGGGCCGGCAGTCCGGCCATTTCAGGTCTGCTGCGATCTGGCGCCTCAGCCCGATGTCGATTCACCGCCATTGCAGCGTCCGCCGGGGTCCGTTACGATCGCCGGCCTTGCGCACGGACCGCGCTATGTAGCGAATGTTCAAGCTGTCTCTCCAACGCATCTGCATACTCCTCGCCGCCTTGGCGGTGGCAGGGCTCCTGCTCGTGGTGGGCACTTGGGCCGTGCAGCGGTGGGTAGAACAGCAACTGCAGTCAAGGGTTACGCGGGCCTTGGCCGGCAGTTCCTTTACCCTGACCTGGCAGGAACTGCAGGTGCGGCCCTGGTCCGGTGTACGCTGTCAGGGCCTAGAACTGCGCGAAGGAAAAGACGTTTTAGCCAAGGTGGCCTTGATTGCGGTGCAACCAGCGTGGTCGGACCTGCTGACCGGGCACCCTCGCGCGCGGCATGTCCTGGTCGATCAACCGCAATTGTGGCTGCGCGTCGGCGATGGACAGCCGATCGCCTGGCAACGCCTGCGCCAAACGATCGCCCATAACCGCCTGCAAAAGCAGGGGGAATCCAGCAATCAGGGGCTCAGGCGCTATACCGACCAACTGACCGTGCAAGGCGGGCAGGGCCACGTTCAGCTGCTGGGCTGGCTGGCGGTGGTGGCTGACCACGCCGATCTCGCCGATCTACAAGCCGATCTGCAGCTCACGCAGGCCAGCAGCACCTTTTCGGGCCAGGTCAGCGGTGCCTTGGGGCAGGCGGTGTTGCGCGGGGCTTTGCGCCAAGACCTTGTAAATCCAAAGGATTGGCGCGCAGAGGTCGAGCTCGAGCCGCCTCTGCATGTGGCGCCCCATCTTTTGTCGACCAAAACACTGCGGGGCCTGAACTGGTCGGTAGGCGGTGGTGTCCTTGATGGTAAGTCGTTGACTGTAAAGCAGATTCGCGCGTGGAATGGTGCCGACGATCCGGCCATTTTGGTGGGCGACGTGCGGGTGCTATGGCCGACGCCCTCGGCCGATGCTACGCCGGATTCATCCACAGATTCAAAGACCTCGCCGATGCAGGTTCAAGCCCACGCCATTGCCGTCGATGTGCCGGCTGCCTTGTGGCCGGCGACCGTGCCGGAGCCCTGGCGGCTGCCCGCACAACTACAGGTGGGCGCAGTGGAATTGGCCCTGGATCCCAGCGCTAGTCAAGTTGTGGTGCGCGACGTCCTGGCGCACCTGCGCGGCGTGCGTGCAAAAGTGCCGCAGGTAGATATCGTTATTTCTGGAAAATCAGTAGGAAAAATAGATACTTGGCAGCGCGTAAGCGTCAAGGATCCTCAGCTTGATCTGGGCAACGACGCGCCTTTGTGGACGCAGGATGCAAAATTATGGCCTACGATTGCGCAGTTGGCCCAGCTTCGCATGCCGGTGCCAGTCACGCCGGAGACCGACACCGAGGACGATGCCGAAGACGCCGAACCGCCTCCTGCGCCTAAGCCGGTTGCGCAACCTACTGACAATAAACTGGAAAAGCCGTCTACGCGTTGGACCCACGCCCTACAGGCCGGCTATACGCGTTTGCTGAGCCTGTCCGAACCGCTGCACAAGGCGTGGCAGGTCGACCGCTTACCCCCTACGCTGCAATTGTCGATTCTGGGCGCGGGTTTAGCCGTGCATGAGGGGCCCTTGTCGGCGACCCCTGGGCCTCTGCTATGGGGCGTCCACCGCGCGACCTTGACCCTGGATGGGCAGGGCAGCGAGAGGACCCTGGCCGTTTCCGCACAACCCATGGATCGCCTTGGTGATTGGGGCCGCCTAGCCCTGGTTTGGCAGCGCCTAGGACCGCCACAGGTGGGAACTGCGCAGGCAGGGCCCGCCGGGTTGAACGCGCACGACAGGGGGCACCAACTCGATTTCCTTATTCAAGGCGCAGGGATGGCTCAGCTCTTGGGCGCTCGTCTGCCCGGGCTGCACGTCGGCGACAGCGCACACATCGACCTGCACGGGCGCGCCGTGGTCGCCGATCGCCAACACCTCCATGTTGACGCGCAGTTGGACGTCAGCGATATGGGCATCGATTGGTGGCGTTTGTCGCCCCAGCCCATTGCCGATTTCCGGGCGCGTGCGTCTTTAGTCCTTGATGTCAATGGTAAAACGCACAATGTCACCCTGCGCGTACCAGAGGCGACCCTGGGCGGCGATCCGCAGCACGGCGATCCCGGGGCCAAGCTCAACCTGCTGGTGGACCTGACGCACATGGACACCTGGCCGCACATCGACCTGCAAGTAGGCGCGCCGATGCAGGATTGTCAGTCCATGCTCCATGCCGTGCCGCCTAGCTTGACGCCCACCATCGGCCGCATCGATGCGCATGGAACCATGGATTGGCGCTTTGGTTTTCATACTTCCCTGCAGAGCGTGGGTGCCGTGCAGGTGGACCTAGCGCTCGGCGATACGCTGTGCACCTTTGACCATTTTGAGAAGCTCGATCTCCAGGAAATGACGGCCGATTTTGATCGACCCGTCAATGAAAACGGCGTCTTGCTAGACGATGTCCACATTGGCCCCGGGAGCGGTTCCTGGACACCACTAGAGCAGATACCTGAGTTTGTAAGCTATGTTATGTGGTGTTCCGAAGACTCATTCTACAGTCACCGTGGTATCTCTGAGTCATTATTGGAAAAAGCGCTTGCAATCGACCTTTCCTACGGCCGTTTCATCTACGGCGGTTCGACCCTGACCCAGCAGTTGGTGAAGAATCTTTACCTCAAACGAAACAAGGCTTTATCGCGCAAGTTTGAAGAGATGCTTATCGTTTGGCAGATGGAGAAGGTTGTCGGCAAGAAGCGGATTCTGGAAATCTACTGTAATGGCGTGGAGTTTGGACCTAAAGTGTATGGTATTACGCGAGCTGCACAGGCCTTCTACCAGAAAACGCCTGGACAATTGTTGCCCGAAGAGGCGGTCTACCTGGCCATCATCAAGCCCAGCCCTCGCAGTGGCTATGGCACCATGCGCGGCGATGGCTGGGGGCAGTGGTACTTTGATAAGTCCAAGAAATACATGGATAAACTCCTAGGCGAGCACAGCATTTCCCAAGCCGCGTACGACGCCGCCGCCGCGCGTGAGTTTAAACCCATGTTCAATCCCCCCGCACGCACAGGGGATTCGGTTCCCAAGGGGCGCGGGCACTGATAGGGCGGCCGGCGCAGGGCCAATCGGCTGTCGTTTTGGGGCGGTTCGATAGCCCTATTTCCTCGTAAATCCAATGGTTTATCCAAGTGGACACCTGTTCTTTTTGGCCCATTTCCCGCGGCCACCAGGGTCCTTCGTCCAGGCTGCGGGGCAGGCCCTTTTTCTCGCCAAGCCCGTGCAATTGCGCTAGCCTGCGCAACCACGCGGCGAGGCTGCGTCGCCGGCAACGATGCTGGCATAAGGAACTCAAATGACGGCGCAATCCCCGGATCAGGTTTATCCCATCGGTATGTCGACCCAAGAGATGGTCGACACCTGCAAAAATCATACGATTTACACGTGGTCGGCCGGCAATGGCGTCAATCCCTTGCCCATCGCCCACGCCGAAGGCTGCTACATCTACACGCCTGAGGGTCAGAAAATCCTTGATTTTAATGCGCAATTGATGTCTGTGCTCATCGGCCATCAGCACCCGACGGTCATTGCGGCGATGAAAAAGCAGATCGACGAACTGATCTTCGTCTATCCGCAAACCGCCACCGCCGTGCGCGCTAGATTAGCGAAATTGTTGGCAGAAGTCGTTCCGGGAATGACCTCGTTCTTTTTTACCCTCGGCGGGGCTGAGGCCAATGAGAACGCCATCAAAATGGCCCGGCAGTTCACGGGGCGCCAGAAAATCCTGAGTCGTTATCGGAGCTACCACGGTGGCACCAACCTGACCATGATGCTGACGGGCGATCCGCGAAGGTGGTCGAGCGAGCCGGGGGCGCCGGGCATCATCCGCGTCTTTGACCCGTCGCCTTACAACTTCAGTTTTGGCCAGACGGACGAGGAAATCGTTGATAATTACATGGTATACCTCGAGGAAACCATTCAGTACGAGAACCCGTCGGCCATCGCCGCGATGATCGTCGAGACCGTGACCGGCACCAACGGGCTTTTGATTCCGCCCAAGAACTGGTTCCCGCGCCTGCGAAAATTGCTGGATAAATACGGAATTCTCCTGATTTGCGACGAAGTCATGGCCGGCATGGGGCGCACGGGAAAGATGATGGCGTACGAGCACTTCGACGTCATTCCCGACATCACCACCATGGCCAAGGGCCTGACCAGCAGCTACTTCCCCCTGGGGGCCATCGGCGTACGCCAGGAAATTCATGACTTTTTCCAGAAGAATACCTTCTACGGTGGCCTGACCTACAACTCGCATCCGGTGGGCCTCGCGACGGCCGAATCTGTCATTCACGTCATGCAAGATCAAGGAATGATTGAGAATGCCTCAAAGATGCAGCACGTCATGCGCGGGCATATGGACCGCCTGCAGGCCAAGCATCCGTCCTTTGCCGAAGGGCGCTGCATCGGTCTGTTCGGCATGATCGATATCCGTAAGAATAGCAAGGCGGTAGGTCGCAGTCGCGGTGAAGCCATTGCGCCCTACAACGGCTCGCATCCCAAGATGAATGAGTTGTCGGCCTTCTTGCGCAAAGAAGGGCTCTTCACCTTTGTGCGTTGGAGCAGTTTCACTTGCAATCCGCCCATTTGCATCACGCCCGAGCAGTTGGCGGAAGGCTTTGACATCATCGACCGCGGTCTGGACATCACCGACCAGGCGTTTGAAGGCTAGCTGGGCGGCATTTCTCTGGGGAAATAGGCATTTGCGCGTCTGCGCCGAACCTAGCATCCTGGACCCCTGCAACGCCCGGGCTGCCCAGGACTGCCCCTGGCACCGACGGTCCTGGGGCGTCTAGATTTCCCTTTAACCCCAAGCAGTTTGCTCAGGTCGCAGTGCCCAAGGGGGACGATGCAAAGCGATGCGGTAGCGCCCGAGCAGACCCGCCTCAACGACGCCATGCGCGGCACTTGGCTGGGCGAGGAATGGCTGCAGCCAACGCCCTGGGATCCCAAGGGCGGCCATGCCATCGGCCGAGCCCAGGCGCGCACCCACCTGGACGGGCAGATTTTGACCTGTGATTACGCTGAAGAACGTGAGGGTGACGTCGTGTTGCGCGCCCACGCTGTCTACGCTTGGGACGCGGCGGCTGGAACTTACGCCCTCTTCTGGTTTGACACGATGCTCCCCGTGCCGCGCTTTGCCCCCCTGCGCGGCTCCTGGCACGGCGATGTCCTTGAGTTTGAAGTGGAAACCCCGCTGGCCGCCTATCGCTACCGTTACGCCTTCACAGCGGCCGATTACTACGAATTTCGCTTAGAAATCAAGCCATTGGCCATGGACGACGCCGGTCTCGTAGCCGCTGATCAGGTGGGGCAGTGGCTGCTGGCGCTGCGGGGCGAGTATTATCGGCAGGTCAAAGGCGCGGCCTAGGGCACAGCAAACGGAGGGCACCTACGTAATTTCAAGTAGTTACGCTTTGGTGCCCACTGGGTAAAGTCCTTGAGATAACTACATTTCCCCCGTTTCAACCTGCCGCGCCGCGTGCCTCAGGTCTTCCAGCCCCAAGCGCTGCCCGGTGCCGCGGCTCTGCTGCAAGGCGATGATCACAGCGTTGCGAATCTGCCCGCCAGTCAAAGGGAATTGCGTTCCAAGACTCTCACAGTCCAGGGCGGTGGGCTCCTCGCCGGCCGCCCGCAGCAAGGATTGCCAGATGCGCGTGCGAACCGGCCCTTCGGGGCGCGTCAAGGTCAGCTGGGTGTCCATGCGCAGCCGCAGGCGGGGGGCCAACTGGTCCGCAGCTGGGGCAGTCAAAAGGGCAATGCCGTCGAATTGAGCAAGAAATCCAAGGAGTAAGTGGAGTACCCCAAGCATCGGCCCGGGTCCAGCCCGAGCCACCAGGGGCCCCGCGCACCCTTCAAGCAGCACAACAGCTGCCGTTGCCCTAGCTTGTCCAAAGAATTCACGGAGATTACGGTCCGTATCGGCCAGGTCCCTCCCCTCTAGGCTCGCAAGCGTTGCGACGCGCAGGGGCCTGTGCAGCCGTGCCGCAATGACCTCAGCCGTCAGCGTTTTTCCCGTGCCGGTATCGCCGCAAATCAGGGCCGTCTGCGCCCGTCTGGGCCCGCCAGGCGCATTGCCAGCCTGCACGTGCGAACTGCAGCAGCGGACGAGGGCCTCCAGTGATTGCGTTATGCCCGCATGGCCGAGCAATTCAATAGGATAATCAATGTATTGCCCCGCGTTGCCGCCAGTTTGGGGCTCTGCCGCCACGGCCCGCGACGCCCGCGCCAAAGCAGCGTGTGTGATCACGGCCCAGGGGCCCTGCCGCTGCGCGCACTCGTCGGCAGAAATCGCGACGGCCTGCGCAATTCGGCTCGGCGTCAAGGCAAAAGCGTTCGCGAGGTCCGCGGTGTTGACAAGGCCCACCGGCCAAGGCTGGGCTCCCAGCTCAATCTCCCAAATACGTTGCCGAATTCCCGGGTCAGGAACCTCAACGCGCTGGCTGCACAGGCCCTGCGTCGGCCACTGCCAGGGCCAGTCCTGGGGCCCAATGCCGCTGAAAACCATAGGCATGTCATGCTGTTGAATCAGCTTGCCGAGGGTATCCAGACCGCGACAGGACGCCTGTAGCGGCCCATCCACCAAGTGGACCAGCAGTAGCGCTTGGTGCAGCCGCGCCTGGCGGAATAGGCAAGGCAATCTCTGGTCAAAGTCTTTACAATTGAGAAGTTGGCACATGCGTACGTGGATGAGGCTCAGACCCAGTTGCCCGGCAACTGCGCGCGCAGCCTCAGTTTTTCCCGCCCCCGGCTGCCCGAGCAATAGCAGGCGACACGCGTGGTCGCTGAGCGCCAACGGCGGCGCCCTCGGCCAGGGCTGTTGCGGGTCGGCACCCGCCTGCTTGGGCTCCAGACAACAGAAATCCGTCAACGCCGCGTCTAGATAGGATAATCCACTGAGGATGGCCAAGGCCTGCGCGCCAATTTGCACGTGGGCCCCAGGGCGCAGTCCGCCCAAGCAATCTCTTTGTATATCCAGCAGATCCATGCGATGCAGGGCGCCATTTGCCCCGAGGGCTGTCCGCAACTGAGGCTGATCAGCGGGTCTCTCGGCGGCCAGCGCACACAGGGTTTGAACGTCAAGTACATACGTCTGCAGTCCCGGAAATTCCGCAGCATCTCGGGCACTTCTAAGGCCATGGGCGGCAGCGACCAGCACTAGGCGCTGCTCGAGCCAGGTCAGGCCAAAGGCGTCGGCCAAACGGTCCAAAGGCAGGGCACGCCCCTGCGCCAACTGATCGGCCTGCTGGCGGACCATGTCGCGGCGAAGGGCTCTTTCTTGTTCAAGAAGTGCACTCTTTTGCTCCGCCGGGACAGGCCGCGGTGCCTGCGATTGCTGCTGCAGGTTCAGCCGGCGGCGGCGGACAATCAGCCAAGCCTGGGCCGCGCGCAGGAACTGGAGCGCCGGTGACGAGGGCGCCCTGGCGGGAGGCGGCACTATGGGAACCATCTGACCTATTTGCGTAAATGTACTCAGCTGCATGGACGACCTCCGTCGATCGGCCCGGCGGCACCGGCGGGTGCTGCGCGGACGACCCCGTTGTAACGCATCCGAGGGGGGGATGACGCAGGGTCGGCAGGCGCTACGCGACAACTGTTGTCGCACTCAAACCAACAGGGGATGAAGCACCCCAAGCGGCGCAGGTCGGTGGGCAGGATCGACGCCCGAGTGGCTCGCGGCCTCTGCAAAGCCACCTGCTAACCTTGCTTTCTAAAAAGGGAATCTTCGCCAATCGCGGGCAACTGAAGCCAGTCGATGCAGCCCCAACAGCCCAAGCGCCGTGGTCCAACCAATAATTTGCGATTTTTCACACTTTCTAGACCAGCATGGGCCCATCAACCCATTGTTTCGTTGCAGTTTCATCGGCAGAGGCGCTGATAAGGCTGCCTTGGACCGGCTCCATGAACTTCACACTTTCTCCATATATCGAGGACAGCACCCGCCAATGGTGGAGCCCCTGCCGTCATGTTATTGGTGATTACAAGTACTTAACCGACCAGTGTCAGTGGATGGGCGAGCTATCGCCCCGAGAGCATCCTTTTGGCACCCTTGACGTCATGCTATACTGGTGGCGCTGGGTCCTCATGGTCCCGGTCCCGCCTTGCGCGATCGCACTGATCCCTTCGCGATCGTACAAGCCAAGGAAATTCAAAGACTTCCTGACGCAGCTACCCCTGCTGCCCGCGACGGTTCAGCCATGCACTGTCCATCATCGAACGCTTTGGTACCGAACGTTCCGTGACAAAATCAATAGTTCCGCGCAATGCGAGGTCAATCTCGCTCTATCATTGGTCAATCGCCTGATCACAATCTGCGCTCGCCCACCCCCTGCGCAGCCCGCCGCCATCCACCTATCTGGAGTTAACCCATGTATTCCAAACAAGGTTCCGCCGCTGACTTTGCACTGAGCGTCCTGCGCGAACACTACGACCGCGAGTTGCAGGTTGGCGAACTACATGAGCTCAGTGACAATAAATTCACCAAGGGAAACATCAACAACGCGTGCAACCGCTTGCTCGCCGAGGGGCTGCTGGAGCGCGTGAACGACGACAACCGCACCGCCTGGTGGGCGGTGACGGCCAAGGGCATCGTTTAGCTTTGCAGCCTCGCGTTGCCACTTGACTGCTTGCAATTGTTGGCGATATTCGCTTGGCCCCTTCCCAGCCAGGGACAGGCTCGGGCCAAGGACTAGGCCGCGCCTTGGGTGACGCGTTCATGCAGCCACGGCGCCAGGACCAGCAGGACCACGTCATAGGCCGCCATTAGCCCCAGCCAACCGCCCCAAACCTCAGGCCCTGCGCCCTGTTGCAGATGCGCCGTCACCTGCACGCCGCCTAGTACCACTGGCGCCAGCAGGGGATAGAGGAGCAGGGGCAAAAGCACTTCCCGCATGCGGACTTGCATCAGAAGCGCCGCACACAGGGTGCCCAGGGTCGCCTGCCCGATCAGTCCCAGGGCCAGGGCTGCCGCGACCAGACCGGGCGCTTGTAAGTGCGCGTCAAAAAACAGCAAAACCGTGGGCACGAGCAGCACAGTCACCACGCCGGTGTACGTTAGCTGCAGCAGCGCTTTGGACAGAAACAGGGGCAGGCTGCCGTGAATGCTGCGGTGCATGAGGTCGAGTACGCCGCCTTCGTCCTCGGGCGTGAACAGGCGTAAGAGCCCGACTGTACTTGAGAAAAGTAGGGTCACCCACAGCACGCCGGGCAACTCAGCATCGGCAGCAGCACCGGCGCGCAAGAAGCCAAAGGCAAAGACGACGACGCATAAAACCGCAAAGAGCAGCATAAATCCAAGGACTTCCTTGGATCGGGCCGCGATCTGCAAGTCCTTGCGGTACAGCAGCCAGCTCAGGCGCAAAAGGCTCATGCCGCCTCCGCCAATACGCGGCCGCCACTAACGCGCACACGCCGGCTACACGCTTGAATCAATGGCGGATCATGGCTGGCCAACACCACCGCCGTGCCTTGGGCGCAGGCCTGTTCGATGGTCCGCAGCAGAATCTGTAGACCGCTGGCGTCCAGCCCCGTCGACGGTTCATCGAGCAGCCACACATCCGCCTGACTGTGCACGATGCGTCCCAGCGCCGTACGCTGCAACATCCCTCGGGAAAATGCGCGAACCGGGCGGTGCTGGTCAGCGGGCAAGATGCCGACCTCACCGAGGCGCGCTGCGATGGTCTCTTTGTCGGCTTGTCGACCCTGTAATGCCTCAAAAAGAATCAGATTTTCGCACGCACTGAGGTCAAGGTACAGGCCCGGCTTGTGGCCGAGGCGAGCGATGCGCCGCGCAATTTCGGCCGGCTCGACCTGAGACAAAGGCGTGTTATATAAACGGATTTCCCCGGCCTGAGCCGTGCGCACAGCGGCCAAAAGGTCCAGCAGAGTGGACTTGCCAGCGCCGTTATCGCCGGTCAGCGCCAGACATTCTCCAGGAAAAATCGAAAGATCGGCATCAAGCAACACGAAGCGGTCGCCCACAGCCCAGGCGACGCTGCTGGCCTGCAGAACCGGGCGGCTTCCACTGGTTTGCGAGGATTCTTGCATACTTTCGCTACGTTCCTAAACAGCCGTTGCCAGGCCCGCGGGCTGACGGCGGCGGCCAATGGCCAGCACCGCCACCGACAGAATCGCCAAGGCCCCAAGAAGCAAGGACTTTTGCAAGCGAGCCGGTGGGCCGGGCAGGTCATCGAGTTCCAGCACGGCGAGTTCGCCGTCGGCCAAGGGATGGGCAATTCCCAGGCCGACCAAGCGGTTGGCCCCTTCTTCAGCCTTAGTCATCCGCGCCGGGCCCGGGGCATCGATACGCACGCGAGCCGGCGCTTGTCCCTGCAACGCGAAAGTAAACCAAGTCCTTTCGCCACGTCCGGTCATGCCCAGGGCCAAGTGGCTGCTGCTAAAGCCGATGTAGTACTGCAGCCGCACGATGGCCTCTTGGCCCGCAACCACCTTACCTTGAACGGAAATCCAGCCGTCCTGCCTCTCAGCCTTGACCGTACCGCTCGACTCCAACTCCATCGCCTGCCCAGCCCGGGGCAGCACGCCTTGGTCCAGCACGACATCGCCGATGACGGGAGCCAGGACTGGCAGAACAAGTGGCGAATCTTGTAAGGAAATGACACCCGGCCCCGCGGCGCTCAGGTGATACTCCGCCAGCATGATGAGGCGATTCTCGTCCAGACGGCCTTGAATTTGCGCATCAATGTGCAGGTCCGGTCGACCGTTGCCCACCGGCGGCGGCACAGCTTGGCGGGCCTTGGGCTCATCAGCCATGGCCTGCAGCCCGATCAGGGAAAACGTTAGAAAAAAAGCAAAGATCCGCTGCATCTAGGCGTCTCCCAGCGGTCCGTCAAGGCGCAGTTGCTTGCGCGCGTCCATGGCGGTCAGGATGAGTTCCGCCTCCGCCTCATAGCGCTCACGCAAAGACGTGTAATCATTGACATCTAGCTTGCCGGTCTCAAAGTCGAAGCGGATCTCACGCAAGTGGTTGAGCAGGCGGCGCTTTTCATCCTCAAGGCGTACGTCCTCCGCAGCCTGGGCAGGCCCGAGTTCTTCGGCGCCGTTGACCTGCAACCCTAGAATCCAGCGCAACAATTGGTACACCGCTAGGGTGGCCAACACCGCCACCACCGCCACACACAGCATGGCAATCGCCATCTTCATCCGCATCCCCACGTTGCGCTTGGACGGACCCGGCATCGGCCGCCGTCCAGATAGTTACTTGAAACGACTGAATAATCTTCCCACGATCCCCGTTTGCGTCGGCTCCATGCCCTGGGCCTGACTGGCCTTCTCGAGCTCTTGAGCGAAAGTAACAATACTATCATGGCGTTGTTCGGGATCCCGTCTCAATGCCCGATGCACCGTCTGTCCTACCTCTGGCGGCAATTCCGGCCGTAGACTGGCTAAACTCGCAGAAGGAATGGGTTCTGTGCCGCGCAGGTAGTTCAGTACCGCCGCCGCACTGGGTGTATGCCCGACAAAAGCGCGCTGGCCGGTCAAGGCTTCGTAGACAATGCAAGCTAGCGAAAATTGGTCACTTCTTCCATCGACAATGCCGCCCGCCGCCTGCTCAGGACTCATGTAGGCCGCCGTACCTTGGGGACGGTCGCGATCAAAGCCGACCTTGAAGCGGTCCGCGCGACCGGTGATCTGCGTCGCCGTGCCAAAATCGTATATCATCAGCCGAGTTGTGCCAAAGACTGACTTACCGAGCACGGCGTTATTCGGCGTAATGTCGCGGTGCACCCAGCCGCGGGCGTGCAGTTCCCCCAGGCCTTCAGCCCATTGGTGAACAAGGTCAAGCAGTTGGGAAAGCTCAAGGCGCTTCTTGTCCGCGAGCGTCGCGCCCAGAGTCGCGCCTTCGGCAAATTCCAAGGCGATATAGGGCCTTCCATCGGCAACTTGACCGGCGCGGTAGACGTCGACAAAGCAGGCCGCGTGCAGGTTGCCTAAGAGGTCCGCCTCGCGCTGTAACCCTGTGGCAGCACGGCGATAATCAGCCTCCGGCAACTGCAAGTAGTGGCGATGCAGGACCTTGAGCGCCACCGTCCGCTGTCCGACCGATTTCTGTTTGCCTTGATAGACATCCGCGTGGCTGCCAGCGCCAATGCGCCGCACAACTTCAAAGTCACCATCGAGTACCGACCCCAGCAGCAGGTCAATGTCCTGCCGGGACTGGCTGCGCTGGGGCGTGGAAAGTTGCTCAATCGCCAAGGCATTATCCCGCCGCTGTGCGGCAAATTGTACGTCGGTAAGGGACTGGAATCGGCACTGAACTGCGGTCGGTGAGGCGACCAGTTCGCCGCCAGCATGCCACAAGGCGCGGAACTTTGCCATGCTTGACGCCAAACGCCCGCGCGCTACGCTGCGAACATGGGGAACGCGCAACCGATTCGCTTTGCGGACTACTGGCTGATGCGGCGTATTGGCTTGGGTGCGACGGCCGAAGTCTTTGTCGCGCGCCAACGTGGCCGGGACGCGGGACAGGAGCCGGTGGCCCTCAAACGCCTGCTGCCGCCGCTGGCCCAAGACCCTGAGATTGTTAAACTTTTTCTTAGAGAAATCAAGGCCATGCAGCGCATCGACCATGCCAACGTGGCGCCTTTGCTGGACCATGGCACCTGTGCCGATTTGCCTTTCTTGGTGCTGCCTTGGTACGACGGGGCTTCGCTGCGGCAGTTGCTGCGTCATAACTCGGCCCTACAGGGCTCGGCCCCGGCGCTGACGCCCGAGCAAGCCGTTTGGATTGCAAAGGAAATCGCCCAGGGTCTAGGGGCCGCGCACGCCCAGGGCGTGGTCCACCGCGACGTCACGCCGACCAATGTGCAGATTACCGGTCAAGGCCATGTGATCGTATTGGATTTTGGTATTGCGCGCGTCGCCGGCTTGGCTCAGACCACCCAGGGACAGGCGCTGCGCGGCAAGTGGGCGTACCTGAGCCCTGAGCAGCTGGCCGGCGGTGCCATTGACGGTCGAAGTGACCTATTTGCCTTGGGTTCTGTGCTGTGGGAGATGATCACCGGCACGCCGCCCTTTCAGGGAAGCGATCCCCATGACACCATGGCGCGGGTTGAGGCGACAAAACTGCCTGAAATTGCAAAGGATACGCCGATTTCGCTGCGGCCGATTTGGACGAGCCTGACCCAGCTCCTGGCGCAGAAACCCCAGGACCGGCCGGCCCATGCCGAGGCAGTGGTCCTGGGCTGGCAGCAATGGCTGGACCAATGTGGCGTGCAAGAGTCTGAAATTGTTTCAGAGATTGCCAGGATCGCTCGTGCAGCAGCGCCGATGCCGACGCCGCAGGACCTCCACGAAGCAGCAGAATTGCGCGGCGAAGCGGTGACGAGCCCAGAACTCGACCCGGATGCGACCCAAGTACGTGCAAGTGCAAGCCATTCAGGTTCCAATGCTGAGGGGAGTGGCAATGCGCTGGCTTGAAATTTCCCCCGGATTTGCCTGCAATTGCAGATGCTTGGGTTGCCACAGCTGCAGCGCCGATAGCCGCGACCAGATGGACACGGCCGAAGTGATGAGCTGGCTGCAAAAGGCACGACAGCAAGGCGCTGAGTTTTTATGGCTTTCCGGTGGCGAGCCGACCCTGCGCAAGGACTTCCTGGCCACCCTGAGGGCGGCGCGCCATTTGGGCTATCGGCGCATCAAAGTGCAGACCAACGGCATGCTTTTTGCCTACCCGCAGATGGCGGAAAAGGCGGTCGCAGCCGGCCTGAACGAAGTGAACTTGCTGCTCAAGTCCTTGGATCCACGGGTGACTGATGCCCTGAATCGAACCCCTGGCTCGCACGCGGCGCTGCTGCAGGGCGTGGCCAACCTGCGCCAATGGCCGGTGCGGCTTGAGGGCGACATTCTCGTTACTACCCGTAATTACAAGGAGTTGCCTGAATTGGTGCGCTACTGGGCCGAACAGGGCCTGCGGCACTTCAATTTTTGGCTGTTTTCTCTGGTTGATCAAGGAGATGCCGACCTCCGGCGCCTGGTGCCCCGCATGAGCGATTGGGTGCCGATGATGCTACAAGCCCGCGCGATTGCGCATGAATTGGGCGCCACGGTTTGTTCACTCAACACGCCGCCTTGCACCATCCCGGCCGACGCGTGGGATTTGCTCTTCGATGTCAAGGGGATGGGCCTACTTGTCGTCAATCCGGGCGGCCATGCCTTTGCCCTGGAGACCTCCAGCATTGAGCAAGGGCAGCACGTGCTCGCATGTGAAAGCTGCGTATTATCAAGTACATGTCATGGAATGCGTCCCGACTACCTCAGCATTCACGGCAGTCAAGAGATCGTCGCCCTGAGCGCTGAGGACGTGGAAGGCCGCGACTCCCGCGGCAGCATCTTAGACATCCCTTTAAAATAACAGAGGTTTCATGATTTCTCGGCTGTCAAGGACCTTGTCCCTGTGGGCGCTAGGGCTGGCATGGGCGGCCCTTGGCGGGGCGTCGTCCGCGCACGCCGTGGACTTGGAAACGGCGTGGCAGGGATTACCCTTTGATGACAAAGCGTTCGCTGAGGTTGTTGAGCTTGCCTCGTCCATGCATCTGCAAACAACGGTGCCCGCGCGGGCCTGGACCGAAGCGGCCGCTGGTGCCTTGCGCGCGACCGGGGAAGCCCATCTTTTTCCAGCGGATTTTCTGCTTTCGCCCCTGCCGGCGTCGCAACTGGAGATCTTGGCGCAGGGTCGGTCAGAACCTTTGCCATGTCCAGGTGTTGCACGTGCCGCCGTCATCTGGCGTCCCGGCGCGGTGCAGCCCAGCGGTGAGCCCTTGACCCGAGCCGCCTACCGCGAGCGCAACCTGCAAAGGCACGTGCTGGCCCAAGATGGCAAAAACGCTTGGGGCGACACGCCTTTTGGCGCGGTGGGCCTGCGCTGTGCCATGGCCAAAGCCTTGCCGGCGGTGGCGGTGCCGGGGGATCCGACGGCGACGGCGGTCGAGCAAGCGCGGGTGTGGCGCCTGGCAGCAGTAGGCTTTGTTTCCGCTTTGGATCCGCACTGCAATCTGCTACCGAGCCGCCTGTTTGAGCAGCAAGAAAGCGATGCGCGCCGGCTGGAAGTGGTGGATGTGGGCATCGATTTTGTGGAGCAAGATCAGCGATTTCTGGTGCGTCGAGTTCACCCGGATCTGCACTTGCCCAAGACCGGGCCCCAGCGGGGCGACGAACTGGTGAACATCGATGGCAAGCCGGCTGCGCAACTGACCTTGACACAACTGACAAAGACCCTTCAGGGGCAACCGAACACCTCAATTGTCCTGCAATTTCGTCGAGGCACGGCCAAGCCCTTTAGCGTGACCCTGCAGCGGCAACCTCTGCATTACCCGAGTGTGAGCAGCTACTTGCCCGCAGATGTCAAGGACATCGGCGTGATTCGCTTGCCGCAGTTCGCCTCGGGAGCTGCCGCTGATGTCCTTGCAGCCGTCCGCGAGTTGCAGACGGACGCCGATGGGCATCTTCTTGGATTGATTCTAGATATGCGTGGCAATACCGGCGGCTGGATGCAGCAGGGCGTGGCTGTGGCTGAGCTGTTCCTGCGCCAAGGTGTGATTCTTCAAGCGCGTTTGCGCAAAGGTGCTGACGAGGTGGTCCGCGTTGGCCAGGGCGCGGGGCAACTCAGCTTGCCGACTGTGGTTTTGGTGGATGCGGGCTGCATGTCCGCCTGCGAACTGGTGACGGCGGCCCTGCAAGACCAAGACCGCGTAATTGTCGTGGGGCAAAATACCTTTGGCAAAGGCACAGTTCAGGAGGTTCGGTCGGCAACGCGCGGTCCCTGGTCGCTCATCGTCACCATCGCCCAGTACCTGTCTCCCTTGGGTAGAAGCCTACAAGTCAATGGGATCACGCCTGAGTTTGCGATTGCCGCCCCGGCAGATGCACCGCAGGTGGCTGTGGAAGCTACATTGGCCGGGCACTTACCGCCGGCAACAACAGTACCCAACCATGTATCAAGCTTGGTGAATCCAGCCTTGCGTGCATGCGTGAGCGCGGCCGTTCAGGGGCCAGCCACGAGCGCGCGCGACAACCAATTGCGGACGGCCATCGCTGTGGCCCGCTGCCTCGGTGCTCGAATCGCCGAAAAGCCCATATGATACTTAAGGTTATTGGGTCGATGGCAGGCGAAGTGAAGGCTGCATGGGCACCGCAGCTGCCCGGCTTTGCCCTTGCCCCTAGACGCTGGCGGCAGATTCGGCTAGATGGCTTCAAGGACGGATTTGCACCGTCGGTGCGCCCTGAGGCATGAGCCGCAAACAGCCGATTGAACGCCATAAGCCTCTATTTAGACTGGCAATTGCCCTGCTGCTGGCCCTGAGTTTGCCGGCCCACGCTGCCTTGCCACCGCCGCCTGTGCTCGGCCTGCGCGTGAGCAGCAACGGCTATGCGGTTGCTGTGGCCGATGAAGGCAAGGCCCGCTGGACCCAGTTCTGGCCCCACCTGTATGCCCAGAGAAATCCTGGCGAAACGACACCCAATCTGCTGTGGGATACCTACTTTGGTCTGCGTCCAGCGGGCGCCGCGGGGCAGTGGCTGACGGGCACCAACCACGCAAAACCCTTTTCGATTTGTGACGGCATCGGCGTATGTGCCGCAGATGACAGCCAGTTTGGCTACGACGGCGCGACCGGCGTGGTGCACGACCTTCGGGTCATGGGGCCTTGGACTATTGATACTATAGGATTTTCGCCGATGGATCTGCCTGCGCCGGGGCTCGTGCTGCTCGCGCGCGTCACCAACACGGCGGCGACGGTGCAGACCTGTGATGTCGGCTGGATCGGCAATTGGCATGTAGGTTCGGGGAGTCCGACGCCAACCGCCACAGCTGAGTCGACCTCGCTGGACGGCAGCGGCGCCATTTGGGAATCCGGGGCCCAGCCTTGGGCGATGCTCTACCTGCCGCTGACGGCAACCGCGACCGCTGAAACAGTCAACCCTTTCAATAAGTTCACGGCATCCGGCGTCGGCCAGTTCACCGCGCCGGGCGGGCAGGGCGATGACCGCGTCCCGGGCCTTGGCTGGGGGCAACTGCTTGTAAATCCTGGGCAAACCGTGACCGTCGGCGTCCTGGCCCTGGCCGTGCCCAAAACGGCGCAGGCGGCTGGGCTGCAATTGGCGCAGCTTTGGCGGCAAAATCGCTTGCCAGACGCGATCTTGCAGGATGAACTGGCGGCATGGCAGGCTTGGCATGGCGCCGATCAACTGGCGGCGACCTTGACGCCCAGTGAAAAGCTCATTGCCCAGCGGGCCTTGGCCACCCTGCGCATGGCCCAAGTCGCTGAAGTCAACGACGAGCCGACCCTTCCCCAACCCGCTAATCCGCATGGACAAATCGTTGCTTCGCTGCCCCCGGGACAGTGGCATATCGCCTGGGTGCGCGACATGGCCTATGCCGGCGTGGCGCTGGCCCGCGCGGGGCATGGTGCGGAGGCCAAGGCGGCGCTCGACTTTGTGCGGAACGGACAAACTGGCGGATATAAAAGCTATTTTCTTGGCAAGGAATATCTGCCGTCGCCCGTGCGCTACTATGGCTCGGGCCTGGAGGAGTCCGACAGCAATGCCGATGGTCCGAACATCGAGTACGACGGCTTGGGTCTACTGCTTTGGCAGGCCCAGCGCTATGTCAAAATGAGCAATGATGATGGTTGGTTGGCAATAGCCTGGCCCGATCTGCGCGACCGCACGGCGGCGGTTCTGCAACAACTGGTAGACACCACGGGCCTAATTGCGGCCGATTCCAGCATTTGGGAAGTCCATTGGAATGGCAAGCAAAAGCACTTTGCCTATACCTCGGCGCTCGCCGTGCGTGGCCTGTGCGCTGCGTCGGAGCTGGCCGTGCGTGCCGGACAGGGGCAACTGGCTGCAACGTATCGGAATAGTGCCAAGAAGATCCATGAGGCGATGGCGCAACTGGTCGACGCCGACCAAGTGCTGCAGGGCAATCTGGAAGAAAGTGCCGGCCAACGTTTGGACGCGGCGGCGGTAGAAGCCTTGCTGGACGGGCAGTTTGCGGTCGATGGCGCGGTGGCTAAGGCGACCCTGGCCTCGTGGCAGAAAACGCTGACGGCGGGCGGTGGGCCTGGGTTTATCCGCAATGATGACGGCGGGATCTACGACAGTCAGGAATGGCTGTTTATCGACGCGCGCATCGACCGACTGCAGCAAGCGATGGTTGTCAAAGGCATTTCCCTGGATCCGGCGCCCTTGCATGACCACCTTTTGGCCGTAGCGCTGGCGGGCGGAGGCCTTGTGCCCGAACTGCTGTCGGCAAAGGCGGCCGATGCACCGCTGGGGGCCATGACCGGATCGATGCCGATGGCTGGATTCGGCGCCGGCGCGGTCCTGCTGGCCTTGGCGGATACTGCGGACGATGACGATGTCAGTGGCTGTCTGCAAGGGTCGATTTCTCCTGCGCAAGAAGATGCCCAAGGGCAGGGCGATGTGGGGGATTTGCCCGATGCTGTGGCCGATGCAGACTGCGGGTCGTGCAGCGAAGTAGGCCAGGACGACCTTGGACAAGCGCCTGAAATAGATGGAGAAAATGAGAACGACGTCGAACCCGATGCGGCGGGTCAAGCCGGTGACGCACTGGCCGATGCCGCAGTGGCCAAACCCGACGGATCAGCAACCGCCGATGTGCTGATAACCCCTGTAGCCAAGCCTACTTCAAGCGCTTCCGGTTGCGCCGCCTCGCCCGGCCGAATGCGCGGCAACGGGGGCAGCCTCGTGGTCATTCTCAGCCTGTTGCTTGGTGTCCTCGGTTGCCGCATAAGGAAGCGCGCATGAAGAAAGTCTATGGTTTTTCTCTGGTTTTTGGCGCGTACCTAGCCATCTTGGCCGCACTGACAGGCTGTCGCAAACCGCCGCCTCCGGCCCCCAAGGCTCACGCAGCGACGGCTCAGGCCGCGGCCCCCGCACCGCCGACGCCGGCGCAAATGGCCCAGGCCGCCGAGGCGATGGCTGTGGCTGCCTCGCGCACTGATGGATTTATCGTGATTCCAAAAGGTTCCATGACAATGGGTCAAGCCAAGGAAGAAGTCGCCCAGGGCGAGGTGGACGACGCCCTGCAACACCCGGTGACCCTAACGCGGACCTTCGAAATGCAGGCGACCGAAGTGACACAGGCGGAGTACCTTAAGAATATTGGCAAATTGCCGGCAAAACAAGATCGCGACTGCCCCGATTGCCCGGTGACGCTGGTCAGTTGGTTTCAAGCCGTCGCCTACTGCAACATGCTATCGCAACAGCGTAATTTGCCCAAGTGCTACGGCCTTGACGCCCAAGGGCAGGTCAGTTTTGCCGGCACCGCCTGCCGCGGTTATCGCCTGCCGACCGAAGCGGAATGGGAATATGCCGCCCGCGCCGGCAGCACAAAGCCGCGTTATGCGGACGAAATCGACGAGATTGCTTGGGTCGACATCAACGCCGGCCTTGGCGATGTCCTAGCGATTCACAGCGTCGGCCGTAAGCAGCCCAATGCTTGGGGACTCTATGATATGCTTGGCAATGCCGCTGAATGGGTCAACGACTGGCAGGGCCCTTTCACCAGTGTCGCCGTCACTGATCCAGAGGGCCCCGGCGGCGGGGAAAACCGTGTCTTTCGCGGCGGTTGCTACAAGATGCCGGCCAATGAGGCGCGGGCCAACTTCCGCAACGGCTATGGCCCAAAAAACCAAGTGGAGTTCCTTGGTTTCCGGCCGGTGCGGTCGCTTTAGGGGCCCCGCCAACGCCTGAGGCCAGCTTGACGCCAGGGCAAAACCAGTTCACTTTGGCGTCCATGCTCCGACGGGCTGAGGTTCTTGCCATGTCGACGTGGTCTCGGGACTCGAACACCACCTTTTGCGCCCGTTGGCTGCGGCTCGCGCTGAGTTTGGTGGCGCTGGCGGCCTTTACCTTGATTTCTCCGAGTGTTGGCCTCGCGATTGACCAACACGCAGCGGCATTGGCCTTGGCCAAGATGGCAGCCGAAGCGTACGAGAGTGGGCATCACCAAGAGGCAGCGCGCCTCTATCTGGAAGCATTTCACGTCGATCCGAGTCAGCCCGACTTCGTCTACGGTGCCGCGCGGGCCGAGCAGTCGGCGGGCCAACTCGACCAAGCGGAGGGGCATTTCAAGCAGTTTGCAGCCCTGCCGAGTGCCAATCCGCTGCGGATCGCCAAGGCCAAGACCTATCTGCTTCAATTGCTTGGTATTAAGGCCGACGGCAAGGTGGCTGCGGCCGAACAGGAGGCCAAGAAGGGAGACCACGCGCTTGCGGCGACGTTATTCGTGCAAGCCTTCAATCTCTCAGCTGATCGCCACCAATTGCTGGTCCGCGCGGCCCTAGAGGAGCGCGAGTGCGGCAATGTCCCTGTGGCCAAAGCACATTTGCAACAGTACCTACATGGGGCTCCGGCCGATGCAGCCGAGCGGGACACGGCCCTGTCCCTGCTGCAACATTTGGGTGGAACTCTTGAAATGCAAGCGAATTCGCCGGCAACGCCAGGCACGGTCCAGCCTGCAGCAATTGCAGCCACAACCGCCGATGTGACCGTCCACATCACGACGCGACCGACGGGCGCTCAGGTGGAAATAGATGGAATTGCGCGGGGAACCACGCCGCTTAGTCTGTTCCTGGCCCCGGGTCGGCACCGCATGGCCTTAAGGCTTGCGGGCATGAAGCCCGAAGAACACGACGTCGAAGTCCCCGCTAACAAGCCAAAACTACAATTGGATTTTGCTGTGGCTGCTCCGAAGACGCGTTTGCAGGTTACGGCGCGGGCGGCCGACGGTTCGTCGATCGATGGCCTGACGGTGAAAGTCGATGGCAAATCTGTCGGCACTTCACCCTGGCAGGGGGATGTTACGCCGGGGCAGCATACGGTAACGATAGAACGCAAAGGCAAAACCGCCTGGACCAGCCAGGTGCAGGGGCACGCAGGGGAAACGCTCCAGCTTGGCTTTGGCGAGCGCGATGAAGTCGACTTGGGCGTGGTCGAGGTTCAGCGCAATCGGCCGGGGGTTTTCTACATCCTTTCAAGGTCTAGCGTGCCGTTTGCCTGGAGACCGCAGGCTTCTGACGGCCCGACCAACCAAGGCCTGCAGACCCTGGCTCAAGCCGAGCTTAATATCACAAAGCAGATCAAGGACTTACAGAAGGAGCGCCAGCAGCGCATCCAGGTGATTGAGGCGGAGCACGCGCCCAAGGCCGCTGTGGAAGCAACGGTGGCCGATTTCCGCAAGCGTATCGACGCACTGGAGGTGCAGCAGCGAGAGGCACGCACGCGAGCAATTGCTGCGTATCATCAGGCATTTGCTGCCAATCCCCAGGCGCTGGCTGCCGACCACTGGTTTGTCCGGGCGGAGCTTTGCTATGAACAGGTCTTTGTCGACTACAACGCCGCCATGGATGCGTACGAACGTCAGCCCCACAGTGCGCAGGCAGGGCCCAAGGAGCCAACCCGCGATTTTCGACCGTGTATTCAGATGTTGGACGCCTATTCGGCCGCCTTTCCCACGGACACCTGGGTCACCGCCGCCAACTACCTCGGGGCATATGAGGTCGCAGAGATGGAGGATTACGCGGAATTTCGCAAGCGCGCGGGTACTGGCATGGTCATTGCTGATTCACCCTACGCGGCCGAACTGTCTCTGCGCCTTGCAGAAATCGAGTTCGACGCTGGGCAGCCCGGTGAAGCCTTGCCGGCCTATCAGTTTGCGATGAAGCTCGCGGCAGCGCGAAGGGAGTATTCAACTGCAATTTTGGCAGCTTACAAGGCTGCCTGGAGTGCTTGGCTACTCGGGGACAATGCTGGGCTCCTAGACGGCTTGGCCGCACTGACCCAGCAGCAAGATGCCCAAGGCGGGCAGAGCCAGATCGACTTAGTTTCTGAAATTGCGGGAATTGTCGCCGATACGTTGATCCGCAACCCGCCGCTGATGACGCATCTTGCCGTCTTGCAACCTCACGTGCGCGCGACCGTTGCTGCAGCTGCGGGCCGCTTGGCTGCAGAAAGTGAAGACTGGGCCCAAGCCGTGGCTTGGTGGGCATTGGCCGCTACCCTGGCAGCCGATGACCCGCACGCGGCGGACTGGGCGTGGCAGACCGCCTTAGCTTTGCCGTACTTGGGACGGCACGCGGAAGCAGCGACGCGGCTGCAGGCTTGGGGTAAGCAGTACGGTGAAGGGAGCCCCTGGCTGGCCAAGCACCCCGAGGCGCGCGATGAAGTAGCTAAGAAGATTGCACAATTGCCACAGACCCTGGCGAAAGCTTCGGCTTTGGTCGCAACGCCGCCCGGCACTTGGTGGGCCGCGGCGAAAAACCTCTATGGACAGCGGCTCATACCGGCCTACAACTTCTGCGAGGCCATGGTCAAGCCCGGTGCGAACCTGGGGGATTGGGCGTCCTTGCGCATCGAGTTGCGCTGGTCGGCGCTGGGAGGTAAGCCGCAAGTGGCTGTGCGTGCAGATGATTCACTCCGGCGCACTGGAAGATGCATCGAGGAACGCCTGGGCGACGCCGTGTTCGACCCACATCAGGCAGCGACTGTCCGGGCAACGCTGAGACTAGCACCGTAACTACAAGTAGTTATGGCACAATGCCGACGCGAGTTGTTGGCTGGTTGGGCTCCGTGCAAGATTGAAGCAGTCCAATAGGCCAGTGCATGGCCTCGCCAAGGGGCGAGTTAGCCTTTGACGACGCGATGTTGAGGCCCACTAGGCGGCATGTGGAGTGACAAGCAACTTCGGCTTGATTGAGCACAGACCTCCCAGCCTCCAGCCCCGATTATCCCACCACGCGAACAGTCTTGTGCCACGCCCCCCCTTGTCGGGACGCACTACGCGGCTACCTTGACGTCCGCACCAGCATTGTGCGTCACCGTCACGGAGCCTACCCCATGAGTCAGTTGCTTCTGCTACAGCCCTACCGCCTCGGTCGCATCACCCTTTGCAGCCGCGTGGTGATGGCACCGATGACCCGCAACCGGGCATTAGGTAATGTTCCCAATGAGTTGCTGACCTCTTACTACGACCAACGCGCCAGTGCCGGCCTCATCATTTCTGAGGGAATTTCCCCTTCGCCCAACGGCCTGGGTGCTGCGCGCATACCCGGCATTTTCAATCAGGCCCAGGTCGCGGCATGGCGCCAGGTAACCGATGCAGTCCATGCCAAAGGTGGCCATATGTTCGCGCAGTTCATGCACACGGGCCGCGTGTCGCATCAGAACAATCTGCCGGCCGGGGCCACGGTGCTTGCGCCTTCGGCGATTGCGCTGCCGGCGGATGTCTATGTCGACGGCCAAGGCAACCTCCCGCCGACGCTGCCAACAGCGATGAACGAGGCGCAAATTGAGGCAACGCTTGAAGAATACGCACAAGCAGCGGCTAATGCTGTGGAAGCTGGATTTGACGGCGTCGAGCTCCATGGCGCCAATGGCTACCTGATCGATCAGTTCCTCAATGCCGCCTCCAACGTGCGCACCGACCGCTGGGGTGGCTCGGTCGAAAACCGCATTCGCTTTGCGCTGGAGGCCGTTAAGAGGTCTGTTGCTCGCATCGGTGCCGACCGCGTGGCCATCCGTCTGTCACCCTACGGCGTGTTCAACGGCATGAATACAGACGCAGATACCGACGCGCTGTACACCACCCTCGCTGCCGAGTTAGGCAAGCTTGGCCTGGCCTACGTCCACCTAGCCGACCATAGTTCGATGGGCGCTCCAGCCGTGCCAGCCAGCATCAAGGCCGCGATACGCAAAGGCTTTGGCGGCACGATTATCCTCTGTGGCGGCTTCGATGGCCACAGCGCCGAAGCGGAACTGCGGGCCGGTCGCGCTGATCTCATCGGATTTGGCCGTGCATTCATCGCCAATCCGAACCTGGTGGCCAAGCTGGAGCAAGACGCAGCGCTTGTACCTCCTGATTTCGCTACGTTCTATACGCCCGGTCCTCAAGGGTATACCGACTACGCGGGTTGAGGTTGGCGAAATTCGCCGTGGGAGGCCAACCTGCCACCTTGGATTCCTGCCGAAGGCAAGCCTTCACAGTCCACCCTCGGTTTGGACCTCGCTTGCAGTGTCTCGCGGGCGGGGCTGCGGTCCGATTCGGATGTGCTCAACCCCGCGGAGTGGCTTCCAAACGAGCTCTTCCCAATGCGTACCGGCGTAGCTGGTGCCGCGTCTAGCCAGCGGCTGTGGGCCGCCCAGGGTTTTTGGCCGAATTCATGGCTCGGGCAGGCGCAGCCGATAGCCCACCCCCGGCTCGGTCGTCAGCCAGCGCGGCCGCGCCGCTTCTGCTTCCAACTTGAGCCGCAATTGTGCCATGTAAACACGGAGGTAATGCGTCTGACTCGCGGCATGGGGTCCCCATACTTCGCGCAGCAATTGCCGGTGTGTCAGGACCTTGCCCGCGTTCTTGAGCAGCACAATCAGCAGCTTATACTCCAGTGGTGTCAGGTGGACCGGTTGCCCGGCCCTCAGAACCAAGCGCTTGCCAAAATCAACCACAATATCGCCGAAATGACTCACTGACACGGCGTCGGGGCCTCGCTGGGCATGGCGCAATGCCACGCGGATCCGTGCCAACAACTCGCCGGCGCCGAAGG
The DNA here is from genome assembly GCA_903840165.1 of uncultured Myxococcales bacterium. GTDB lineage: Bacteria > Myxococcota_A > UBA9042 > UBA9042 > UBA9042 > CAIMEY01. The sequence continues at coordinate 104,349 of CAIMEY010000119.1, read as the reverse complement.
GCTTGGTCAGGTAATCATCCGCGCCGCCATCGAGTGCCGCAATCTTGTCGCCTTCCTGACCGCGCGCCGAAATCACCAGGATGGGCACGGCGCTCCATTCACGCAGCCGCCGCGTCACTTCCAGGCCGTCCATATCCGGCAGTCCGAGGTCCAGCAGCACAAGGTCCGGGTTGCACTGCGTCGCCTGGACGATGGCCGCCTCACCCGTTGCCGCCTCCACGGCGCGGTAGCCGTGGCTAGTCAGCGTGGCGTGGAGAAAGCGGCGCATCTGCGGTTCATCCTCCACCATCAGCACCAGGGCGTCTGATGTCTCCATGAAACCTCAATCTTCTTGCGGCATGGCCGGTGGAGAGGCTTCGGTGGGCAAGGTAAAGCGAAACACCGCGCCCCCACCGCTGCGGTTGGAGGCCGAGACCGTGCCGCCATGGGCGGTGACAATGCCGTGCACGATGGCGAGCCCGAGGCCAGTGCCGCGGGCACCTGTGCCGGATGGAGCGCGGAAGAACTTGTCGAAGATCCGGCTCTGGGTGCCTTCGGGCAGGCCCGGACCGCGGTCGGCCACCTCGACGACCACGTGGTCAGACTGGACATGGGCGGAGATTTCAATCGCTGTCTCCGGTGTGGTATATTTCACAGCATTGTCCAGTAAGTTGAGCAACACTTGTTCAATCAGAACCCCGTCCAGCTCAAGGAGCGGCAGGTCGGGGGCGAGCCTGACCTGAACTTCGTGCCCATGCAGCGTGTGCCCCGCGCGGTCGAGCGCACTGCCGACCACTTCCTCCAACGGAATCCAGTCTTTCTTGGGCAGCAGCCCGCCAGATTCCAGGCGTGTCATGTCGAGCAGGTTGCCAACCAGCCGGTTCAGACGCTCGGCCTCTTCGCGTACCGTCTCGAGAAGTTCCTTTCGCACCGCTGGCGTCAGGGCAGCATCGCCCAGCATCGTCGTCGCCGATCCGGTAATCGCGGCCAGCGGCGTGCGTAAATCATGAGATACAGAGGACAACAGCGTGTTGCGTAGTTCTTGGCGCTCGGCGTGCCGACGTGCAGCCTGCGCCTGCGCCTCAAGCGCAATTCGTTCCATGGCGAGCGCGATCTGGTTGACAAAGGTATCAAGCAGTTGGCGCTGAGCCGTGTCCAGCAGCCGGGAGGGATCGCCCGGCAGAATACCAAGCACGCCCAATTGGTGCCCGGCGGAGGACAAGGGCAGAAAGAGGCAGCGTGCCGACGGCAGTGTGTCGGTGCTGAGCCCCGCGGCCCTATCATGCTCAAACACCCAAACGGCCACGCTTCGGTCACGTTCGTCGAATGCGAAATCGGTGTGCACTGGCAGTTCAGCTAATTGTCGGTCCGCAACGGCCGGCAGCAAGGCGAGTCCGACGTCGAACAGACCGCCAACGTGACTGCGGGCCGAAGCAATGACCTCGCCGAGTTCGCGGGCGCTGGCGAGTTCCCGCGATAGGGCGTAGAGCGCGGCGGTACGCTGCTCGCGGGCGCGGGCGTGGGTCGCTTGGCCGCGCACGCGGGCGGTCAATCCGCTGATGACAACGCCGACGACAAACAGTACGGCAAACGTCAGGAAGTAGCGGGTATCGCTGACTGCAAAGGTGAAGCGCGGCGGAACGAAGAAGAAGTCATAGCCCAGCACCGCCAGCGCCGCAGCCAGCAGGGATGGACCACGCCCGACCCGGGTGGACACCAGCACCACGCCGAGCAAGTAGACCATTACCAGTTCAGAGGTCTCGAGCAACCCGTGCAATAGCGCATCCAGGCCGGTTGTCAGCACCATCACCGCGATTGCAAACCCGTAGTCACGCCAGCGCGTCGCCGGTTGGATCTGCCGCTCGGCGGCTGCGCCCCCAGGCTTGGTGTTCGTCTCCGGGGAAATCGCATGAACATCAATGTCGCCGCTGCCGCGCACCACCTCGTCGAGCACGGAACCATACAGGATATCGCGCCAACGTGGATGGGTTGGCTTGCCCAGGATGATTCGCGTGACGTTGTTCGTACGCGCCCAGGACAGAAGGGCATCGCTCACGCGCGTACCACTAAGTACAGCTACCTGCGCGCCCAACTGCTCGGCCAGCCTCAGGTTGTCTCGCAACCTCTGCTGACCAGCGGCGCTGAGCGCAACGTGGGGCAGTTCGACGCTGACGGCCGTCCACCGGGCACGCAAGCCTGCTGCCATGCGCTTGGCCGCCCGAATCAGGTCCGCGGAGGACGCGGTCGGACCCGCACAAACGACGATGTGCTCGGCCACCGGCCAGGTTGCGTCGATACCCTGATCACGCCGATGCGCCAGGACATCGGTCTCCACGCGTTCGGCCGTGCGCCGAAGGGCAAGTTCCCGCAACGCCAAGAGATTGCCGCGCTTGAAGAAGCCACCTTCGGCTCGACTCGCTTGGTCGGGTGCGTAGACCCGGCCCTCGCGCAGCCGCTCCAGCAGCGCATCCGGTGGCAGATCGACCAGTTCGACCTCATCGGCGCGCTCCAACATCGAATCGGGGAGCGTCTCGCGGACCCGCACGCCGGAAATCTGCGCCACCACATCATTAAGACTTTCAAGGTGTTGGACGTTGAGTGTCGACCAGACGTCGATACCAGCTTGCAGTAGTTCGCTCACGTCCTGCCAGCGCTTCGGGTGGCGACTGCCGGGTGCATTGGTGTGGGCCAACTCGTCGACCAGCAAAAGCGCTGGCTTGCGCCGCAGCGCAGCGTCGAGATCGAACTCCGCGAGCGAGCGACCCCGGTGGAGCACGGTGCGGCGAGGCAGCACCTCCAAGCCCTGCAGAAGGGCCATCGTCTCGATGCGGCCGTGGGTTTCGGCCAGCCCGACGACCACATCGTGCCCTTCGCTGCGTGCGCGCTGGGCCGCTTCCAACATCGCGTAGGTCTTGCCCACCCCCGGCGATGCGCCAAAGAAGATCTTGAACCGCGCACGACCAGCCATGACAGCCTGAACCTGGATGCGGCGCAGTAATTCGTCTGGATTGGAGCGGTGTTCGGGCATGGTCCTAGTGTCCTTGTTCAAGGGCTAAGTTCAGTTGCAGGACCTGGACATGGGGTTCACCGAACAGGCCGAGCCAGCGCGGCGTCACATGCTGCTCCACCAACTTGCGCACTGCATCGTCCCCAAGCCCCCGGGACAGTGCCACGCGATGCACCTGAAAGTACGCGGCTTCCGGGCTAATGTCGGGATCCAGGCCGCTGGCCGATGTTGTCACCAGATCTGCCGGCACGAGGTCTTTGGCCGTGGGATCGGCCTGCTGCAGCGCCTCGATGCGCTTTTGCACCGCCTCGCGCAGTGCCGGGTTCGACGGCCCGAGGTTGGAGCCCGACGAGGCCGCGCCGTTGCACGCTGGCGTCGTGGCCGAAGGCCGGCCCCAGAACCATTTGGGATCGTCCCAGCACTGGCCGATGAGCGAAGAGCCCACGGTCTTTCCGTTCGTGATCACGAGGCTGCCATTGGCCTTGGCCGGCATGGCGACTTGAGCGATGCCGGTGACCGCCAGCGGGTAGGCGATGCCGGTCAGCAGGGTCAGCAGGAGGAGAACCAGGAGTGCAGGTCGAATTTCTGTAAGCATGACAAACTCCTACACCATGCCGATGGCGGTGAGGCAGAGGTCGATGATCTTGATGCCGATGAACGGGACGACGATGCCGCCGGCACCATACACCCACAGGTTGCGCTTGAGGAGCACGCTGGCCGGCAGAGGCCGGTACTGAACGCCGCGCAGGGCCAGGGGAATCAGCGCGACGATGATGAGCGCGTTGAAGATGACCGCCGCCAGGATCGCGCTCGATGGCGAGTGTAGGCCCATGACATTGAGGCGCGCCAGCGGCGGATAGGTGGCGATGAACATCGCCGGGATGATCGCGAAGTACTTGGCGACATCGTTGGCGATCGAGAATGTCGTGAGCGCACCGCGCGTCATCAGCATCTGCTTGCCGATGTAGACGATGTCGAGCAGCTTTGTCGGGTTGCTGTCGAGATCGACCATGTTGCCGGCCTCTTTGGCCGCTTGCGTGCCCGTGTTCATCGCCACGGCGACGTCGGCTTGGGCCAGCGCCGGCGCGTCGTTGGTGCCATCGCCGGTCATCGCGACGAGGTGGCCGCCGGCCTGGTACTCGCGGATGAGCTTGAGCTTGTCCTCCGGTGTCGCCTGCGCCAGGAAGTCGTCGACGCCAGCCTCGGCCGCGATGGCGGCAGCGGTCAGCGGATTGTCGCCGGTGATCATGACGGTCTTGATGCCGATGGCGCGCATCTCGGCAAAGCGCTCCTTAATGCCGCCCTTGACGATGTCCTTGAGCTGCACCACGCCCAGCACGTTGGCGCCCGCCGCGACCACCAAAGGGGTCCCGCCGCCGCGCGCGACCTCGTCCACCGTGGCACGCACATCCTTCGGGAAGGACCCGCCCTGTTCCTTGACGTAGCGCTCGATCGAGTCGGCGGCGCCCTTGCGGATGGCGCGGTCCGCAAGGTCGACGCCGCTCATGCGTGTCTGCGCCGAGAACGCCACGAACGTTGCCCCCAAGGTGTGCACATCGCGTTCGCGGATGCCGAACTTCTCCTTGGCGAGCACGACGATGCTGCGGCCCTCGGGCGTCTCATCGGCCAGCGAGGCGAGTTGCGCGGCGTCGGCGAGGTCCTTGTCGCTCACACCCTCGGCGGGCAGGAACGCGGCAGCCTGCCGATTGCCCAGCGTGATCGTGCCAGTTTTGTCCAGCAGCAGCACGTCGATGTCGCCCGCCGCCTCGACTGCACGACCCGACGTCGCGATGACGTTGGCTTGCAGCATCCGGTCCATTCCGGCGATGCCGATGGCCGACAGAAGGCCGCCAATCGTCGTCGGAATCAGGCACACCAGCAGCGCGATCAGTGCCGTCACCGTCACCGCCTCGCCCTTGCCCGCCTGCGCCACGGCAAACAGCGAATACGGCAGCAAGGTCACGGTCGCCAGCAGGAACACCAGCGTCAGCGCCGCGAGCAGGATGTCCAACGCGATTTCGTTGGGCGTCTTCTGGCGCTTGGCGCCTTCCACCAGGCTGATCATGCGGTCGAGGAACGTCTCACCGGGATTGGCGGTGATGAGCACGACGATCCAGTCCGACAGCACGCGTGTGCCGCCGGTGACGGCGCTGCGGTCGCCGCCGGATTCGCGGATGACGGGGGCGGATTCGCCGGTGATGGCGCTCTCGTCGACCGACGCGACGCCTTCGATGACGTCGCCATCGCAGGGCACGAAGTCGCCGGGCTCGCACAGCACCAGATCACCCTTGCGCAACGACGACGCGGGGATGTCCTCCGTCTTGCCCGTGCGTTCGCGGCCAGGCCCAGTCAGGCGGTGCGCCAGGATATCCTTGCGCGCCTTGCGCAGCGTGTCGGCTTGCGCCTTGCCGCGGCCTTCAGCCATGGCTTCCGCGAAGTTGGCAAATAGCACCGTGAACCACAGCCAGATCGACACCGTGGCGATGAACCACGCAGGCGCTTCGCCCTTGCCGATCAGCGCCTGGATGGTCAGGGCGGACGTCATCACGCTGCCGACCCAGACGACGAACATCACCGGGTTGCGCAGCTGATGGCGCGGATTGAGTTTGCGGAAGGAATCGACCAGCGCGCGCCGGACGATGTGCGGCTCGAACAACGGCCGCGCTTCATTGTGTTGGGTGCTCATCGCGTGACTCCGAACGAGAGGTGCTCGGCGACCGGGCCAAGGGCCAGCGCCGGGACGTAGGTCAGTGCGCCGACCAAGAGGACGACGCCGATGAGGAGCATGACAAACAACGGTGTGTGCGTCGGCAGCGTGCCTGGGCCGGACGGAATGTGCTGCTTTCCTACCAGCGACCCGGCCATGGCGAGCACAGGCACGATCAGCCAAAAGCGGCCGACGAGCATACAGATGCCGAGCGCGGTGTTCCAGAACGGCGCATTTGCCGACAAGCCGCCGAACGCGCTGCCGTTGTTGTTTGCTGCCGAAGTGAAGGCGTAGAGAATTTCGGAGAAGCCATGAGCGCCAGGGTTGGCGATGGCCTTGGTGCCTGGCTCGACGACCACCGCGACCGCCGCGCCCACGAGCACCAGCGCCGGTACGATCAGGATGACCAGGGCCGCCATCTTCATCTCGAACGGCTCGATCTTCTTGCCCAAGTACTCGGGCGTCCGGCCGACCATCAGGCCAGCGATGAACACGGCGATGATGGCGAACACCAGCATGCCGTAGAGGCCCGAGCCGACGCCGCCATAGATGACCTCGCCGAGCTGAATCATCCACATCGGCAACATGCCGCCCAGGGGCGTGAAGCTGTCGTGCATCGAGTTGACCGAGCCGTTGGATGCCACGGTCGTAACGATGGACCAGATGGCGGATCCCGTTGCGCCGAAGCGGACTTCCTTTCCCTCCATGTTGCCGACGCTCTGATCGATGTGCAGGCCTGCGAGGCCTGGGTTGGGGCTGTGCTCGAACGACAGGGCGAACAGGGTTACGGCGACGAACACGATGGTCATGGCGGCAAGGAGGACGAAGCCCTGGCGGCGGTCCTTGACCATGCGGCCGAACGTGTCGCAGAGGGCCGCCGGGATGAGGAGGATGGCGAGCACTTCGACGAAGTTGCCGAGCGCCGTGGCGTTTTCGAACGGATGGGCGGAATTGGCATTAAAGAAGCCGCCGCCATTGGTACCCAGCTGCTTGATGGCAATCTGCGAGGCCGCCGGGCCAAGGGCCAGGATTTGCGTCAGGATGCTCGCGCCCTTGTCATCCTTGAGCGGATTTAGGAGGTCCACCGTCGCTGACGCGTCGAAGGTCTGCACGACGCCCTGACCGACCAGGAACAGCGCGAACACAACGGACAGAGGCAGCAGGATGTAAAGGGTGGTGCGCACCAGATCGACCCAGAAGTTGCCCAGCGTAGTGCCAGACTTGCGCGCAAGCCCACGGATCAGCGCCACCAGCACGGCCATGCCGGTCGCCGCCGAGACAAAATTCTGCGTGGTCAGCGCGGCCATCTGCGTAAAGTGGCTCAGCGTCGTCTCGCCGCCGTAGGACTGCCAGTTGGTGTTGGAGGCAAAGCTGCTGGCCGTGTTGAAGGCGAGGTCGGGCGCGACGGCTGCGAAACCTTGGGGATTGAGCGGCAGTACACCCTGAAGGCGCTGGATCGCGAAGACGACGAGGGCGCCAGCGACGTTGAACCACAGCGTGGCCCAAGCGTAGCGCTTCCAAGCCATCTCCTGGTCTGGATTGACGCCCGAGAGGCGGTAAATAAGGCGCTCCAGCGGCCCGAGCACGCGCCCGAGTCGGATCGGCTGGCCCTCGTATACGCGCGCCATGTAACCGCCTAGCAGCGGCACGCAGGCGAGCAGCGCGGCCAAGTAGACGACAAGTTGCAAGATGGCATTGCCGGTCATGACAGCTTCTCCGGAAAAAGGAGGGCGACAAAAAGGTAGAGCAAAAGGCCAACGGATAGGCCGCCGGCAATCCAGTAGAGCGTCATGTCAATCTCCCTGGATGCGCTCGTAGAGCGCGACAAAGCCCATCGGCGCGACGATGAGCGCCACAATGAGCAGGACGTAGAGCGTGTCCAACATGCATCCTCCGGTGGTGACGGGCCGCGTCATTGCAGCCATCACGTCGAACAGGTTCGCAGGATGAGTGTCAGGATGTGGTCAAGATTGGCGACGCGGCCATCAGGATTGCATCAAGGTGTCGAGACCCGGCAACGCGGCGATGGCAGGATGGCCAAAGGCCTGCGGACCACGAAAGAACAGCGTTTCCGCGTGGGCGTGGTCCCCGCATCCCCAAGCCCTCCAGCGTCACTATTTGGCGCATGACCCATATTCATCATCTATTTCAAGTGGTTGAGCCATTTCTCCGGTGCGCAGCTTTGCCAGGCAGCTCCGGCGCGCGCGCCTTTTTCCCCTATAAAAGCCAGGGGTTTGACCGCCAAACTTGCTGGCCTGATGCTGTCACCGAGCGCGGCCTGTTTTCCTTCACTTTGCCCCCGCGCTTCTGGGAGATGCCCATGAATCCGCAAACAATGCAAATAGATACCGGAAATACGGCGTTCATGCTGCTGTGTAGCAGTCTCGTCATGTTGATGACCCCTGGCCTAGCGTTCTTCTACGGTGGCCTCGTGGGCCGCAAGAACGTGCTATCCATCATGATTCAGAGCTTTGTCAGCCTCGGCTGGACCACAGTCCTCTGGTTCGCCTTTGGCTATTCGATGTGCTTCGGTCCGTCGCTCAACGGCATCATCGGCGACCCGTTCTACTATGCCATGCTGAAAAACGTCACACTTACAAGCATGTTCACCTTAGGCGGCAACAATGCGGGCATCCCGCTCATCGTCCACATCGCCTACCAGATGATGTTCGCCATCATCACGCCAGCGCTCATCACCGGCGCCTTTGCCAACCGCGTGACTTTCAAGGCCTACTTTCTGTTCCTTACCGCTTGGCTGGTGTGCGTGTACTTCCCGTTCTGCCACATGATTTGGCACCCGGACGGGCTGCTCGCCAAATGGGGCGTGCTCGATTTTGCCGGTGGCATCGTCGTTCACAACACGGCCGGTCTAGCTGCGTTGGCGTCGATTCTCTTCGTTGGCAAGCGAAAAGTCATTGAAAATGTTCCGCATAGTATTCCTCTCATCGCATTGGGCACCGGTCTCCTCTGGTTCGGCTGGTACGGGTTCAACGCCGGCTCGGAGTTCCGCGTCGACAGCATCACCGCTTCAGCCTTTCTCAACACGGACATTGCAGCCTCCTTTGCTGCGGCGACCTGGATGCTCGTCGAATGGGGCAACGCCAAACAGCCTAAGTTTGTTGGCTTATTGACCGGTGCCGTCGCCGGCCTTGCGACCATCACCCCCGCCGCCGGCTATGTCAGCCCGAGCACCGCCGCCCTCATCGGCATTCTTGCTGGCGTTATCTGCTATTACGCCGTGGCCCTCAAGAACAAGCTCGGTTGGGACGACGCCCTGGACGTTTGGGGCGTGCACGGCGTCGGCGGCTTCATCGGCATTCTTTTCCTAGGCATTTTCGCGTCTAAGGCCTGGAATCCCGCGGGTGCCGACGGCCTGCTCCTAGGCGGCGTGGGCTTCTTCGGCAAGCAATGTGCCGCCGTCGCGATTTCCAGCGTTTGGGCCTTCGGCTTTACCTACGGGATGTTGTGGATCATCAACAAGATCACGCCGGTCCGTGTTGAGCAAAGCGCTGAAGAAGTGGGCCTAGACGCCGAGCTCCACGGGGAAGTCGCTTATCCTCAGGGACTTTAGAACACCGAACCCGAAGTTCCTTGCGGGTTCGAGATACTGCGTTTGCTCGTAGTTTCACTTGAAAAACATCCTGTTCATTCATGTCGCTTTGGCGGCCCCGCAGCGCTTGACGGCGGCCAGGGGACCGCCCAGAATCGCCTAGCAGCCCGAGGTCGGCAGCAGTTCGGGAGCCGTGCCGGTGCGTAGCGATAAAAATGCCGGTGGTTGGCGTGCTGGGGCAGGGATCGGTGCTTGCAGCGAGTCCATGGCCGATCAGGCGTACATCGAGGTTTTCCAAGATGAAATGCGACGCTGCCTCCGTGGCGCACTGCGATGAACTCGAAAGCCTAAGGCAGGTGTTCAACGCCAGCCCAGACGGCGTGTTCATCACACGCATGGCGGACGGGCGCTTTGTCGACTTGAACGCTGCCGCACTCCGCATGACCGGCCGTGACCGGCTTGAGCTCAACGACACTTCGACCATCGCCACGCAGATGTGGTGCTCAAGCGCGGATCGTGAGCAATTCATTGGGCAATTGGCGCAAGACGGCAGCTGTGATGACCGCGAATACCGCTTTCAGCGCAAGGACGGCGGACAGTTTTCGGGCTTGGTGTCGGCGCGCGTCGTAACAATTCGCAATGAGCCTCATGTGGTTAGCGTGATCCGCGACATTACGGCCCGCAAGGAAGCGGACGAGAAGCTGCGCGACCAGGAGGCGCTCTATCGCTCGATCCTAGACGCCTCCCCGGACGACATCACGATCACTGACCTGCAAGGAAGGCTGATCATCGTTTCCCGGGCCGCGCACCGCATCTTTGGGTATCCCACGGACTACGACGTCACAACCCTGACGATTCAAGCGTTTATCGTGCCCGAGGACCACATCAGGGCCAAAGAAAACATTGAGCGCATGTATGACGGCACCTATTTCGGCCCGAATCACTACAAAGGCGTGCGCCGTGACGGAAGCGTGTTCGACATCGAGGTGAACAGCGGATTCATTCATGATATCAGTGGAAAACCGAACAAGATAGTCTTCGTCGTCCGCGATGTGACCGAGCGGATTGTCGCCGAGCGCAAGATACAGGAGCTCATCGAGCAACTCGAACACGAAAAGGCGTCGGCCCAAGCCATTGCCATGACGGATGGCCTCACGGGCCTGGCCAATCGGCGCGCCTTAGACCGCGCCCTGCAAATGGAATTCTCTCGGTTCAAACGCTTTGGCAGCGCCTTTTCGCTGCTTCTGCTCGACATCGACCACTTTAAGCGTTTCAACGATCACTATGGCCATCTCGCGGGCGACGACTGCTTGCGCAAGGTCGCGGAAAAACTAACGGCTACGGTGGGGAGGCTGCCTGATTTGGTGGCGCGCTACGGCGGCGAGGAGTTCGTCGTCATTCTGCCCGGCACCGACGCCAGTGGTGCTGCAACCGTGGCGTGGCGGATCGTTGACTGTGTGAATTCACTAGCGATCCCGCACGCAACGTCGGAGACGGCAGCCTGTCTTACGGTCAGCCTCGGCCTAGCTACGGCGACGTCTGGGCTCGAGTCGCACCACGACCTCATGCTCTTGGCCGACCGAGCCCTGTACCAAGCGAAAGCCCAGGGCCGAAATCGAGTTGCCGCCGCACCGCGGGTCTCGGCCACCTTGGTCTGAAGGCCGCGGGCCGCGGTGCAATATCGGCTTGACCTTAGAACTTAGGTGACGCCAAATTCAGGCGCTGTTCCGCACCAATACCAACAAGCCAAAACGTCTTCTGTTCTGCGAACATAGCCGCTGCAGTCTGCTGGGCCTGTTGCTTTTCCGCAGTTGGAGTCGCCGGACATTGGCCGATGGCAGCTTGGGCCATAGCCTGCTCAAAAAGCATGTCTAAACGCCGGGCTGCGGCATTGGCCTCTCGCCAAGCCTGGAGCGCCGCGGCCGGGCGTTGTTGCAGTTGCCGGCGCCAACCTTGCCACAGCAGCGCTGGCGGTTGGGCCGGAGCCACGTGGCGGGAGAGGCGCTGCAGACCCAGGCAGCAATTTCGCGAATGACGAACATAGTCAAGCCGTTGAGGGTCCGTGACTTCGGCATCGGCCCACAAACGCAGGTAGACTTCGCACAGGGCCGACAGGCTCGCGGGCAGCCAAGGTGCGCTGGTATTGGCCCGCTGCAGCAGAGGCAAGGCGCGGTCTGCCACGGCTCGGGCCATCCTTCGGTCCCCGCTCTGCAGGTGAGTCAGCGCAAGAAGTGCGCGCGCCCAAAGGACTTCTGCCGCAAGCGCCTCACGTTCAATCCAGCCTAGGATGGGGGCGAGCGCCGCGTGGGCCTGGGCCGGATCGCCTAGGCGCAGCGCCGTTTGCGCTTGCATGAGCAGCCCGTGGGCCTGTCCGGCTGGCGAGTTAGACGCACTTTGATTACGGCCTAGAGCCTCAACAATAGGCGTAATTTCCGCCGTGCGCCCTTGATGCAGACGCAACTGGCAGAGCAGCACCTGGGCCTGAAGCCACTGGCGCATGTCGCCAATTTCATGACTCAATCCGACCGCTTGCTGCAGAACAGCCTGCGCCTGAGACCATTGGCCCTGGACCAAGTGAAACTCGGCGAGTCGAGTCAGGACGACACCTTTTGCCCCATACTGACTTTGTTGTTGGGCCACAGCCATGGCGGCCTGCAGGCTGCGCCATGCCAGCCGATGCCAGGGCGTTGAGGCGCGCAGCACAATACCCAACATCGCATAGGCACAGGCTAATTCATCCGATGGCCCGCCGCTCACGGCACAGTTGACGGCCTTGAGGCCACAGGCCAAACTGGCTCGCAACTGGTCGGCGGCCAACAGGTGTTCGGTGAGTGGTTGCAACAATCGAACTCGCCAGCGAAAGCGACTCCTCTTGGCTGCAGCCGCATGACCAAACCACTCCGGCCAGCCCATTTGCAGTGCCCGAATCGCGGCTTGCCAGACGATGGCTAGCCATTGGCCGGAGGCGGACGTCGGCAGGTGGGTTCCCGTGGCCGCCAATGCGCGTCGCGCGTCGCGCTCAGCTGAGGCCCAATCGCCAATTCTCAGCCAGGCCTGAGACATGTCGCCAAACCACGCCGCTTTTTGCAGCGCCGTCACCGGCACGCTGTGGATCTCCGTCAACGCCTGCGCGGTCTGCAGGGCGCGCAGGGCCTCGGGATGGGCGTCTCGAGCCTGGGCAGCAGCTGCTGCATGTTGCCAATTCTCTACGGCAAATGGCCACATCTGCCCCTTCTGTCCGTGACCGGCGAGCAGGCTGTAGGGCGGTTGTGCCAATTTCTCCATGTGATTGCGCAGCCAGTGGGCGGTGTCACGGTGCCACTGGCTGCGAAGCTGATCGGGAATTGCGTCGTAAATCAAAGGTCTTATCAGGGCGTGCCCGAAGCGCAGGGCAAGGTTCTCGCCCCCCAAGCCATCCAGGGGCCTGAGCCAGCGCCGGCGCAGCAATGGCGTCCAAATATCTTGAACTGCCTTGTATTCACTGATTAATTGCTCCATCACTGCCGATGTTGGAAACGACGTGCCGATGACACTCGCCATTTGCAGCGCCCGCTGCTGATCCGTGGGCAGCAAACCCAGCCGCGCAAGCACAACTTCCCGCAGGCTGGCAGGTATGTGCTGTTTGCGCAACTCGTCTATATCACAACGCAAATGAACGAGCTCGCCCTCGCGCTGCACCAGGCCTCCGTCGCGCAGAAGCAGCGTCAATTCCTCGACATTGAGCGCATTGCCGGCAGCCCATTCATGAATCGTGTTCGCCAGTTCTTGGGGACAACCTTGGACGCCCAAGTGTTGGCTGATCAAGCGCTCACTTTCCTGGGCCGTCAGCGGCTGCACGTCAATGGCCACGACCCCTCGCTGCGTGCGCAGCAGGTCCAAATCGGCCGGCTGAACGTCACCGACCGGGCAGGCCAGAACGACCACGACAATCGGCGACACTGACTGGCGAATTGCGTGCAATAACGCCCAGGAACGCGAATCCATCCACTGGGCATCGTCCACGACTAGTAAGGTGGGCTGGCGGTTGGCCTGATCCTGCAGCAGGCCGCAAAGCAGGGTCAGTGTCTGAAATGCGCGGGTAGAGCCGTGCATTTGCCGTGTCCATTCATTGTCTTGCAGATCAAGCGGCATGGCATCGGCGAGCAGTGGAAAGAGAGGCAGCCAGGCTGGGTGGACAGCGGCTCGCCGGCGCAGCGCCTCCGCAGTTGCCGGCGGTGAGAGTCGATTGGGCAGGTCCAATAGCTTTTGAAAAACAGGGTAAAACGGACGATACGCCGTCCATTGCTCCCGGGCATCCCCGCGGGCACGCAGGACTTCAACGCCCAGACCGGTTGCTTGCTGCAGCGCGTCTTCGAGCAGCCGGGACTTGCCACTGCCTGCCGGGCCCGTGAGCAACACAGTCGAGTTTTGACGAAACTTTACAAGACTTTGGAGCGCTGTCGACAGCAGCGCGCGTTCCGGAACACGGCCGACCATCGCAGCGGCCTGCCCCAGAGGCGGCAAGCGCTGACCATTGGCCACGTAGCACGCCGGTGCGCCTGAATTGGCGGGCAGCGGCAGCGCAAATAGGGACGGCGAGGGCAGGGGATCAAACCCAAGAAATTCGCGGGCATGACGCCATGTTTCTTCATCGCAAACCACTTGGTCGCCGGGCACAAGCTGCAGGGTCTTGGCCGTGCGCAGCGCCTGTCCGACCAACAAATACTCCCGCCGCGTGGCACTGCCCACACTACCGCATAGGACCAATCCGGTCGCGATGCCGACGCTGGCTGGCAACCCCTTCTTGCGTAAGGTATTTCGCATCGCCAGCCCGGCTTGCACAGCCCGCGCCGGGTCGTCCTCATGCCAGATGGGCGGCACGCCAAACACGGCAATCAAAACAGGGTCTTCTCCGTCCATGGTGATGCGGTCGAGGCTGCCCTCCACCTGATAGACGTCACGTTGCAACGCCCGCGCGGTCGCCTGCAGCGCGTCCAAGTTGACGGCTTGGCCGTGGCACGCCGGCAATCCGACGACCACCATGGAAACACGACGCAATTCGCCATCAGAGTCGGGGGACGGCAGCCCACTGCGCAGCGCCCCGGGCAGCCATTGGCGCAGCAGTTCCTGGGCCTGCCCCGCGAGCTCCGGCGGGTCCAGAGCGGGCCGCGGTGGCCAAGGACGCGGCTGCAGATTCGGCTCGAGCCTGAAACCGGCCCCGGCGCGACTTGCAAGCCAACCACCTGGGATGCAATCGGAAATGTGCTGAGATACCAGGATATCGCCCATCGTCGCCCGGCGTCGCAATTGCGCCACTTCTGCCAGGGGCGCGCCATGGAGCAGCAGGGCCCAACGCGACAACTCGCCGCCCAGCGAGAGAAAATCCCCTGACCCGGCCGTGACAAACTGCCGTAGGGCGAGGTCGCCGCCTTGCCCGTGCGCCAGGCCCGGCACACTGCCTTGGATGCGCAGGCTGCAGCTGCACGCGCGCTGGGCGGCGTTGGCGAATTCGGCCGGGTAAGGCGCCGGTCCGCCGGGGCTGTCTGTAGCGACGGTCCAAGGCCGCGTGGGCCAGAGGGCCACCAGACAATCGGACGTAAAGGAAATGATATCGCCGCCATGGGCCACGACGATTTCCACCACGGCACCCAGGCTCAGTTTCAGGCGCTGGGTCAGCCTTTGGGCGTCCGGCTCGGGCGAGATTTGCTGTGCGATCAGTCCAGGCACCAGACCCGGCGTGTCGACGACAAGCAGAACCCCGCTCCAACGCTCCGCAAATGGCTGATTGACCGCCAACGTCGCCCCACCAATGCGCTGGAGCAACCAGGTTGCAGCGTAGGCAGTTAGCGTTGGCGGTTGCTCCGTGCGGATGGGCGGCCCCGTGATGCCAGTTCCGGCAGCCGGCAAGGTAGGACGCTTTGGGCGGCTTGGCAAGCAAATGCCAATCGTTGCGCCGCATGACGCCGATCCAGGGTAGAGCCTGTGCGACGGCAGTCAAAGCTGCTATCCTGCCGTCCGTCGCCCCGCTCAGTCTTGGGGCTGCCGAGCCTTCGATGCCAATTCCGCAGTATTTTCAAGCAGTCTTCGCAAAACGCCTGTGCGCCCTTCCTTGGGCCCTGAGCCTAGCCTTGACGTGCTGCCAGCAGCCAGGCCCAGTTGCCCAGGCCGATAGTCCAGCAATCTCAAAGGGCAAGCAGACTGTAGCTCCTACGCCATCGCCACCCAAGGCCGCCACGGCTGTGACTGCCACGGCTGTGACAGCCAGCGTGACACCGCCAGCCACGGCGGAACAACACGTGTGCGATCAAGCAGATCCCACGTGCCAGGCCCATCCGGGCCCGCCTTCGCAGCGGCCGAGTCTATCGCTCGCCGGCGACCGTTTTGGCAACGGCGTGAGCTTGGATAGCCCTGTTCCAATTGAAAAAATCCTTGCCGACCCAGACAAGTACGCTGGACAACGGGTGCGCGTGGAGGGCGAAGTCACCGACGTGTGCCAAATGCGCGGATGTTGGTTTGAATTCAAGGACGACGCCGGCACCCGTATGCGTTTCAAGGTCATCGACGGCACGATGACGTTCCGCCAGACCGATAAGGGCCGCTACGCCGTGGCCGAAGGGTCCGTGCGCAAGATGCCGCTCACCTTGGAACAAACCGTGCAGTTCAAGCGGCATGAGGCCGCGGAAATGGGCAAGCCGTTCGATCCGGCCTCAGTCAAGGAACCCATGGTCATTGTTCGCATTGATGGCGATGGTGCCGTCATTCGCGACCAGAAGTAAGTCCCTCTGCGCCCGGCGCGCACGTCGGCGGAGAACCACCGGCGGTAGCGTCGCCCGGCCAACCGCCCCGGAAGGAAGCCCCGTGTTCACAGCCAATACCCTGCAAGGACAGACGATTCTCATCACCGGTGGCGGCAGCGGCCTCGGGCGAGCCATGGCCGAGCGATTTGCCCAACTGGGAGCCAAGGTCGCGATCTTGGGCCGGCGCGCCGAACCGTTAACGCAAACTGTTGAAACGATTGTTAAATCTGGCGGAACGGCTGCTTGGGCCAGTTGCGACGTTCGCGATCCGTTGGCCTGCGCGGCGGCGGTCGATGCCTTGGAGGCCGAACTCGGGCCCGTCACCGACTTGGTCAACAACGCCGCGGGCAACTTCTTAGCACCGACCGAAGACTTGTCGGCCAATGCCTTTAATTCCGTTGTGCAAATCGTCCTTGGCGGCACATTTCACATGACCACGGATGCGGGACGCCGCTGGATTGATCGCCGCTGTGGCGGAAATATCTTGAGCATTGTTACCACTTATGCATGGACCGGCTCTGCCTTTGTCGTCCCAAGTGCGTGCGCCAAAGCGGGCGTTCTGGCCATGACCAAGTCTTTGGCTGTAGAATGGGCAACTTACGGAATCCGCTGCAACGCAATCGCGCCTGGACCGTTCCAGACCGAGGGGGCCTTCAGCCGCCTAATGCCCGAGGTCATGCAAGCCACGGCTTTGGAACAGATTCCCCTGGGTCGATTCGGTCGTCCCTATGAACTCGCAGACTTGGCGACGTTTATGCTGTCGCCGCTGTCGTCCTACATGACCGGGGAGTGCGTCGTCTTGGATGGCGGCGAACATCTGCGCGTCGGGCAAGAGTTTTCCGGCATGACCCAGATGCCGCGCGCCGAGCTCAAGCATGCCCTTGCCCAGCTGCGTCCGCAAAAACAGGAGAAGCGATGAATAGTTACGTCGCGTTCGCGGCTCAGACGTCCTGTCGCCTGCGGCTTGGCTTGCCTGGGCTGCGTGGCTTGGCTGGGCTGCGTGGCGTGGCTGGGCTAGCGCTTTGTCTTTTATTTTTCGCCAGTTGTGCCCTCAAACCGGTCGACATGCCCGACGCTGGGGACGACCTGCAAGCAGCCGACGCGGTCAATACGACGCCGGATACGGGGACTGCCGAACTGGCACCCACCGAAGTCGCTGATAATGCAGAAGTTCTTTCCGCTGACGACGCCATCGTTTCACCGCCCGACCCCTGCTCAGACGGCTGCAAACCGTGGCAGTCCTGTGGTGCAGATGGCTGTATTATCAAGGTTTGTTCAGCAGACGCCGATTGCAACGCAGCGCCAGCCGCCGCCGGGGACGCCGCCCACTACTGCTTTCACGGCAAGTGCCAGCTGTATCAATGCGCCGCCGATGCTGATTGTCCAAAGGGGCAAAAATGCAATCAGTTCAATGGCTACGTCTGCTTTCAGCCCCAGACCGGCTGCACCTGGGACGGCCAATGCCAGGACGGCGACACGTGCACCAACGACGTGTGCGACGTCACGACCGGCAACTGCAGCCACCCGCCGGCACTGGGCTGCTGCAAACAGGATTCGGATTGCAAAAAGAGTGGTTGCAGCGAGGTCGCCTGTCAGAATGCCACGTGCCAATACACCTCCAAGCCCGGCTGCTGCACGGCCGCCAGCGATTGCGATGACGGAAACCCTTGTACTACAGATACTTGCAATGCAGGCAGCTGCAGCGCCGTCGCCAAGGCCGGCTGCTGCCAAGCCGATGGCGCATGCGACGATGGCGATGACCTAAGCTTCGACAAATGCTGGAAAAACAGTTGCATCCACACCTGGGACGGCACAGTCGCCAGTTGCAGCGCCGCCAGCGATTGCAGCAGTAATGCGTGCTTGCAGGGCGCGTGCAGCGCGGGCAAGTGCACCTACACCAAGTCGGCCAGCGGCGCTTGTTGCCAAAGCGATGCGGGCTGCCTGAAAAACGTTTCATGTCAGGTGGATAGCTGCACAGCAGGTGTCTGCGTGGCCAAGGCCGCCTCGGGTCCCGGCGTGCACACCTGGTTCCACCTGGACACGGCCGCGCTGGACGGCTGGGTAGTCGTAAAAGACAAGAGTCCTGCGTACTTTCACATGTCCACCCAGACAGCTGTGGCCGGTGGCGGTGCCCTTCGCTACGGTGTGCCAGGACAGGTCAGTTATGAATCGAGCCTGGTCGGCAAGGGATCTGCGACCAGCCCTGCTTTTGCAGTGCCTAAGTCTTCTGCATCTTTGTCATTTTGGGCGTATTTGGATGTAGAGCCAGGGACAGCGGTGCAGGCCGCCGGGGTCGATGTCGTCCTTGGGGGTACGAACACGACATTATGGAGCAAAAACAAAGATTTAGGCGGCGGAGTGACCGGGCCCAAATGGGTTCAAGTCGTGGTCGATCTGACGCCGTGGGCCGGCCAAAGCGTGCAACTGCGGGCTTGGTTCGATACGCTGGTGTGGGACTCATCAAACAAGAATAAACTCGGGTATATTCTTGATGAATTCCAGGTGAGCGGCCCTTGTCCTTGATGTGTTCCGGCGGGCCCTGGACCGGGACGCGAACAGCGGCCTTGCTCGCTTGTCAAGGCTGAGGCACGGTAAAAGCGTCTGTATATAAACGAATTTCTCGCTCCGCCTGTCCCCACCGCAGCGTCACGGGGTCGATCACCTGAACGGTGACATGGGCCCAGGCACCGCAGTAGGTCAATGCCCACCCGGCAAAGCCTGGAAATATCACGCGAAGTCCCGGCGAGTTCCCAGGGCTGCTGGCCATGGGCCCCTGCGCTTGGGCGTAGAGAAAGGCATCGGTGTGGCGCGTGGCGATGACGCGGCCATCGACACATAACCATGCGTGAATAGACACTTTTTTCTGTTTGGGTACATCTGGTCCCAGGTCGGCGTGGAGGTTGAGGACGACGTGCGCTGCGCCTTGGGCCCCTTCGACAATGGGTGCCCACGGCGAAGACTCCGTTGGCGTCGACGATCCTGGAACATCAACAAAGACAGATAGTTCTGGGTCGGTACTACATGGCGGCGCCGGTACTGGACAGCCAATCGCCGTGGGCATCGGCAAATCGGCCACCTGGGCGTCGGCTTCGGGCGCGTGACCATGAAAACACACGTTTTCTTCTGACAGCCGCGGATCGGTGCAAGGCCAAACCTGGGGCACCAAGGCCAGGGAGCCACCGGCATCGCTGCACATCCGGACGGCGGGGGCGACTGCGGTAGCGGTGGTACAAGACGCCAGGAAAGCAAATAAAATGATGGCGTTTACTCGATGGGATCCAAGCCCAATTTGCGCCACTCCCAAACGGCGAAGACGCCCGGGTCGATACGCCAACTGCTGGTCATTCATAGCGAAACGACGATTCATTGAGCCAAGAGGCACCATCGGGCCAAGCGCTCGGCCCCAAAGGGCAGGGTACTGCCGCCGGGTCGAGGTCGTCAAGACGAAAAACTAAAGTCGAAGTAGGCACTTATCGGGCGCGAAGTCCTAGTACGCCGCGCCACCGGCTTGCCACCCACGGTCAACGTCGGCACACTGCACGGGTCGGCCCTGGGGGACGGGCGGTGCGGGGCAGGCAGCGATGCAAAAGAGCTTAGAACTAGTGGGAAATCTTCTCAGGTTATCGTCCTGGACGGGCCGTCGCACCCTGATCGCTGGCCTTTTGCTCGCAGTCTTCGCCGCGACGCCGGCCTGGGCGGACAGCGATGCTGCGGGCGGCAAACGCTTGGCCATCGGCGTTGAAGCTGGCTATTATGCCAACGGAATTTCCCTGAAGTACGACCTGACGCGCAGCCATGCGTTGCAGTTTGGGGCCGATTTCTGGCGCCATGACGGGGCATTCATCCACGGCGAGTACATCGTTTCCGTGGCCAACCTAGCCCATAACACCGTGTTTATGCTCCCCATCTACGTGGGCCTTGGCGCGGCACTGGCGCCCTGGGAACACACCAACTTCGCCATCCAGGGTCACTTGGGGCTGGACTTCCAGTTCAGCAAGATTCCCCTGGACTTCTTTGCCGAATGGTCGCCCACCTTCTTTTTCGGCCAGTTCTCGGCCGACTACGACAACCGGAACCTCGGCGGATGCACGCTGGGTATCCGCTTTCATTTATAGCGGATTTGGCCCATGGATGTCATCGGACGCTTGGCCCCGAGCCCTACCGGACTTCTGCACGTCGGCAATGCCCGCAGCTTGCTCGGCGCATGGCTGGCGGCAAGGGCTTCGGGTGGCAAGATCCTACTAAGAATCGAAGATTTACTGCCCGATTTCGCGGGGCATGAAGAGGCCCTGCTGCAGGACCTCCTGTGGCTCGGCCTGGACTGGGATCCGACGCCCCCTGGATTGGGCACTGTGGAGCCTCAATTGCTCAGCAGTGACGCGGGTTTGTCTCAGTGGGCACCAAAGCAAAATTCATGGCAACGGCAAAGCCTGCGCCAAGACGTTTACCTCCGTATTTTCAAGCATCTCCAGCGCTCCGGCCTAGTCTACCCCTGCATCTGTACCCGCAAGGACGTGGAACAGGCGGCGCGAGCGCCCCATCGCGATGACCAAGCCGTGGCGTATCCTGGCCTATGCCGCGGGCGTTTCAGCCATGTATCTGAGGCATTGGCGCAGGAGGCTGCCCTGGCTGCGGCCCAGGGTCGGGCCCCACTGGGTGTGGCTTGGCGTCTAAATATCACGGCTTTGCGTCCTGAGTTCGCGGTGTTGCCCAACTCGTGGCTCGATGATGCCGTAGCCGGGCCGCAGTGGTTGGCGCCAGATGCGGCTGGGGATTTTGTTCTTGGTCGCAAAGACGGCGGATTTGCTTATATGTTTGCCGTTGTGGTGGATGACATCGCTGCCGGCGTCAATCAAGTGGTCCGTGGTGACGACCTGCTGCAGGCCACCGAGCAACAGGCGCGCGTTTATCAAGCATTACGGCAAGTTGCATGGCAGGTCAGCGAGGATGACCAGGACACCGCGTTTTGGCAGCGTGTCCGTCGCAGCTTGCTGCCGGTCTACGGCCACTTGCCGCTTGTCCACGGTGATGACGGCCGCCGCCTAGCAAAACGCAATCAATCCATCCAGATAAGGGCAATTCGCCAGCAAGGGGTGCGCTCGGACCGCCTGATGCTCTGGCTGACAGCGAGCCTGGGTCTGCCAGCGCTGCCAGACGCGGCCGCCGCCGTGGCCCACTGGGATTGGTCAACGATCGCAAGTACCCCAGTGGTCTTCGGCGGCAAAGAGCTTGCAGCGGTGATGCCCACGGACGGACATGCACCGGCGAGGGCTTGAGCGGCAGCACCGTTGTTGGTTGCTGCCACGGCCATTTCAGGCCACAATAGGCAGTTTGGTGTCCACTGAGTCAAAGCCATGGAACTACAGGGGTAATGATGCGCAAAACTGTCATTTTGACCGGCCTTTTGCTCGCCTGCAGCAGGCCCGCAACGCCACCACCAGTTCCCGCTCTAGCTCCCGCCACGCGGGCGAGTTCTGCGCCATTGGCCCACGCCGAGGCCGCGACCACCGCTGTAGCAGGCGTTGTCGAACCGGCCGCCGCGCCCACGAGTCTCGCTGCGCCTGCAAGCTATGGTAGCGGACACTTTGCAGAATTTGCGACCCTGGACGAGATGGGCAACCTCTGGCGGGGCAATTGGCTGATTCAAAGTTCGGCGGGGGGCCCCAAACAAGTCTGGTCCGTCGATGGCTTGCGCCTGCAGGTCGCCGACAAAGAGAAGACTGAATCCCGGAAATTCGAACTACAATCGCCCTGTTCCCTGCAGATCACCACGCAGGGCAGCAGCGGTGGTGTGGCGATGATCGTGCCCTTTGGCTTTGATGGCGATGTCGCCTACGTGGGCCTGGGTGCCAGCGGATTGCGTAGGGGGAATGCAGCCTTGGTCTGTGCCGGCGGCTACGTATTTCGCTTCAAGGACGGACAATGCCACGCCCTCAGCCCCGACCCTGCACAACCGGGCCAATGGCAAGCTGTTTCCGCCAACTGCGCCTGGCTCAGGCAGGGCGGTCAGGAAGTCTTTGACGTGCAATTGCCAGGAGAACCGCCCGGCCCGCACCTGCAACTTTCCACAGTGGGTAGTCGCGGACTGATGTCCGAAGACATGCGCGCTCACCCCGCCAGCCGCGTCGGCAGTCTGGCCGAAGGGCGGGCTAAGCTTTCGATTCCATAGCGTATTTTAGGGAAGTTAGGCCCCGGTCATGACGCCCACGCTGACGTGTTTCCTTGCCGCCTCGGCAGCCCTAGGGCGGGTGGGGTCTGCCGGTACCGGGATAATTCCGCACGCTTCTCAGCTATTTCGTTGAATATTAGCAGGTTAAGACCACTATCGCCGGGCAGCGCTCGCACACCGTGGCCTTGAATCGCGAGGCGGTGGCGGGGTATTCTCGGCCCAACGGTTCTCCCGCCCCTCTGCGGAAACAGCCGCAGCAGCAGCACCCGGTAGTACAGCTTCAATTGACCAGGGAGATCAGCACGGTGGCCCAGGACCCGCAGACAGCAGGCGCACAACCGGACCCCGCGGCCGGCGAAGTTGTCGTGCCAGCGCTGACCCTGGGCGACGTCGTTGTCGCCGATACGCGCATGTGCCCGCAGTGCGGTCGAATTACGGACAAGACGAAATGCCCGTTTGATCAGCGGGATACCATCCGCGCTAGTCCTCAGTCGCTGGCCCGCATCGGCAAGGTGATCGGCGACCGCTACCGCCTCACAGAACTGGTCGGTCGCGGCGGATTCGGCGACGTCTACAAGGCTTTTCACCTCGGAACCCACGAGAACGTCGCCCTCAAGATCATGAGGCCCGACCTGAGCATGGCGGCCAACGCTGTCGAGCGGTTCACGGCCGAAGCGCGACTTTCGGCCAGCCTGCGTCATCCCAACACCGTGCGCGTATTCGACTTTGGCACGACGCCGGACCAGGAACTGTACCTGGCGATGGAGTTCTTGGACGGCGTGTCCCTGGAAGTCCTGCTGGACGGACGCGGCAAGTTGGGGCCCAAGCGAACCACGCATCTAGCGATTCAGATTCTGAAATCTCTGGCCGAGGCCCACAGCCGCCAGGTCGTCCACCGCGACCTCAAGCCGGAAAATATCTTCGTGCTGGAACTAGCGGGTGAGAAGGATTTCGTCCGCGTCATCGACTTCGGCATCGCCAAATTCCTTGGGGATGACGCGAACTTGACGCAGGCTGGTGCCATTTTGGGCACCCCGCACACCATGAGTCCAGAGCAGGTCCGCGGCGAGGCCCTGGACGGCCGTTCGGACCTCTACGCTTTAGCCGTGGTCATGTACCGCTGCCTTGCGGGTGCCTACCCCTGCGATGGCGATAATCAATTCAACGTTTTAGCCGCACATTTGACCGAAGAGCCACCGCCGCTTAAGCACTTTGGTGTGCACGTGGACCCGGCCCTCGAAGCCATCGTCCAGCGCGCCCTGTGCAAGCCCCGGCAAAAGCGCTATCCCGATGCTGAATCGATGCGCCAAGCTCTTGAAAATTGGCTGATTCAGGCCCCGGATGACGAGGCCGACGGCGATACCCAGGCCATGGCCACGCTGCTGGCCCACGACCAGCCCCAAGACGACCTCGCGACGCAGGCCATGGGCGTCATCAGTCCGGCGATGTTGCAGGCGGCTGGCAGCCATTTGCCGCCGCGGGCTGGGCGACCTGGGACTGCAGCGGCATCGGATTCGCCCACAGTATCTGCCGCCGCGACGGCGCCGGTGCCAGCCAAGGCTGCTTCGTCTACGGCAGTCATTGACTCGCCAAATTTGCCTCAACTACCTGTGCGTGAACGGGTTTTGATTGCACCAGCCAAGGCCAGCAGTCCATCGCGCCCACCAGCCAAGGCAGTTGCGGCTGCCAAAGCGAGTCCAGCACCGGCGGCGTCTGTCGCAGCGGCTGATTCGGCCTCAAAGAGAGCCGCCGCCAAGCCGGAGGCGCCGCGCAATTCGGCAGATTCTCCCAGTGGTCGCGGGCAGTTACAGAGGCATCGTCGCGTATCCGGAGACCACCCAGTGGCCGCCAGCGAGACCGCAACGGTTGCCATGGACACGCTGACGCAGTTTGCCCTGCCACCCGCGGTCACGACGATTGAACAAACGAAAAAGCCTTCGCGCGCGCCACTTTGGGCCGCATTGGCCTTGGCCGCACTGCTCGCCGCAGCAGCCCTTGCGTGGGTGATTGGGACTTCCGGCAGCGACAAAGCCGACACTGTTCAGCCATCGCCCAATGGTGGTGCGGGTTTACCTCGGGTCGCCCAAGCCCAATCGGCCCCCGTTGCCGACAGAGCCCCGCCCGCAGGTTCCGCCCAGCCAGGGAATTCCCAAGGCGCGGCGCAGGGTTCAGCATCGGCGCTTGTTCCGCCAGTTCCAGCAGCGGCTGCAGGAGCCGGCGGCGAAATGCCGGCAAAGACGAACGAATCTGCACACGTAGTCCTTGCCCCTGCACCGGTCCAGAGGGCAGCGGCCCAACTCGTTGCAGCGCCCAGTCCTGCTTCGGCCGCCAGCAAGCACGGCGAAGCGGGCGCGGCCGCCGATGCAGCCAAGCCAGCTGAGGTGCCCAAGGCGGCGGCGACAGCAAAGCCATTGAATGAAAAGGGTAAATCATCTGCCCGGGACTCAGATAAGAGTGCCTGTCCTGGTGTAGAAGGCAGCCCGTCCTGGTGTCAAAACTGCCCAGATGCACAGCACCTTTCCGCCAAATCCAAGCATTTCTGTGCCTGCCGCAACGCTCGACAAGACACAGCCGGACTGGCATACTACTGCGCCTGTCAGTTTCCCAATGAATCTAATGCGCGGGGCACAGCACAGTGGTGCAAGTGCAATGCAAACGACCCGGCCTGCGAATAACCGGCGTGCGAACGACCCTGCCGCCCAGGAGCTGGACGATGCTGCGTAACATTGGCCGCCAATTGTCAATCTGCACAAGTAGTTGGACCTTGCTGCTCCTCAGCGCCGGGCTTGGGCTAGGCGTTGGCTGTGGAGGGCGGCCAGCACTGGTCGAACCCGGTCCCGCAGCCAGCCCCAATCAGTTGAGCCAAGCGTGCGATGGCGGATTCCCCAAAGTTTGCGGACGGTTAGGCGTCAAGTATGAGTTTGGCCAGGGCGTCGATCCGGACTTGGTCCGCGCCGCCGCTTTGTACGACCGCGCCTGCGTCGTCGGCGATGTGGAATCCTGCGGAAGGCTTGGCAATTTGTACCGCCACGGCTCAGGCGTCAAGAAGGACACCGCCCACGCGGCCATTCTACTCAAAGGAGCCTGCCTCGGCGGCCACAGTGAAAGCTGCAGTCGAGCCGCGGTGTTATACGAACTCGGCGACGGCGTCGACAAAGACGAGGTCATGGCCGCCCAGCTCTACCAAAAAAGCTGTAATGAAGGGGACATGCATGGCTGCACCAACCTCGGCCTGCTGTACAGCGAGGGTAAGTCCATCACGCGCGATGAACACCACGCCATCGAACTCTTCAAGCGAGCCTGCGCCGCCAATCACGGTCCCGGCTGTTCAAGCCTGGGCACCATGTACGAACAGGGACGCGGCATTGACGCCAGTGAGACCAACGCCGCCGAATCCTACCTGCGCGCCTGCGAACTCGGTGCAGGATCAGGGTGTTTGCTCATGGGCATGGCGTGCGACCGGGGCCTGGGCATGCAGCCCGATCGCGTAAGGGCCTTGGAATTCTATAAGAAAGCCTGCGACAAGGCGCACGCGCAAGGCTGTCACTACGTCGGCCTGGTGTACGAACAGGGACGCGGCGTTGAGACCAATCGCACCAAAGCCCTTGAATACTTTGAGTCTAGTTGTGATTTGGGCTACGGCCCGGCGTGCAGTCAAGCGGCCAGCCATTACGAACAAGGGTGGGCTCAACCGGCCTCCAGTGCTTGGCGACTCTTGGAAAAGGCCTGCAATACCAAGCTTATCGCCAGCTGCCTCAAGCTCGCCCAGGGCTACGAGAAGGGCGCCCCAGGCTTGGCTGTGGACTTGGCCCGGGCCAAGGAAACGTACGGCAAAGCCTGCGCCCTAGGCGAGAAGAAAGCTTGTGATTTAGCGAAGTAATCGCTCAGCAGCCCTTCACACCCAAACATCGGGCGCGCCGCGAATCGCTCAACGCGGTGGCGGAAGCTCTGGAATTGGCGGCAGTTGCGGCACGGCGCTGGCCTGCGCAGGGTCCGGTCCCGGTGGCGGCGTTGCCGGCGGATTCGAGGTCGGCGGATTCGAGGTCGGGGGGCCAGAGGGCGGTGGCGGCAAACTCGGCTGAATATCAGGCACTTGGTTGGCCGCAAAGATGTTGACGCCGCGCAACTTGCTGAGTTGGGCATTGGCCTGGCGCAGAATTCGCTGCACCTCCGCCCGGCGATTGGGTAGGTAAGTCAGCACCAAGGAAGACATTTCCATTGTATCGGCGACGCCCGCGTCACCGGCGCGCCTCAGGAACTCAGCAGCTTCCTTGCAGTTGGCAAAGCGATCTTCGCGTCGCTTGCGCGTCGAAATCAAGATAAACTCAGCCAGGTCTTCAGGAATTTCCGGATCGATTCGCCGAGGGTCCGGCAGTTCCTTGTGCAGGTGCATCGCGAACAGGTCCTGCACCGTGTCAGCAAGGAAGGGCAGTTCCAGGGTGCACAGCTCGTAGGCCGTAATTCCCAATGAATACAGATCGGCCCGCCCATCTAATTGCTGCCCGAGGATCTGCTCTGGGCTCATGTAGTACGGCGTGCCGATGACCTTGCCGTCGGCATCGGCCGAATGGGAGGCTTGGATGGCAATGCCAAAATCCAGTAATTTAACGCGCTTATCTAGGGTCAGAAAGGCATTGGACGGCTTGATATCCCGGTGGATCAGCCCGCGCTCGTGCGAATAGGCCAGGGCCGCCGCCGTCTCGATCAAAATGCGGCGAATCAGTGTCCATTCAAGGCGTTCGCCGCGGTCAACCACATCCTCCAGCAGGCTGCCGGTGAGCTTCTCCATCACGATGAAGTGCGTGCCGTAGGCCTGCTCGGTGTCCAGGACGCGGACGATATTCTCATGGTTGAGCTGCGCAACCATGCGACCTTCTTTGCCAAAATGCTCAGCAAAGGAAGGGTCAAACACCATCGCGTGCGACAGCATCTTGAGCGCCACCGGGATGCCCAAGGCGGGATGGATGGCTTCAAACACGGTCGCCACGCCGCCGGCTCCGAGTCGGCCAATGACTTCGTACTTGCCAACCTTGCGAATACTTTTGGCTTCTAGCAGGCGCTCGCCGACCATGGTGGTCAAGAACCGGGCGGCATGGGGGCTGCGGGCGCACACTTCGTCCAGGGTCTGCTTGCCCACGCGCAGGGCGCGCACGCGGTCGACCGCTAGGACGGTGGCCGAACGCGGCTCATTGGTAACAAGGGACATTTCCCCAAGAATTGCCGGGGCATGGACCACAGTTTCAAAGGTGACCGCGCCTTCTTGGTTGCGCACGACGACGCGCACGGCCCCTTCGTCGATGACGAACATCTCGCGGCCGATTTCCCCTTGGCGCATCAGCTCTTGGTTGCTGGCAAAGGTCACCGGCTCCATCGCCGAGCGGAGCAGGGACGTAGCCGCCTCACCTAAGTTGCTGAAAATCGGCAGGGATTGCCACGTGCGGCCAGCCTGCGGAATCACGGGCATACTGGCTGGATACTGGCCTGGTTGCGGTGCCATGGTCTGCACGATCTGGGTCGCGCCGCCGTCAATCGGTTGATTTTGTTCGCTCATTGGCGTCTCCACCGTGCCGGGGGAAGCACGAGGCGCGGGCCGGCAGACCCAGATTGGCGCAAGCATCGCGATGCCCGACATCCGGCCCCTGCCGCGGGCCGAAGTCGTTGAGTCAACTAGCTATTTGCGCTTCTTGGCGGGCTGCGCACTTCCTTTGAGCACTTGGCCAGCGGGCACAGGCGGCGTGGGCACCGGCTCAGGGATGGCGTCCTTGTCCTGCCTCATCGCACGAACAATGCAGAAAATACCAAACAAAATAGGTAGAACGCTCAGCCACTGGCCCATACGGAAGTGAACTCCGAAGGCTTGTTCGAGCCCGCCCAGGGGGCCATCGGTCCTCAGTTGCTCGATCTGGAATTCTTTAAAAAATTCAACGATAAAGCGGAAGCTAAAGTAGGTCGCCAAGAAGACACCTGCCATCAGGCCCGAACCGGCCCGACGCCAGCCCTTGCGCTCCACCGCCATGACAACCACGTAGGTGACGACACCCATGAGGAATTCGTAGATCTGCGACGGGTGGCGGGGCAGGCAGGGACTGAGGCCCTCCATCTGACAATAGCGTGTAAATTCAACGGCCCATGGCACTTCGCAATCCAAGGTGCCGTTGGCGAGGCGGTGACATGCGACGCGGCCAACAATTTCACTGTTGAAGAAGTTGCCGATGCGGACGCCGCCAGCAGCGATGGCGATGGCTGGGGCCAAGTAATCACCCAAGCGAAACCATGTCTTACCGTGCTTGCGCCCGAACAACCACAGGGCCAGGATCAGGCCGACCGTCGCGCCGTGGCTGGCGAGTCCACCCTTCCAAAACTTAATAATTTCAATGGGATTTGCCAGAAATGTCTTGGGCTCGTAGAAAAAGACATGACCTAGGCGCGCCCCACCGACGATGGCAACCACGCCCCACCAGAGGAATTGCTCAGCAAAGGCAAAGGTTTCGCCGTTCTTGAGGCATTGGCGCTGCCAGACGTAAAAGCCGGTGTAGATGGTGGCCGCGAACATCAGGCCATACCAACGGATTTGCAATGGCCCGAAATCAATGAGGATAGGATTCCAGTCCCAGGTCAGAAAGCCAAGCGTCAGGGAACCGAACATCGCACCTCCGCCAGCGCAGCCACCAGCGCCGGGAGGCAAAATGGTAGGCGCAAATCGATGCTTCGGCAAGCGGCAAGGCAGTGCGCCTGGGTCAGAGCCTCACCACGGCTCCGAGGCCGCTCAAGCGATGGTCCAATAATCATTTCATACGGTTTGGCGAACAAACCCGGCTTTTCGCAGCTTCATGCCCAGGGTACGGCCCTTGAAGCAATCGCGCCGTTCAAGCCCCCGTCGAACCAAAGCCGCCCGAGCCACGCTCGGTGCCGTCTAGGTCCTCCTGCCACAGCAAATCTGCCTGAACTACAGGACAAATGACCAATTGGGCGATGCGCTGTCCCCGCTCCAGGATCAGGGGCCCCTCGGACAGGTTGACCACGGCCACCAGCAGCTCGCCGCGGTAGTCACTGTCGATAGTACCCGGCGAATTGGCCAATCCCAGGCCGAGCTTAAGTGCGGCGCCGGAGCGCGGACGCAACTGACCTTCATAGCCCGGCGGCACCGCGATCTGCAGGCCTGTCGGCACGGCGTGACGCTGCAAAGGCATCAACGTCACCGGCCCCGCCAAAGCGGCGTGCAGGTCCATGCCGGCGGCACCGGCGCTCTGGTACTTGGGCGCGGGCAAGTCAGCGTCACGCTGCGGGTTGATGCGGCGGATGGGCAGAGAAATACGCGACATGGCTGGACTCCGTTGGCGGCCCTCAAGGCTCGCGCCCAGCCTTACACTGTGCTGCAGCGCCGTCAAACGGCCCACCGCCGAGTCGCGGCGCCAACGCTGGCCCAACCGCCGCCCCGCCCCTTGCCGAACCGCAGTGCTGGCCCTACCATCGCCGGCCATGACCGACGCCTATCACTCGATTTTCGCCCCCGATTTGTTCCACGGCCAGGTGGCCCTCGTCACCGGCGGCGGCACGGGCATTGGCCGGTGTATTGCCCATGAACTCGCGAGTTTAGGGGCCACCGTCATCGTCTGCGGCCGGCGTGCTGAGCCCTTGCAGCAGGTCGTCACCGAGATCACGGCACAGGGTGGCCGCGCCGCCTGGATCAACCTCAATGTGCGCGACGAAGAGCAAGTCCATCAAGTCCTTGGCCAAATCGTCGCCGACCACAGCAGGCTCGACCTCGTCGTCAACAATGCTGGCGGCCAATTCGTCTGTGAAGCCGAGGGGATCCGGCCCAAGGGGTGGAGGGCCGTCCTCGACACCAACCTCAGCGGCCCGTTTTGGGTCTGCCAAGCGGCGTTCGCCCATTGGATGGGGGATCATGGCGGCGCGATCTGCAACGTCGCCGCCGATATGTGGAACGGATTCAAGGGCTTGAGCCACACCGGTGCCGCCCGCGCGGGTGTGGTCAACCTCACGATGACCCTTGGCGTCGAGTGGGCAGGGCGCGGCATCCGCGTCAACGCCGTGGCCCCCGGTGGCATTCTCTCCAGCGGCCTATCCAACTATCCGCAAGAGGTTCAGGAAATTGCCGCCGACGCCATGAAGCAAGTGCCCGCCGCTCGTCTGGGCTCGGAGAGCGAAGTCTCTGCCGCGGTTGTGTTTTTGCTCAGTCCAGCGGCCTCTTACATCACGGGGGCCACGCTACGGGTCGATGGCGGCGGCTCACTGGCCAAAGTACCAATGATGCCAATGCCTTCCGAGCCAGCCATAGCGCCGTATTCCGGCTGGCCGGCTGGCGCACTGGGCTCGCAAGTACCAGCGCGGTTTCGGACGTAATTCGCACAACCCTTTGTTCTTTCGGTGTTTCCGAACACAGCAACGCCAGGGCAACGCCCGGCCCAAGCGACGACGGCGATTGAGCCCCCAGGGACTCGAACCAGCTTGTAAATCAGCCCCTTGCGAGGATTCTATGCCCCAGCCCTTTGTCTTGGCCCTGCTGCAACTGCCGGCGGTGCCCGTCTCAGCCGACCACCTAGCGCTGGCCGTCGTGGCCGTGCGGGATGCTGCGACCAAGGGTGCTCAAGTGCTTGTTTTGCCAGAATTATTCCGCACGTCCTACTTTTGCCAAACGATGGATCCAGCGTTCATGGCGCTCGCTGAAGCGCTGGATGGCGAAACGGTGCAGACGATGCAGGCCTTGGCTGCCGAGCTGCAGGTTGTCATCGT
The DNA here is from genome assembly GCA_903840165.1 of uncultured Myxococcales bacterium. GTDB lineage: Bacteria > Myxococcota_A > UBA9042 > UBA9042 > UBA9042 > CAIMEY01. The sequence goes on along the minus strand of CAIMEY010000119.1, from coordinate 73,407 downwards.
TGTATCGCTGTTTGAGTGCGCCGCACCGGGCCTCTATTTCAACACCGCCGTTGTCATCGATGCGGATGGCCAAGTCCTTGGTCATTATCGCAAATCCCATATTCCCTGCGATCCGCAATACGAAGAGAAGTTCTACTTCACGCCTGGAGACACGGGATTTGCCGTCTTTTCCACGCGTTTTGTCCGCCTCGGCGTGCTGATCTGCTGGGACCAATGGTTCCCAGAAGCGGCCCGCGAAACGGCACTTCGTGGCGCAGAACTCATTGTTTATCCAACAGCGATTGGCTGGATCGACGACGAAGGGCAGGCCGAACACGCCCGCCAACTCGACGCCTGGGTCACCGTCCAGCGCGGCCACGCCATCGCCAACGGCATCTATGTCGCTGCGTGCAACCGCGTTGGGCGCGAGGTCGGTCCCGCGAGCCGCCCCGAATTGGCCGGCGGCATCGAGTTTTGGGGCAATAGCTTTGTCGCTGGACCTCAAGGGGAATTGCTGGCCCAAGCCGGGTCCAGCGCCGCTCAAACCGTGCTGATGTCCTGCGACCGCGACCGCCTCCAAGAAGTCCGCACCATGTGGCCGTTTTTCCGTGACCGCCGCATCGATTTGTATGACGGCGCGAGCCGACGCTGGATCGCGCGCTAGGGTAGGCGGATATTCCTTTCTTACACGGAGAGTTGCCCATGCATCCTCAGGCCTTGGTGGACACGCGCTGGCTAGCCATGCCCGCAGAATGGGCCCCACACCGCGGTACCATCCTGACCTGGCCGCATCGGCCGGCGATCTGGCGCGGCGTGCATGCGGCCGTGGAACAAACGTTCGCGCAGTTGGCGGCGGCGCTTTCGGCCGTTGAGACGGTGCACATCAATGTGCCGGATGCGACGTGGCGCGACCATGCAACCCTACAAATTCGCAAGGCAAAGGGTGATATCCATCAGATCACCTTTCACCTGATTGACAGCGATGACGTCTGGGCCCGCGATCACGGCCCCATCTTCGTGACCGCCCGCCCGGGAGCCCCTGATAACGTTGCCAAACTGGTGATGCTGGATTGGGAATTCAACGCTTGGGGCGGCAAGTTTGCCTCGGGCCTGGACAACCAAATTCCGCACAAGATGAACGCGTACTTTCAGGTACCTCGCGTGCAGCCCGGGCTGGTCATGGAAGGCGGTTCCCTGGAGGTCAATGGCGCCGGCGACCTGCTGACGACCGAAGCGGTGCTCCTCAATGACAACCGCAATCCGCAGTTTAGCCGTCCGCAAATCGAGCGAAAGCTTGAAGAATACTTGGGTATTGAGCGGCTGCACTGGCTAGGCGCGGGCCTGCTGGGTGACGATACCGACGGCCACATCGATGATATTGCGCGATTTTGTCAGGAAGACCTGGTCGTTTGCGTCCTGCCCGAGAAGGACCATCCTGATTACAAGGCCTTGCATGAGAACTACGAGCGACTACAGACCATGACCGTGGCGGGCAACCGGCCCCTGCGGGTCAGAACTCTGCCATCGCCAGCGCCGATTTCCTTTCAGGATGAGCACCTTCCTGCCAGTTACGCGAACTTCTACATCGCCAATTCCTTGCTGCTGGTACCGACCTTTGCTCAAGAAACGGACGCGCAAGCTCTAGGTATTCTTCAGGAACTCTTTGCGGATCGCCGCGTGGTCGGCATCGATGGCCGCGCCCTGGTGACGCAGTACGGCAATATCCACTGTGTGACGCAACAGATTCCGTCTGTGTAGTCAACAACACATCGCAGCAGGAGAATCCCATGCCCATGGTTGTCCGTTCCCGTCACCTGTCCTGGTTTCAACGCGGCGAGGCCGTCTTTCTTTACCATGACCTCTATGGCTTTCTCCTGGAAATGTCTCGTGATTTGAAGGATTTCATCGACTGGTTTGCCGAGCCTCACGACGCCGAGCAGGCCCTCGCTCACTTCAAAGGCAAGCACGATGAGAAGCAAATCATCGAGTTTCTTTCAGTTTTTTGGCAGCAGCGGGCCCTTGTCGCCCCGGACGCCGAAGAACTCGATGGCCTGGTAGAAGCGGTGCCCATCAAGGGACCGTGGATCGTCGTCGGTCGCGAGGCCGATGGCACAATGACTGCTGTTATTTCAAGAGGTTTTGGCGATGAACCCTATGCCGAGCCCCGGCTGCTGCGCCTAGACACCTGGCAGGCCGAGTTGTGGCGGCGCATTGACGGCGAGAGAACCCTGCTGCAACTGGCTGGATCGCTGAGTGAAGACCTCGATGGCGACCCGCGCCAAGACCTGGGGCGGGCAGTGGTTTCGGTGGCCGCGTGGACCCACAGCGCCGTGCAGCTGACACGGGTTTTGCTCAAGCCACGTAGCCAGTTGCCTAGACTTCCGTCTTACGCGACCAGCACCATGCCGTATCCACCGCTGGCGACCGACGAGGGGGCCACCCTCGCGCCGACGGGTACCAGGGCTGAACTGCATGACAACACCTTGAACTTGCAGCAATATCATCAGTCTGGCATTGAGGACGCTGAGGCCCAGTTCGAAGAGAAGGAGACCACCCTCTCGCACCTGTTTTCAGAGCCGCATCCGGCGCTGCAAGACCGTACTTTTGCTGAGGCTTTTCTGGCCGCGGCCCAGGTCCGAGGCTGGCTGCACGGCGGTGAGCGGGTTGTGGAAGTCGGGGGTGGTACCGGGCGCTTTGCGGCTGGGGTCCTGCAAGCTTCAGCCGAGCTTTGGCCTGATAAGCCGCTGGATTACACCATTGTGGACCTGTCACCGACCCTGCACGCGGCCCAGCAACTGCGGCTAGCGCCATGGGCCGCCCAGGCTCGATCGACGGTCGGGCAGGGTGAAGAGCTCAATTTCCCTGACGGTTCAGTGGATTTTCTTATCTCTAATGAAGTGATTGCTGACTTTCGCATTGGTTTTGTTAGCAGAAATGCGGTCAAGTCGCAGCAGGTCGACGCCGAAACGTCCGCCGAAGCCCTGGCCCTGTGCTTGGCCTACAAGCTGCCCATCGAACGAGCGCCCGAACCCGTGCCGATTCAGGTGGGTGCGACGCGTTTGCTCGAGCGTTTGGCCCAGGTGCTCAGGCCGGGTGGCACGGCGGTGTTGACCGAGTTTGGCGGCCTCGAGCAGTTTCCCATTGAGTCCAGCCACCTGGATCACGCTGAATACTCTGTGCATTTTGGCCATCTTGTCGTCGTGGCCCGGGCCCTCGGTCTGGAGGTCGAAGTCGTGCCTTTGCCCGAACTGCTTGGGCTGCGCGGCGATGTTTGGGTGCTTTCGTCAACGCGGACGCAATTTCGCAACCTGCGGCATTTGCTACGAATTCATGGCGGCGACTTGCGCAAGCGCGCCTTGACGCCCGAGCAGTTTGCGCTGGCCTGTGGTCAGGCTCTGAGGCCCGAGCGCATTGAAGGCGTGAAGTTTCAGCCAGTTGCTGAGCGTGTTATGGGACTACAGCCCGCGGAGTTTCAGGCGTTGATTGTCCGTCGGCCGGGCTAGCGGGGCCCTTGCCGCGCAGGTACACGGCCCAATAGACGGCCGCGACCAGGGTCCCGCCGACGATGTTGCCGAGGGTGACCGGCAGCAGATTGTCCTGCAAAAATACCAGCCAACTTAGGCGCGCCGCCGACGCCGGCAGGTCGGCTTGGGACCAAATCGCCACGGGCACCAGGTACATGTTGGCGACACAGTGCTCAAAACCACAGGCGACAAAGGCACTTACGGGCAAGATTACCGCTACAACCTTGTCGGTCACCGTTCGCGCACCAAAGCACAGCCAAACAGCTAGGCATACCAAGAGGTTACACAGCACCCCTCGGGCCAGCGCTTGGCCAAAGGTCAGGTCCAACTTGGCGTGAGCCAGGGTCGCCATCGTCACACCGACCGCCCCCGCGCTGAGCTTGGCCGTCTGCGCCATGGCGACCAAGGCAGCAATCGACAAAGCCCCCACGAAATTACCGACATAAGCCAGAATCCAGTTGCGCAGCAGCAGGCGCAGCGCAATTCGCCGACTGGCCCAGGCCATGGTGAGTAACACGTTGCCTGTAAACAGTTCTCCGCCGCCCACCAGGACCAGCACAAGGCCCAGGCAGAAGGGCACGGCGGCCAGCAACCGCGCGGGACCAAAGCCCAAATTGCTCCCTGTCTGCACGACCGTAAAGAACACCGCCCCAAGGGCAATGAAGGCGCCCGCCAACACAGCCAACGCCAAGAGGGTAAAGGTGCCCAGGCTGGCCTTCTTGACGCCGATCTCCTCAACCCGCAAGGCAATTTCTGCGGGTGCGTAGGCGTCATTGCCCTGGTTCGGTGGGGTCATGTGGATCATAGTCGGTCCGGAGCTGGCCACGGCGGCTGCGCACTGGACTTTGCGCGGACGGTGGCGGGGCGTCAATCGGCGCGCGCCAATCCCCGAAAAATCGTTAAAAATCAGGTGAAATTGGCATCGGCGTCCCGTGGCGTGTCCGTGCACCAACGGCACCAAGCCCGGCACTGGTTTGCCGATGCGGCCCGAACATGGCGAGTTGTTTGGCAAGCGTGAGGAAGACTGGACAAAGCCGTTCACTGCGCCACACTGCGGGCCGTGCGCTGGTGGTCGGCGCTCAATGGAACCCATGGCGCAACGGCACCACATCTACCTGATTCCCGGCTTCTTTGGCTTTGCGAATCTCGGAGATCTCAAGTATTTCGGCCATGTGACAGATTTTATTCAAGGCGAACTGCGCAGCCGCGGCCTCGACGCAACGGTGCACAACGTCCACACGTCGCCGACCGCTTCGGTCCGCAAGCGCGCCATTCGCCTCTTGCAGGCCCTCATCGAAACCAGTGGCGATTCGGGCCCGATTCACCTGATTGGCCATTCTTCCGGTGGGTTAGACGCGCGACTGCTGGTTTCCTCGGGCGCGTCGCTAACTGAAGACTTGCCGGCCGATGACTACGCGCGCCGAGTGCAGTCGATCGTCACCGTGACAACCCCGCATTATGGCACGCCAATTGTCTCGGCCTTTCTCAACCTGCTGGGCCCCCAGGCATTGCGGCTTCTGTCGCTCGCAACGATTTACATTTTGCGTTACGGCCGCTTACCTCTATCGACCCTGGTTTCCTTGGGCGGCATTCTGGTGCGCCTAGACAATGTCGGCGCCGGCCAGGACACGTTGGACCAACTGTACGACGAGTTGCTCAGCGATTTCAGCGACGATCGCCGCCGCGAAATTCGCAATTTCTTTGCAGAAGTGGGGGAGGACCAGTCCTTGCTCAATCAGCTGCTGCCGGCAGGCATGGACGTCTTCAACGCCTGCACCCGCGACGATCCGGACGTGCGCTACGGGTGCGTGGTGGCGCGGGCCAGGGCGCCGGGCGTGCGTTCGACACTGCAGGCCGGGCTGTCGGCCTACGCCCAGGCCAGTCATGCGCTCTATGCGGTGGTGTACAACCTTGCGGCGCGCATGCCCAAAGAGCGCGTGCCGATGCCGAATTGGGCACAAATCCAGGCACTTCGCGCAGCTTGGGGCGAGGTGCCAGACCTCCGCGCCAATGACGGTATGGTGCCGGCCTTGTCCCAGCTCTACGGCGAAGTCGTCGCGGCGGTTACGGCTGATCACCATGATGTGATTGGCCATTTTGACGCGCCGACCCACGATCCGCCCCATTACGATTGGCTGACCAGCGGTTCTGGCTTTCAACGTAAGGATTTCGAGAAGTTGTGGAGCAACATTGCCGCCTGGATCGTCGCTGGCGTGGTCGCCAAGGCCGAGGCTGCTCCGGCACCAAAGCGCGCAGCTCGTCGCAGCCAATGAGCCCTTGGGCTTGGGCAAAATCATTGAAAATACAATGAATTAATGGGTGCTCAAGGTCTGGCCGACCGTGGGTCGCCAGCGCTTACTTGGACTTCTTTGCGTCCTTCTTGCCCGACTTGCCCGACTTGCCTGCTGGGGCTGAATCGGTAGAAGGCACATGCAAATCAGTCACATGCAGCCGTTGCGCGTCGACTTCCGAGGTGGCCATGTTCCAGCCTGTGCGCTCGAGCAAATCGGCCAGCACCTTTTGGGCCAGCTCCGGCGTCATCGCCTTATAACCCCGCGCAGCAATAGCCAATTGATGGATTCGCTGCAGCTCATCCTTGACCTCCAGGGCCGCGAGCCCGGCCGGGTCGGCATGGTGGGCCAACCGCTGAAAAACAGGCGGCAATACCTGGTCGAGCATCTGCCCCAAGCCTTCGAGGACCACCGTCGGATCGGTCGGCAGGGACGCCGGCTTGTCGGGCTCGAGCATCTGCCCTTTGACCAGGACCTTGTCGGTCGCCACGTCACTGCGGGATTGCAGCAAAGTTGCCTCGCCATGCAACGCTTCGGCACCCTTTTGCTGAAAGTTCATCGTGAGTTTGGCGCTCACGTTCAGCTGATGCTGCCATACCACGTAGTCGTAGGGCACCCAGACTTCGCTCGGCCGGCGCACCGGCGTCTCAGTGACCGCTTTCTCGGCTTCATCAAACAGTTTTTGCTTGGCCTCTACCTCAGCCTGCAGCCGAAGCCGCTCGGGCTCAAGGCGGGTGAGCAGGGCAGCGAACTTATCAAGATTCTTGCGGTAATAGTCCAGATTGGCCGCCCAGCGCTGACTGGCCCGAGTTTGAGGGCAGCGCAGGGACTTGTCCGGGCAAGGGGAGGGCCGCGTCTTGTACCAAGCGGCATCTTCCGTAGAGACTTTAGCTTCAATTTCAGCTAGTTGCTGCTTGGTCTGAAAGAGCTGCTTTTCGCCGTCGTTGATCTGGTCCTGCACAGGTCTCAGGGCATCGAGGCCAACGTTGAGCGCCGTTAACGCCGCAGCTTCCTTGCCTTTTGCCTCGCCATACGCCGGATTATCGACGATGACCGTGTGATCGAGGTAGGGCTTGCGCCGCTCCTGCCGTTCTGCGGAACGCTTGATGGAGAAGGCGCTGATATCAGCAAGCAATTTCCCTTGACCGGCCTGTGTCGTCACCTGCACCGAGGGCCCGAGCGCCTTGTCCAACCGGCCCTGCAGCGCCTGATGCAAGGCCGCGGCGAGGCCTTCGGGCGGGTGATCCTTCTTGGGCGGCACAACGCTGACGACTTGGAGGCGAAAAGCCGACGTGGCCACGAGTTGCGCTTCGAGCTTGACCATCGACGGATCGACATCCCGATAACTACCGACCAAGACTTGGATTTCGCGGCCATACACCCAGGCCGCACCGGGCAGTTTCTTCTTTTGCGCCGTGGCGAAACGGTCGTAGAGCCAACCCGCCAACGCCTGACCGACGCTGCGCGACAGAGCGACGGCCTCAGCATCGGCTTGCAGATCGCCGGTTTGCACCTTGGCCCCTTCTTGAGCCGCGGCAATGGCGTCTTGCACCCGTCCCGCCGCCGCCGCCTGCCTTGCGCGGTCCATGGCGGAACGTTGCTGTTGCCGCAGCGCCGTCGCTAAGGACTTCTTGGCCTGATCGCTCGCGGGATCCCGAACAGTTGCCTCGCGATACGCCTGAACAGCCAAGGCGAACTGCCCTTGGGCCGCCAGGTCGTCACCCTTGGCCAAGTAGGGAGCCGCATCGGAAACGCCCGACATTTCCTTAGTCAGCGCAGCTACATCCGGTGAATCAGACCACACCGCGGCCGCCCGTTCCAGCGCCGCTCGGGCTGCGTCGACTTGACCCTTGGCGCGCAAGGCCCGGGCTTCACCGACAAACCATTGCGCAACCGGCCGTTTCGCTTCCGCCCGCACGTGGGCAGCATCGGGGAACTCTGCTTCCCACAAGGCTAATTCGTCGAGGTCTCCGCACAGCGCCTGCCAAGCTGGGCGGTCCGCCTCGTTGCGCTCCAATCCTGAGAGTTTCTGCAAGCTTTGCCGAGAGCTGGCGACCAAATTGACCACCGTAGTGCGGGCCGACGCGATCTTGGCGCGAAGGTCTACCACTCGAGAATCACTGTTATTGTATCGCTGAGCCGACTTACATTCCGAATCGGCACTCTTTAGGTCATGATTGCGCAACGCCCTTTGGCCCGCATCTGCGTGGGTTGCAATAGCGCGATCACGTGCATTTTCAAGTGCTTGTTTGGCATCAGGCGCGGAGATAAAGTCTGCGCTGGCCAACTGACGCTCAGCAGCAACCACGGCCCCGTCGACGTCGTCCGCCGCCACCGGCGTCTGTGTCGATTCCTGAGGCCCGCTGCAGGCCGTCGCCAACACCGCCCCGAACACCGCCAGCGCAGCGCGTGGGACCAAGGTCGTGCCTGCAGCAAAATCGTCAAACACTAGCCAGAACAGACGATTGCATGACGCCAAACGCCAACGCTGCCGCTTGAGAATCCGCCCCTGCTGTGCCTTGAACGCGTCCATATCCACCTCGTGGTCCGTGAGTTTACGCTTTGTTCGGCTCGGCGACTAGTATGGAAACCCCGCTTTGGCTCCCAGCCCCCCCCTTGCAACGGACCCGGGCTTGCAGCACCATGCGATTGGGGGCGTTTGCGTCCGCCATCACGCGTCGGTCAGCAACGCCAAAGGAGAATCCATGGTTGTCGTGCGCACGTTCGCCCAACGCCCCAGCCACGTGGAGAATGCAGCCACTCATTTGCTGCGTAATCTCATGTGGTTTCGTGCGATATCTCTCTGCGCGGCGCTACCTCTGCTCCTCGGCTTGGTCGGGTGCTCCAGCAATGGTAGCAGCACCACCACGACAACCGGCGGCATCACTTCCGTCAAGAAATTGCCATGCTTAACAGGCACTGGCGCCGGCCTTGATTGCCAGGCCAAGCTGGAGGTTCACCAGTCCGACAGCGGTAAGTTGCTGATTCAAGGCTCAACGGTCGATGTCCCCGTGGCGGCGCTGCAATCTGGGCAAATCGCCAAGATGGACTTCTCGCTGCTCAACGTGACCAGCGTCGCGACGGCTTCACCGCTGCGTATCGACGCGATTGAACTCAAGTATACCCGGCCAACCGCGGCCACGGACACCGACGGCGACCCCGCCTTTGCGTGCTGGGACGCGACGGGCACGCAGCCCTGCAAGACGGGCGCTACCTATCGGACTTTTCACCAGATTGTTCCGGCCGGTCAGGCTGATACCGCCAAAGGTTGGGTCTCGGAAGAGAAGTTCCGCATTACCTACAAGCAGTTCGACAGTACTGCCAGGGTTGCGCAGGTCTGCGTTCATGCCAGCGGTGATCCCGCCGTGGCCGATAAACCTATTTGCTTTTCGTTGGTTACTAAGCTAGGCAAGCCCAAGATCGACGTCAAGACCGGGCTTCAGTTTGAGTACGTCGCGACCGGCGACAGCAAAGACCAAGCCCTGACCGTCACCAACGCTGGCGACGTGACTTTGTGCTTGACGGCCATGCAGTTTGACGGCGATCCCTCGTTCACGATTCAAGACCCGGCGGGCACCAAGCACAAGGTCGGCGACAACTCGACGTTCGCGCCGCAGATTTGCCTGGACTCGGGCAAGTCCAAAGACTTCACGGTGACGTTTAAGCCCACGGATGAAAAGCAGAAACAGGCGAACTTGCACATCAACTCCAATGACCCGTCCAAGCCGACAACGCTGACGATTCTCCTGGGCAATTCCAAGGTTCCGTGCCTTCACTTTGTAGATTCCGATGAGAACGCGGTGAGCGAGTACAACCTAGGTTCAGCCACGATCGGCCAAACCAGCATCAAATCCATGCGGTTGTGCGCCTGTGGCAGCCAGGACATCACCGTGACCGACCTCAGCTTTGCCCAGGGCAGCAGTGACAACTTCCTCATGGACCTCGGCACCGACCCGACGCCCAGCGCCAGCGTTCCCTTGGTTATTAAGGTCAATACTTGCTATGACTTCCACGGCAAGTACACGCCCAATCAGGTCAATCCGGTCGACAGCTCTACCGGCCAACAAACCCCTGATGTCGCGAACTTGCAGGCCACCTCTAACGCGAGCCCGCAGTCGGTCAAGCTCACGGGCGTAGGCGTCAAGCAGAACTGCCCTCAAGCCGTGATTTCCGTTACAGATGGTGCCGGCAACCCGCTCGAAGAGGCCATTCCGCAGACCGTTCTGTCGCTGTCGGGCACGCAGTCCATTTCCCCCGGTGGCAATACCATCGCTAAGTACCAGTGGAGCATCAAGAAAAAGCCTGCCGGCTCGGTGGACAACTTTGTGCCCTCGCCGACCTTTCCGACCCCCAAGTTCACGGTGAACGTCGCGGGAGAATACGTGTTTTGCTTGGACGTCACTGACAGCGCGGGCGGCACCACCACCCCGGAATGCGGTCAAGCGTGCACGTCGATCTTCGTCACCCCCAAGGACGCCTTACACCTTGAATTGCTTTGGGATACCCCGGGAGACAAAGACCAGACCGACGCTGGCCCTGGTGCCGGTGCCGACATGGACTTGCACTTTGCCAGCCAGTTGGCCGTGACGACCAGCTCTCTCGACATCGACTGCGACGGCACCAACGACCCGTGGTTCGCTAGCAATTTTGACTGCTTCTGGTTCGATGCCAAGCCCACCTGGGGTGTGCTCAGCACCACGGACGACGATCCGAGCCTCGACCTCGACGACACCGACGGTGCCGGCCCTGAAAACATCAACATGGTCACGCCGTCCGGTACCCAAGATGCGCCGCAAAAGTACTATATCGGCGCGCACTACTGGAACGACCATGGCTTTGGCACCTCCTTTGCCACGGTCAACGTCTACATCCTGGGCAACCTGTTTGCGACCTATAAGAGCCCGGAAATGAAGACGCTAGACTTCTGGACGGTCGGCATCCTCAACTGGCCCAACACCTCGGCCGGCGCGGGCAAGCTGGACCCCGTGACCCAATGTTATCAAAGCGGAAACGCGTGCATTGGCAAGTCCGACCCCAGCAACCCCAAGGGGGGCAGTATGTGGCAGAAGTCCGGCGACGCCTGCATCGCGCATTGCTACATCAGCCCCCTGGCGCCAAGCGGCGTGACGTCCTGCCCGCAGTAGCACGGCGCAAAGGGGCTTTCCCTCGTATTGTCATAGCGCTGCTCCCTGTTGTCATAGCGCTGATCCCTATTGTCATAGCGCTGATCCCTGTTGTCATAGCGCTGATCCCTGTTGTCATAGCGCTGCTCCCTGTTGTCATCGCTGGGATCCGTTGGGCTCCAACCGAGTTGGATGGGCCAAAGATCGCGCCCGCAAAGCCGCAGAACACCTGCATATCAACGAGTTGACACGGAGGTAGCCAAGGCGCCTCTTGAGGTGCCCCGGACCTGCCATCGCCGCCGGGCAGGGCACCTTGCGACATCGCGTGTCGTTTTCTGGGTAAAACAGCGCAGATTCAAAGGGTTGAGACGAAGGGATCTAAGCGGGTTGATAGGGCCAAAGAGCCGCCCGTTCGAACGCGTAAATCGCTTGCGTATCAAGGTGTTATCCCGAAGGGATCCAAGCCAAATTGTCTGCCAGTTGCCCTACTTGCCCAGCACTGAGTCCTTGAGGTCGCCATCGGCCGGCTTGTGGCCAAACCAGATGCTCCATAAGGCGCGCATGAACGGCTTGCCGGCGACGGTGACTTTGTCGCTGTTGCCCAAGCGCAGGGTCGTGCCGGTGCCTGGCGCGTAGCTGAACTGAATGTCCAAATCTTTAGCGATGTTGGCTGGGAAGGCGGCCTTGAGCCGTTCCACGTCGGCGTGGATAGCGGCTTGATCGGCGGCGGAGGTGTTCTTGTCGATGCCTTCGTCAATGGCGTCGCGCATCTTCTCGGCGCTGATGCCGCGGGCCATGTGCAGCCATAGGAGCTTGGGTTCATCGGAGTCGATTAGCCATGCTGCTGATTTCTTAACAGTTTTCTGGTAGACGCCCATGCCGTAGACCTTGATCATCCACTTGGTTCGCTCGCCGACGCCGACTAGGCCGACCGCCTGACCGCCCACCGTCGCCGAATCCGCAAAGTTGTGGCCAGCGGCTTCTTTGGCTTGCAGGCTAGGCGCAATCAGTAAAGTGGCGGCAATCAAAGCACAATACAGGGGTGAACGCACAACGTACATGGTGGCTCCGTGGGCGCCAAGAAGAGTAGGCGCGCCGCAAGGTTGCCACGTTCTAGCCTTGACGGCAAAGGGGCCCGGCCTGGACTGAACCGGAGCACCCAGGGGCGTCAATGTGACCTCCAAATGGACACACCAGAGGGCCGACCAAGCGCTGCAGGCAGCTGCCAATTCGGTACGCAAAATCGTGGATATATTCTGCTATTTCAAAGCTTTGTCCCTTTGGGCACCAAAGCGAATTTTCGCGACTGCGCCCCCCACTCAAGCAACGTAGCCAACGTCGCTCCCAGCCTTGCCGCGCCACGCCGATTGGCGCTATGCTTGGACATGTCCCGCCCGCGCCTGCAGCTGACGCAAGAGGAGATTTCCTGATGAAGAACAATAAGTTGTGGCTGGCCATGCTCATCGTCCTCTGGCCGACCTCCGCGGCGCTGGCAGCCGTGCCGACCACGGTCCACGTCGACGCAGTGGTGACCAACGCCGCTGGCGGGGCCGTGGCGGATGGCGATTACGCTGTGTTCTTCTCGCTTTACAAGGACGCGATCGGTGGCGTTGCTCTGTGGAAAGAAGGGCCGGCGACCATTTCTGTCAAAGGCGGCCAGCTCAGTTGGGAACTTGGCACGACTCAGGCCTTGCCGCCGGTTTTGTCTGTCGCTACGCCCGGTTACATTGAAGTACAGATCCTCCCGGATCCGCCTCTGCCAAGGCGTGCAGTGGGCTCGGTGCTGACGGCCCTGCGCGCGGCAACTGCTGAAAATATTGACTGTTCTGGCTGCATTACTGCGGCGCAATTGGACCCCAAGGTTTTGGCTGACTACGCCAAGACAGCCGCGCTGGCCAAGGTGGCAACATCGGGAAAGTACGCAGATTTAGAAGGAGGGCCAGATTTGTCGGCCTACGCCAAGTCCGCCTTGCTGGCCAAAGTGGCGACGACAGGTAACTACCTGGATTTGCTGGGTTCTCCGGACCTCAGCGTCTATGCCCAGACGGCTGGCCTCGCCAAGGTCGCAACTACTGGTAAATATGCGGATTTGCTGGGCACACCAGCCCTGGCCAATGTCGCCAGCACGGGCGCGTACGCGGACCTGCAAGGGGCACCGACCGTGCCCAAGGTCGGCGTTGCCTGCGGAAGTGGGCTAGTTGTCAAGGGAATCAACCTTGACGGCACCCTCAACTGCATCGCCGCGCTAGACCCAGCCTCCATCCCGCCCGATGGCTTATCCGCCATTTCTAATGGCCTTTTGAGTGACGTCTTCACCGACAAGCTCAGCAGCACCACCACGCCCGTCAAAGTGCTGGACTACAACCCGGTGGGCATCACCGATACGTTGACAATTCCGGACCTCGGCACGGCGCAAAAGCTGACAGTTCAAGTGGACTTGACCAATTCGGACATTTCCACCGTGACCGTCAAGCTGGTCGACCCGGCCAACCAAACGTACCTGCTGTGGGACAAAGGCGGTCCCGGCCTTGGGCTCAAGAGCAGTTGGCCGGACTTGAGCCCGACCGCGGCGGGAAACCTGGGCACATGGGTAGGTAAGAACCCGAAAGGAAAGTGGTATTTGACCGTAATTGACAACGGTTTTCTCGCCAACAAGCCGGACGCGTATGACGGGGTGCTCAACGCCTGGTCCATCACGGTGCAGTCGATTTCGGACCAAAAAGTCCAGGCTTCTGGGATGCTCGTGGCCGACGGTGGTCTCAAGCTCAAGGTTTCGGCCAGTGACCCCGTGCCATGCAACGCCGCGTATCTCGGCTATGTTTATGTGAATTCGACCGATAGCTCCATGTACATCTGCAATGGCACCTCGTTCTATCCGGTGTCGATCGCGGTGCCGGGATCGCAGAACAACCCCGCGCTTTCATGCAAAGATTTGCTGGCCAAGCAGCCCAAAACCAAGGACGGCAGCTACTGGGTGGACCCCAACGGCGGCAGCGCGGCCGACGCGTTTCAGGTCTACTGCGACATGACGACGGCGGGAGGTGGCTGGACGGTTATCCTTTCAGCACGCAGACTTGCGCAGGCCAACTTCGATCGGCACGGCACCGTGGTGCCCGACAACAACTTGGCGTCGATCAATCCCCAGCTGCAAAGCAAGTACTTGTTGCTCAACACAATTGCCGCCACCGACCAAATGCGCTTTGTCTGCTTTGACAATGAGAATCCGCGTGTTAGTCTGGCAACTGCTACAGTTGACGTTGCTTTTCCCAAGGCAACCGCTGATTTATTCAACGCAAACTACATGGCCGCGGGTTCGGCCGTCAACATTACGGACAGCTCCAACTGGTACGACACGACCGGCACCAAGCGCATCGGTTCCAACGGCTCGGACGATTTCTACATGGGCGGCCCGATCACCAACCCTCAGTATGAAAACGTCAATTGGGGCTGGGTCGACGCCAAGGGCTCGGCCTGCAGCGCCTCGGTCCTACACTGGACGAGCAATCCTGGCTACATGGCCAACTGGGCCAACGGTGGCCTCAACACCGGCGACTGGTTCATTTTGGTGCGCTGAGCGGGCCCCCGGCGCCAAGAGGTGGAGATGCAAGTACTGGACCTGAGTAATTCCTTGACCTTGGATGATGTCATTGCGGTCGCCTATGGCCGAGCGCACCCCGTGCTGGGCCCAGACGCATTGGCCAAAGTGCTGGCGGCCCGCGCTGTGATCGATGCGTATTTGGCCGATCCGGAAGTGCCGCGCTACGGCATCAATACCGGGTTTGGCGCCCTGGCGGAAGTGGTAGTACCACCGGATAAGCTCGCTCAATTGCAGCAAAATCTCATCCGCTCGCACGCAGCCGGTGTTGGCGAGCCGCTGCCGACGCCCGTAGTGCGAATCCTCATGCTTTTGCGGGCCGCCGTGCTGGCGCGCGGGCACAGTGGCGTCAGGCCGGTGGTGGTGCAAACGCTGTGCGCGATGATCGAGCGTGGCGTGCATCCCCGCGTACCAGCTCAGGGTTCTGTGGGTGCATCGGGGGATTTGGCCCCCCTGGCTCACCTAGCGTTGGTGCTAACGGGCGAGGGGCAGGCGAGCTACCAAGGCCAGGCATTGACCGGGGCCGAAGCGATGGCGCGCGCGGGCATTGAGCCGGTGGTTCTTTCAGCAAAAGAAGGACTTTCGCTGATTAATGGTACCCAAGCAATGACGGCTATTGCCTCAATTGCGCTTTATGAAACGGAAATCTTGCTCAAGAGTGCCGATATCGTCGGCGCGATGACCGTAGAAGCGCAGCTGGCGACGCGACGCGCTTTTGACGCAAGAATCACGGCTTTGCGGCCTCATCCTGGCGCGATTGCCGTTGCCAACAACTTGAGATTGCTGACGGACGCTAGCCCCCTTATCGCCTCGCACGCCGGACCTTGGGACCATAAGGTCCAAGATCCATACAGTATTCGCTGTATGCCCCAAGTTCACGGCGCGGTGCGCGATGCCGTCGCCTTTGCCCGCCAGATTCTGGAAGTGGAAATCAACGCCGTCACCGACAATCCGCTTGTCTATCCTGAGGCTTGGCATGCCGGGATGGATGCAGCGGACGTCATTGTTTCGGGAGGCAACTTCCACGGCCAGCCTGTGTCTATTGCCTGTGATGCCGCAAGGTTAGCTTTGACCAGCCTGTTGTCCATGAGTGAACGCCGCATTGAACAACTGGTCAATCCGGCCCTGTCCAGCGGACTGCCGCCTTTCCTGAGCCGCGATTCGGGGCTGAACTCTGGATTTATGATTGCCCAGGTGACTGCGGCGGCATTGGTTAGTGAATGCAAGGGGTTATCTACGCCTTCGTCCATCGATTCGATCCCGTCCTCGGCCAATCGCGAGGACCACGTGTCCATGGGCCCGATTGCCGCGCGCCGCTGGCAGGACATTGTGTGGGCCGGGCATCGCGTCGTGGCCATTGAGTGGCTCTGCGCCGCCCAAGGTATTGATTTGCGTTCGCCTTTGCAGCCTGGGGTCCTCACCGGGACTGCGCACCGCCGCCTGCGTCAGGTTGTGCCGGTCCTGGACCAAGACCGCGAATTGCATGGCGATATTGAAGTCGCGGCCCAATTGATTGCGTCGGGCGAACTGCTGCGAACGGTGCAGGAACAATCGGGTCTGCGCCTGCAATAGGCACAGGCCGAGACAACGATTCCTACCGCCCTCAAGCGCTCGCCCATCTGGCCGTTGATGGCTACACAAGGACCTGAACTCATGGGACTTTGGCACCTTCCGGCTCCGCTGATTCTGGCATCGACTTCCAAGTACCGCATTGCCCAGTTGAGGCGGTTAGCGGTGGAATTCAGCTGTGTTGCCCCTGACTATGCCGAGCTGCCCGTCCCAGGGCTGAGTGCCCGTGCGCTGGTAGCCCACCACGCTTTGCAAAAAACGCTGTCTGTTCAACGGCTTTTCCCAGATGCGCTGGTCCTTGGCGCCGACCAAGGCGTGGTCTTGGACGACGCGCTGATCGGCAAACCGGGAACGACTCCTGCGGCCGTGGCCCAGCTGTTGCAACTGCAGGGACGAACACATGTTTTGCTGACCGTGGTGGTTCTGGCTCAGCCGGGTAGGGCAGCGCAGTCGCTTGTTTCCTCTACAGAAGTGACGGTTCGACCCTTGACGCAGGCGCAGGCGCAGGCGTACGTCGACCAAGACCAACCGCTGGACTGTGCCGGCTCCTACAAGATCGAGGCCGCGGGACCTTGGCTGTTTGAGCGCCTCGTGGGCGAAGACCCTACGGCGATTGAAGGTTTGCCGCTCATCGCGGTGGCTGAACTGCTGCGTGCCGCCGGGGCCTGATTGCACGCTCAATGGCCCAATTTCTTGCCTTGACGCGGCGATGCAGTACACCCACAGCCACGGTGCCTTGAGCTAGGGGTGCCGGTGCCCATCGTGGCGCTGCTGCCGTCGTTGTCGAGGCCCCCTATGTCAGAGCCCGCGCGTGAGTCCGCAGCAGCCACCTCTTTCCGAACAAATCTATGGGTTTCCACCGCCTATTTTGCTGAAGGCATGCCGTATGCCTTGGTGCGTTTCCTCGCCGGCGTGTACCTGACCGACATTGGCATTGCCTTGCCGACTCTGGGACGCATCAACTTTTGGCTGTCTTTGCCTTGGAATCTCAAGTTCTTGTGGGCGCCCGCGGTGGACATCTACGCCACGCGGCGGCGTTGGTTCCTGGCCCTGCAATTCGGTCTTGTGCTGTCCGCCCTGGCCCTAGCGGCTGGCGTGGCCTTTGGACCGCCGCTAGCGCCTGCAGGCGTCGCCGTGGCTGGGCTCACCCAATCCCCGGCCGTACGTGCCATTTTGGCCCTTCTGGTGGTCATGGCGGCGCTGTCTGCGACCCACGACGTAGCCATCGACGCGTTCTACATGGAGGCGATCCCCGACCCAGCAGTAGCCGCGGGCCTGACCGGCATTCGCAACGTTGCGTACCGATTGGCGGTTCTCTTTGTCAAAAGCGGTTTGGTCTGGCTGGCCGGCTACGCCGCGTGGACGTGGAGCTTCGTCGGCGGGGCGCTGGCGCTGCTGATCCTCTGGTCTTTGCACCTGTTTCTCCTGCCGATTCCCCCCGAGAGGCCGGTGGTTGCCAGCAACATGGGCGCGGCGCTAAGCGGCTTTCGTCAAGCATTTGGCACCTTTGTTCGCCAGCCCCAGGCCGCTTTGATCCTGCTGTTCTTGGTGACCTACAAACTGGGCGATGAAGTGATGTTCTCGGTCAACACCCCGTTTCTCAAACGAGATCTGGGCGTGGGCAATGAAGACCTCTCGTGGATCGCAGGAATTGTCGGCACTTGGGCGTCGATAGGCGGCTCGCTGCTCAGCGCGTGGGCCATCCGCCATTGGGGCTGGCGCAAGGCGGTTTGGCCCCTAACACTAGGCATGAACGTCAATATTCTTGCGTACGTCTGGCTGGCCTGGGCCCATCCCGACCCGCACACGGCCAGTGGCCTAGCGACCATCGCGGTCGTTCACGCCTACGAGCAAATCGCTGCCGGCTTGGGCAACGCCGTCCTGGTCGTGTACATCATGCGCATCTGCGATGTCCGTTTCAAAGCAGCGCATTACGCGATCGGCAGCGCGATTGCTCCCCTGGGTGGTACGCTGTTCAACTACGTATCGGGCGATATCGTCGTCAAAATGGGCTATGCGAACATGTACTTGCTCGCCTTTGTCTGCGCCATTCCAGCGATGATTTGCCTACGCTGGCTGCCGATGTATGAGCCTGAAGGGGCGGCGCGTTGACCTGACCGGAACGCCGCGAAATGGCGCAAAAATCGATGTGTATACCAACGTGATAATTCCTTGAATTAACAGTATTTTTCGCAAAAAATCCGCGATCTTCAGACCCCGTCCTGGGGTCCGGCGAGACCGCTTCGCATCGCCTCTACACAGTCAAGCTTGACGCCTCGAGGTCCGCCAAACGAGGCTAAGGGCGCAGGCCAAACAATTCGTTTTTGCTCGTGCGTCCATTGGCAGTTGGGTGGATCTTCACCTCGCGTCAGCCTAGGGCGATTCGCGGGCGCAGCATGGATGCGGCGCGTGCGAGGTCAGGAAAAACGGGGGCCCTAGGCAACGAGGGCGCATGAGGAATAGGCCATGAATTTACCACGAATTTTGCCATGGAGCTTGGGAATCATCGTCGGCCTCGCGGCGGTCCAGGCGTGCAGCGACGCCGCCAAGGCAACGGGTACCGCAGCGGGCGGTAGTGGCCCCGAAAATACCTTTGCTGCTTGCGGCGATGGCGTTGACAACGACCAGGATGGCCACACCGATTGTGCCGACCAGGATTGCGCCAACGCAGCGAACTGCGCAAGCAAGTTGGACGCGACATCGCAGGTCGACTCGGGCGAAAAAGATGCATTATCTGGCGCGGATAGCGTAGACGTCGGGGCGGATGCGGGAGCCGATGCCGGGGGCAAACTGGACGACAGCCAATCGGCAGACTCGGCCGACACCGCGGCAGACGTTACGGCTCAACCGCTTGATAGTACCGGAGATAGTCCGGAAGTCGACGCAACCATCGGCGATGCCCAAGGCTCGGACGTGCCGGGCGAGGACACGGGTCCGGTGGATGCCAATGTCGGCGATGTTGCGGTCAGTGACACCGGCCTGACCGACACCGGCCTGACCGACGGCGGCGTGGTCGACAGCGGCGTGGTCGACAGCGGCCCCATCGATACCAGCGCCCAAGACCTTGGAATAACACCTGATGTAGCCAATGTGTGCAGTGGAGCTCAGGCCAAGCGTTGTTGGGTGGAATGCGCTGCGGCCTGGCCGACCAACTGCACGACCGGTGACCCGTCCTTGGCACCGCGCATTCCGGGCGTGCAGAGTTGCAGCGGTGGGCAATGGGGAACCTGTATCATTCAAGGAAGTTGTGCGGCACTCGCCGGCACTTGCAACCCCGGCCTAGGCGGCAAGCCCGCCGACCAAGTCCCGGCCGGATGGAAATGCTTGGATGGCACCCCGAAGTCCACGTATTTTGGTTGTTCTGGCGTGCTCGGCCTGGCCTGTCAGGGCCTGGGCTACTTCATCAACTGGCCGATTCACGACTGCCCCGACTTCTGCGCGGACGAGACCTGCGCCGTCGGCGCCTCAGAACCATGCGAAGTATTTTGCAATTCGTCGAGCGGTCCAACGCACAGCGGCACCCGAACCTGCATGACCACCAGCTGCGGTAGCTACTGGGGCCAGTGCTTCCCCAACGAGGCGTGCCAGGCGGCGAACTGAGGCGCAAGGTTTCCTTGAAATTATTGAGAATTTTGTGTGCATACCAAAGGGTAAACACCTTGAATTTGCGAGGGAATGCCCACTATTAGCCGCCAGTCAAGAATTGCCCTGCGCGCCAAGTCGAACGCGTCTGCATACCAAAGGGTTAAGACAATGAAAAAACTACTAAGTTCTCTCCTCGGCATCCTCGCCGCGTGTACGACAGCGACGCCCGCGACGCCGCCGATTGCCCGCACGCAGATTGAAGGCGATGTCTTTACTTTCATGACGGAAGTCGATGGCCCGCGGGTCCAAGGCGCCGTGTTGACCATCTTGGAACTGCCGGGCGTGACGACGACCACGGGGGCGGACGGCCACTTTGTGCTAGCGGACCTGCCCGTGGGTCAGGAGGTTACGCTGGTCATGCAGCATCCGGACTATTATCCCTTGCAGACCGCGACGTTCAAGCTGGGCGCATCGGGGATTCGCCCCTTTGCGCTGCAGGCGCTGCCGCTGAGTTTGTTCACGACGATGGCGGGGCTGTTTCTCGACCTGGAAAAGGACAAGCATTGCATCATAGCGACCACCGTGGCGCGCCTTGGGGGCACGCTGCATGTGCACTTGCGGCAAGGGGAATCCGGCGTTCAAGCGCAGTTGACGCCCAAGACGGCGGACACTGTGGGACCGGTCTACTTCGGCGAAAACGTCCTGCCCGACCCGGGTCTGCAGGCCAGCACCAAGGACGGCGGTCTGCTATTTTACAATGTCCTTCCAGGCGATTACGTCCTGTCTGCGACCAAGGCGCAAGCCGTGTTCGCGCCGTTGCAGCTCAAATGCCGGGCAGGGTACCTTGTCAACGCGGGACCGCCGATGAGCTTGCAGAGTCATGTAGTTACCCCGGACTGGGGTGCACAACTGACCGGCGCTGGCGATTCTGTAGCCGATGCTGGCGACGCTTTATGTGACAAAACAGCAAATTGTGTCGAGGCCAAGGATGGTCCGGGGCGTTATCCAGCGGCGACCACGGCCTCATGCAAAGGCGTATTTCGCCGTGCAATCAAGTGGTTAGATGCGGACTGTGCCGCTCAGAAGGGCCTCAAGTCAGCTTGGGCCGCATTGCTCACCTGCCGCGCAGCTTCGTGCGATACGGCGCTCGGGGGCGACTCGACGTGCGCAACGGAGGACGCCGCATTTGTCGCGGCTGCCGATGCGTATGGGGCGTGCTATGCGGGCAAGCACTTGTAATTCATGGCGAAATGTTGTTGAACGGCCGGGGCATTTTGCTTTGGGGCCCACCGTGACAAGATCTTGAATAGAAAGGATTTTCCCCTCTCTAGAACTGCATTTTCCCCACCCGGTGACCTCCGCGCCAACATGCCGTATGCTATGCACTCACGGTGGCGGAGAATCCTGTGACCAGACTAACTTTTAATCTACATATACAATGGCTTGTCACTACGTTCGTGCTCGGCGCCGGCCTTGGCTTTGGCTGTGGTTCGCCGCGAACACCGCAGATGGGCGCGCCTGGCATGGCCTGCGATGGGGCGCAAGGTACGACCTGCTATGCGCAAAATGGCCTCACAGCGCGATTGCAGTGCGACGCCGCCAGCAAACAGTGGACGGTCCTGGCCGTGTGCGGCAAAGGCTGCCAGGTGACCGATGATAATGGCGTAGTAACAACGGCCTGTGACAGTGGTATCCAAATCGATGCGACGCTCGGCAGCCCCCATGACGCCGTCCCGACCTGGAGCAATTGCGGCGACGGCGTTTGCCAATCGCCCCAAGAAACGCCGAAAAACTGCAGCGTGGACTGCGGCTTTCAGTGCGGGGACGGCAACTGCGGCAATGGCGAAGACTGCCCGGTGGACTGCGACGGCGTCGGCAACGGCTGTCAAAACCCGACAGACATAGCCCTTTTGCAGCAAGGCCAGGTCAACGAGAACAGCGCGGCCCAGCTGTCCAACGTTATCAGCAACTGCACGTGGAATGTCTCGTGCCCGGCTTTGCCCATCGGCGTCCGTCGTGACGGCTGCGTGGCCCATTGCATCGAAGTTGCAGCAGGATTAAGCATCGGTTGTGCCAGGTGTTTTGCCCAGTTCGAGGCCTGCGAACTCGCCGCCTGCGCCACCCAGTGCGCCATGCAAAGCGATCCCCAAGACTGTACCGGCTGCGGGGAGAACGCTAACTGCCTGACTTTGCTGCGAACATGTCAGGCCGCTGACTCCAACTTGCCCTGTGGTGTCGCGTGTGCGCCCGGGCGAATTTGTCAAGAATCAAGCGGACTTTGCGTCCCCGGCATCTGCAACGTGCCGCCCCCCAGTTCGACCGACGTGCAGGTGGTGAGCCAATGGCAGATGGCAGCGCCGAGCCTGGGCTGCGACCTCAATGGCGACGGGAAAATAGACAATCAGTTCGCGGCTTTCGAAGGCATGTGGACCCAGCTAGCGACCCAAATGCCGGGGGCCCCAAGCAGTACGACGGCGGCCTACAGCCAAGCGCTGGCGACGGGGAGCCACGTGACCCTGCTGGCGGCTTCGGCATGGAATGATCAGGGAAAGTCGATGAGTATTGACGTCTTGGACGGACAGACGCCCGCGCAGTCGCCGCCGTGTGACGCCGAGTCTGGCGCATGTTCCTACCTCGCGACGCAGCAATCCCTTGACTTAGCAGCGCAATTGGCCGGTGATTGCCCAGTGTTGGCCGTGGTGACGGTCGCCAACAGCAGCGGCACCCTGTACGGACAATCAGCTGGCATCTGGCGTACTTGGCTACCATTGCCAGCGCCTCAAGGCAGCTCCGTTGGCCTAGCGGTGCATGTGCAGGGTTTGCTCGTCAAGGCTGACGTTACCGGCCCCGACCACTGGCTAAGTAGCAGCGGCGGCTGGGTTTGCGGCGTTGTGACCTTGGCGCAGTTGCAGCAAAGCGTCGACGCATTGCCAGCCAACGCCGTGGTCAGCTTCGGTGGATACCAAGCAGTCAAGACCATGATCGGAAATGTTTTTATCGCCGACCAAGACACCAACGGCGACGGCCAACCGGACGCCATGTCCGCCGCCTTTGAGTTCACCACGGCCCCGGCCAGCATCCAGGGTTGGACAAAGTAGCGAGACCAATGACTTTTTCCCTACGCCACCGAGATTGGCCGTGGCTCTTGGCCGCGACGCTGCTGGCGACCGCTGCCTTGCACCTGCCAGAATTGCGCTTGGGTTTTAACCACATAAGTGGCGAGCTGGGCGACACGCGCCTGGTCGGGTACTTGCTCGAGCACAGCTGGCAGCGCATCCTCGGCCACGGTCACTGGCGATCTCCGCAGTTCTTTTGGCCAATTGGCGGCACGCTAGGTTACGCGGACGCCTTTGTGCTGCACGGCTTGGCGTATTGGCCTTTGCGGGCGCTGGGTTGCAATCCGCTGGCCGCCCTGCATGGGCAGATGCTGGTCCACGACGCGCTGACCTACCTCTGCACCGCGCTGTTGCTGAGGCACGGGCTGAAAATCTCCTTGCCCTGGGCGCTGTTAGGCGCTTGGTGGTTCGCGGTGTCGGCGGTCAAGGTCCACCAGACCGAGCATCTTCAGCTACAACCCCTTGAATTGCTTCCGCTCATTGCCTGGCTAGTGCTCCGGGGCGCTCAGGCCCAGTCGCCCAAGCGGGCCCTGCTGGCCTACGGCGGAGCGGCGCTGCTGTTCGATTTGCAACTGCTTTCAGGCTTTTACGTCGGTTGGTACCTAGCGCTGTGGAGCGGGCTGGCCCTGCTTGGCGCGCTGCTGCATCGGCAACTGCGGCCGGCGTTGGGGGCACTGGTCAAGCGACAGCTGGGGCCCCTGGTCGCGGCGTCGGTCCTGCTGGTCCTGGGCGCTTTGCCTTTTCTTTACATCTACTTGCCGGTCGTCGCTGACACGGGGGTGCGGCCATGGTCCATTGTCTCCCGTGGCGTGCCCCCGGCCCTGGCGCTGCTGCACGTCGATCCCATGAACTGGATTTGGGGATGGACTGCAAAACTGGCAATTTTTCATGGTTTTAGCTGGGAGAACAACCTTGGTTTTGGCCTGCTGCTGCCTCTGGGCGGGCTGCTGACCCTAGTGGCCCTGGTGCGGCGCCGGTCGGGTAGCGAGGTGCAGCGCTTGGCGATTTACGCTGTCCTGCTGCCTACTTTCGCGTTACTGGTCCTCGGCGTGCAGTGGGGCCCTTGGGAGCCGTGGTACTTGGTCTACCGCGTGGTGCCAGGAGGTGGGGCAATTCGCGCAGTTGGACGCTGGGTCTTGGTGGCGCTGCTGCCCTTGACGTGCGCCATCTTGCTGCAGGTGCAGGCGTGGATTAGCGAAAAAGGGGACAAGCAACGCCGCTGGAAGATTGGCTTTTTTGCCCTAGGCCTCTTTGCCGCGGCCGAGCAGGTCGGCGATCGCCTGCAATTTGACCGCGTGGCAGAAATGGCTCGGCTTGACGCGCTCGCGCAGCAGGTTTCGCCGCAATGCCAAGCGATTTATGTCACAACAAAGACGGATTTACCCAATTATCTGCTACACTTAGATGGCATGTGGGCCAGCATGATCAGCGGGGTGCCCACGGTCAATGGGTACTCGGGCAATGAACCGCTCATCTGGTTTGGCCTGAGCGACATCCATGCACCGGACTACCGCCATCAGGTCGATTTATGGTTGAATTACCATAAGATTCATGGCGCATGCGAGCTCGATGTGCGGGGCCTTTAGCGCGCTAAGGCCTCAAACCCGAATTTCCTTGCCGCAACCGCAACAATCAGCCCTTGCACACTGAACATCTGTTCAGTATCCTGCCCAGGCCGCGTCGCCACCGCGCACGCCTGAGGCTGCCCGCCATGTACGTTCCTCTGTGGGTCAAGACCAATTACTCTTTTCTTCACGCGGCTTCCCATCCTGAAGAACTGGTCGCAGAGGCCCGGGGGCTGGGCCTGCCCGCCTTGGCCATCACGGACATGGACGGCGTCGCAGGTTTGGTGCGTGCCTTTGTGGCCGGGCGCGAACAAGGGCAAAGGTTGCTCGCTGGGACCCAACTCAGTGTAACGCATCGGCTTCCCTTGAGCGATGACCTCTTGACACCGGCCCAGGTCATGGCGGCGACCGTTGCGCAACCCGTGATTTTGGCGATGGATCGCCGCGGCTATGCCAACCTCTGCCGTTTGGTGACTTGGGGGCGTCGGCGTTGCCTCAAAGGTTCTTCGCTGGTGACCTGGGCTGAGCTAGCTGATTTATCATCGGGTTTGCTGCTCCTACACCACAATGCGCCACCGCCCGGGCCCCTGATGCCGCCGCATCTGCTGCCCACGGAGTTGGCCGACGCCTTTGCGGGACGGGCGTACGCCCTGGTGACCCGGCACATGAACGCCGATGACCGCGCCCGTGAGCACCGATTGCTCCAACAAATCAAGGATTTTTCCTGGCCTGCAGTCGCAGGGCATGAGGTCCTGTACCACAGTCAGGCGCGGCGTCCCCTCCATGACGTGCTGACCTGCATCCGTCACGGCGTGTCGGTGCAGACAGCTGGCCGGCTTTTGCGGCCTAATTCTGAGCACGCGCTGCTATCAAACCACGCATTTGGCCAGCTCTTTTCTGACCATCCAGATTGGGTTGCCCGTACCCTGACAGTCGCCGAGCGTTGTCCCTTTGATTTGACAGAGTTGCGCTACAAATACCCGGCCGAACGCCTGCCGGACGGCACGTCGCTAGGCGCTCACCTACGCCAACTGGTGCAAAATGGAGCGTATTTCCGGTACCAGGGGCCAGCGCCAGACGATGTGCAGGCGCAAATCGACCGCGAGTTGGGGCTTATCGACCAACTCGACTACGGCGGCTATTTCTTGACCATGTGGGAAATCGTTGAGTTCTGCAAAGCGCAGGGGATTCTGTGTCAAGGCCGTGGTTCTGCTGCTAATTCAGTGGTTTGCTACTGCCTGGGCATTACCGCCATTGATCCTGTGCGCATGGGTCTGCTGTTTGAACGATTCTTGTCGCTAGAGCGGGCAGAACCTCCTGATATTGATTTGGATATTGAGCACCAACGCCGTGAGGAAGTGATTCAATACGTCTACCGGCGCTATGACCCTATGCACGCCAACGCCTCGCCGCTGCAAGACTTTGCGCCGTGCGCGACCGATGGACGTTCCCACGCCGCGATGGTGGCCAACGTGGTGCGCTATCGGGCGCGGTCGGCCGTGAGAGATGTGGGTAAGGCCTTGGGATTGCAGCAAACAGACCTCAACCGCTTGGCCCGGCATGTCCACGCCTATGGGGATGGCCTGAGCGAGACCGCCCTGCGCGAGGCCGGCCTGGACCCTGAGGTGCGCCTGCACCAGTTGCTGGTGGAAATTAGCCATGAGATTCTAGACTTTCCCCGCCATCTTTCCGTGCACCCAGGTGGCTTCCTCTTGGGGCATGAACCGGTGGATAGCCTAGTTCCCATTGAAAATGCCACAATGGACTCGCGAACCGTCATCCAATGGGATAAGAATGACGTCGAATCCCTTGGACTCTTTAAGGTTGATCTGCTTGGCCTTGGTATGTTGTCGCAAGTGCATCGGTGCCTAGACCTGCTGCGCGCCAGTGGCCAAGCGGACCTGAGCATGGCGACGATTCCTTCTGAAGATCCAGAGACTTATGCCATGATCCGCCGCGCCGATACCGTGGGCGTGTTTCAGATTGAAAGTCGGGCGCAGATGTCGATGCTGCCGCGGCTTAAGCCTCGAACTTTCTATGATCTTGTCGTGGAAATCGCCATCATTCGCCCGGGGCCCATCACCGGTGGCATGGTGCACCCGTACCTGCGGCGGCGCGAGGGTGTCGAGCCTGTTTTGTACCCGCACCCGTGCCTCGAGCCGGTTCTCAAAAAAACCTTGGGGATTCCGCTCTTTCAAGAGCAGGTGATGAAACTAGCCATGGTCGCCGCTGACTACACGCCGGGAGAGGCCGACCAATTGCGCCGCGATATGGCCGCCTGGCGTCAATCTGGGCGTATCGACCAGCACCGTGACAAACTCATCGGACGCATGACGGCCAAGGGCATCGACAAAGGCTTTGCCGAACAAGTCTTTGAGCAAATTCGGGGCTTTGGCGAGTACGGCTTTCCGGAATCCCATGCGGCATCCTTTGCCCTCATTGCCTACGTAACAGCTTGGCTCAAATGCCATTTTCCAGCTGAATTTCTCTGTGCTTTGCTCAATTCGTGGCCCATGGGCTTTTACAACCCGGCGACCTTGGTGGAGGACGCAAAACGCCATCATGTTGAAATATTGCCCATTGATGTTCAATCTTCTAGATGGGATTGTACGATGCAACGCAGCAAAACGGCTGGACAATGGGCCGTGCGCATGGGGCTGCGCTATGTGCAGGGGCTTGCGGAACAGCATCGGCAACAATTGCAAGCAAATCCGGGGCCTTATCGCGACATGGACGACTTCGCTCGGCGCACCGGTTTTGCCCGCCACGCCTTAGATGCGCTTGCGCAAGCAGATGCTTTTGCTGGCTTTAAGCTCGATCGTCGTCAGGCCTTGTGGCAAGCGCGCGCGGCCAGCCAGCGGTCGCGCCAGACCTTGGATCTGGTGCACCACGACACGTTGCCGCTCTTTGCCAAGCTGGGGCAACACCAGGAAGTGCTTTGGGATTATCAGCGAACCCTGCATTCAACCCGGGGCCATCCCTTGAGCGAGTTGAGACCGCAGTTGCAGGCGCAACATCTACCAACCGCTCAAGAACTAAACAGTTTCCCCGACGGGCGGCGCCTTAGCTATGTGGGGCTGGTGATTTGTCGGCAGCGCCCGGGCACGGCCAAGGGCGTTACCTTCTTTACCCTGGAAGATGAAACAGGGTTTTGCAATCTCGTGCTGTGGCGCGACGTCTTTGACCACTTTTCCTTGTTGGCCCGCAGCGCGACGGTGCTTGGCGTTACCGGGCGAATTCAGTCCGAAGCGGGGGTGGTGCACTTGGTGGTCCAATCCTTGTGGCAGCCGCAGTTGCAGCAGCCGGTGGGGGCTGGGGCAATTCGTAATTTTTGCTAAGATAGCCAGAGGTTGGCAGTTGCCACAACCGCACGGGCACGGCGTGCCCCGCAAAGGCATCGGTGTGGCTCAATGGCGTCAGGCTGCCAGAGGCCAGGGGCTGCCAAAGGGCACTATCCTGGATCTCCGCACAAGTTTTGCGGAAATAGCGCAGCTCATCGGGATTTCGGCGCTGCATTTCCGGCGTCGCCTGCAAGGAGCAAACCGGGCCCTGGTAGTACACCAAGCAGCGCCCGCTTAGTTGCTGTAATGATTGCAAACTATCGACCGTCACGAGCTTGTGCACACTGTCCACGGCCAAAGGACTGCGCGGCAGGTCTAGACAACAATCGACGTCTTTGGCAGCCACCCGCCCATCGCTGACGCCCACCTGCGCTACCGTGCAATCGGCGGGGACCTGCGCCAACCGCGCCTTCAGCCAAAGAAATTCGTCCTGAAACGTCACATTGCGCTGCCACGCTGCGCCGCTGGCCAAGCCAACCACCAGCAGCAAAACCGGTGTAAGCACGCGTGGTTCTAGCCAAGACCGCTTCGGCAACGCCTCCAGGGCCATCGCGGCCGGCCAAGTCAGCAAGGGCAGGACGGGCAAATAATAGCGCATCATAATGAAATCATGGGGACTTCGCCCCAGACCGGCGGCAATCACTAGCCAAGAAGCGACCGTCGCAAGGCCCAGCCACGGCCGCTGGCGCAGGCTCGGCAGTAGCCCCAGCAGGACCAACAGCGCCACGCCCGGGCCTATCCAGCCATTGCGAGGCGTAAGAAACTGCGTGAGTTCAGGCAGCAAATCGCGGACGGCCTGCCAGCGCTCGGCGAGTTGGGGCAGGGGAGTCCCCCGACTCACCACGGCCGTGAGCAGCAGGGGCAGGACAATGATCAGCAGCAGACCACAAATCATGAGCCAAATCAAGGCGATTAGCAGGCGTCGCTGCCAAGCCAAGGCGACCTCGCAGCGGTCCTTGACCAGGAGCCAGGCGGCGATGGCCAGCAGACACGGCGCGCTGTCGACCCGCGTCCAAATAGCCAAGGCCGCCAAAATAGAAGCCAAAATGCCTAGTTGCCATGCACGCCAAAGGCCCTGGCGACGAGCCTCTTGGGCGGCGACCAGGCACGCCATCCACACAAAGGCCACCAGCACGTGGGCCGAAGCCGAAGCCGACAGCCGCACGTGCAGTACCTGAATTGCCAGCAAACCTGCCGCGAAGACCGCGATGCGCAAAGGGAATGCCCGTTGCCGCAGGGCCACGAGCCACAAGGGCACCACGGCCGCGCCGAGCACCTGGTGGGCAGCAAAGAGCGTGCGATCGTGCCAGGGCAGGCAGGCGCGCAGGAGCCATTGCAACGCGATGTCTGCCAAACCATAGCGATCTTCGACAGACAGCCCGCTGCGCCCAAGCACCGGCGTGTACCAGTTTGCCGGCACCGGCGTCACCGCAAAGCGCAGACAGAGGGCCAGGGCGAACAGGGCCAAGGCCGCTTGCCACCACGGCTTTTGCGCTTGCCACCCTTGAGTCGGTCCGCGCCGATGCCGCCTCCACGTCTGGGCCAGCCAGCCAAGCAGGAGTGCAATGGCCAAAACCTCTGCGGCAGCAAGCCCTTGCACCTGTGCCGACACAGTCGACTCGGGCGATGGCGGCCTTGATGGCTCGGGGGCAGGCGTGGGGCCAATAGCGGCAGGGAAATCATTGATGCCCATGCGCTTTTGCACCAGGGCAGCGGTCAGCGGGCAGGCCTGGGCAAAGGGCAAGAGACTGCGCGGTTCAAGCTGTCCCCGATGCCGCACATCCTCGAGATCATTCATATTTATGGCCTGACAGGCTCGCGCCTGCCACGGCAGGTTGAGCTGGCCCTGCCGACCCTGCCACTGCTGATCGATCTGGGCGGACCCTGCCGACTGTCCCGTCAGCGTGCAGTCCCCTGGCGGCAGGGCCTGTAGGATATCATAAAGTTTTTGGCTAGTTGCAGGCGTGACCACCCAAGGGCAGGGCGCCGCCTGGGCAGGCGTGGGCAGACAGGTCGAGCCCCAAATCAGACACAGGGCGGGCAGCAAACGGTACGGCAAACAGCCAAGCGCGTCGGCGCAAACCGACAAATGCTGTTTGGTTTTGCGCGGTCGAGCGGGCATGGCTGGGTGGTTCCGGACAACGGGTGACGGCCAAGCGCCTAATATCGCATGGTTTATTGACGTCGACAAGCCGCGCATTGTTGCAAAGGCACCTCGCCAGCATATCCTTGCAAACGTCCGCCGGCGGCGAGGCCCGCCAATACGCAGAACGCCTCAAAATTGCAGCGCGCGCATCGGCCCGGCCTCACCCAAGGCTGCGCAACCAAAGACGCAGCGACGTTGACAGCGCGCCCGTCTTTGCGCACCCTTACGCCCCCGCCGCATGTTTGCGGCCCGAGCGCCCACTGCATGGATCCCAAGTATATTCGCAACTTCTCGATCATCGCCCACATCGACCACGGCAAGTCGACCTTGGCGGACCGAATTCTTGAGCGAACAGGCGCAGTTGCGGCACGCGACATGCAGGCGCAATACCTCGACAGTATGGACATCGAGCGCGAACGCGGCATTACGATTAAAAGCCAGGCTGTTCGTCTAAAATATCAAGCACTTGATGGGCATGAATACGTCTTTCACTTGATTGATACGCCCGGACATGTGGATTTTGGCTACGAAGTTTCGCGTTCCCTCGCCGCCTGTGAAGGTGCGCTACTGGTGGTGGACGCTGTGCAGGGCGTTGAAGCCCAGACCCTGGCCAATGTCTACCTGGCACTGGATGCGAATTTAGCCTTGATTCCAGTGATTAATAAGATCGACCTGCCTTCGGCGCGTCCCGACGAAGTCTGCCGAGAAATCGAAGAGGGCATTGGCCTGGACACGCACAACGCCGTGCTGGCATCGGGGAAAACCGGCATCGGCATTGAGGAAATTCTTGAGGCGGTGGTGCGCGACATACCGGCGCCCAAGGGTGAGCCCCAAGGACCGTTGCGGGCGATGGTCTTCGATTCGCAGTACGACGCCTACCGCGGCGTCCTCGTGCAAGTCCGTATTTTTGATGGCGTTGTCCGCAAGGGCGACAAAGTCTACTTCATGGAGACCAAGGCGGACCATGAAGTCCTTGAAATCCGCGTGCGTACGCCCAAAGAAGTACTGGTAGACGAACTGTCCGTCGGCGAAGTGGGCGTGCTGATTTGCGGCATCAAGGAAGTGCGCGACGTTCAAGTCGGCGAAACAATTACGCATTCAAAACATCGCGCCACTGTGGCGCTGCAGGGCTTTAAGAAGGTCCAGCAAATGGTCTATTCGGGCATCTTCCCGGTAGAAGCCAATGAATACGCAAAGATCCGCGATGCTATTGAAAAGCTGGGGCTCAACGATTCGGCCTTCAGTTGGGAGCCTGAAACATCTTCCGCGCTAGGATTCGGTTTTCGCTGTGGTTTCCTGGGCTTACTGCACATGGAGGTCTTTCAAGAGCGGCTAGAGCGCGAATTTGACTGCGAACTGATCACCACCGCCCCGAGCGTGGTGTACCGCATCATCAAAGAGGACGGATCCCTGCTAGAACTGAGCAATCCCGGAGACTTGCCGTCCACGGGCGAGATTCGCGAGATCACCGAACCGATCATCCGCGCGACGATCCACACCCCTGCGGAGTACATCGGTCCTATCGTCAAGCTATGCACGGAACGCCGCGGCGCGCAAAAGGATTTGCGTTACATGTCGGCCAATCGCGTGCTGCTCGAGTACGAGATGCCGCTGGGCGAGATCATCTTTGACTTTTTTGACAAGCTCAAGACCGCGACGCGCGGCTATGCCAGCTTAGACTATGAATTTCTTGAGTTTCGCGCCGCTGACTTGGTCAAGCTGGACATCCTGCTGCACAGCGAAGTGGTGGACGCGCTTTCGGTCATTGTCCACCGCGAAAAGGCCTATGATAAAGGCAAGATCCTGGCAGAACGATTGCGCAAGGTCATCCCGCGCCAGCAGTTTGACGTGGCGATTCAGGCCGCTGTGGGCGCGCGCATCATCGCCCGCGAGACGGTCAAGGCCATGCGCAAGGACGTAACCGCCAAGTGCTACGGCGGCGACATCAGCCGTAAGCGAAAACTGTTGGAAAAACAGAAGGCTGGCAAGAGGCGCATGAAGCACGTCGGCATCGTCGAAGTGCCGCAGGAAGCGTTTCTGGCGGTGCTCAGTTCGGACGACGACTAGCCCAAGGTGGCCCCCGCTGCGTCGAGCGCCCGAGAATCTACTGGCGGTCGCACAATTGGCCTATAGCTACAATGGGTTACCTGAGCGCTGCGCCCTCAAAGCAGCAAGAATCTTGCTGGGCGTCGCGGGCAATTGGTCAATGCGCACGCCAATCGCGTCGTAAATCGCGTTGACAATCGCAGGGATCGCCGAATGCAGCGGCCCTTCGCCGGCTTCTTTGGCACCATAGGGACCACGGGGATCGGGCTTTTCCACAATCATAGCATGAAGTTGGGGCGTATCCAGCGTCGTCGGCATGCGGTAGTCCAGCAAGGAACTGGCGGCGAGCAGTCCTTCGACGCCCGGACCAGAATCCCGTTGACTACCATCGGCTTTGAGACCGCTATCCATGACGTGGTGGTGTTCTAGCACCACTTCGGCAGCGCCCATGTAGACGCTGCCCTCGATTTGCCCTTCGACCAGCACCGGCGACAAGGCCTTGCCGCAATCGTGGGCGCACCAGACGTGAAGAATCTCGATTTCGCCAGTTTCTTCATCGACTTCCACTTCAGCAATGTGTGCCGTGAAACTGTAGGCGGGACTGGCGCCGATGGTACCGCCGCGGTATTCGCCGTGAACCTCTTGGCGGGGCGTTTGGTAGCTGCCCGTAGAACCCATTGTACCGTAAGCGATTTCGGCGAGCACAAAGGCATCCTGAATCGACATCCACACGCTCGGGTCATCGAGGCGCTGGGCACGGCGACCGGCAAGGAGGACCTCGCGGCGGCTGCATCCCCAGGATTTTGCAACAGCATCACGGACTTTGCCGCCCAAGTCCTTAGCGGCCGATAAGCAGGCATTGCCTGCCATGAGCGTGATGCGCGAGCTGTAAGCGCCTAGATCGACTGGGCAAAGGTCACTGTCGGCGGCGATGACGCGGACGTCGTCGATTTCAACGCCCAGCTCTTCGGCGGCGATGACGGACAGCATGGTGGAGCTGCCCTGACCGATGTCGCTGGTGCCGGCAAAGACGCGGACACGGCCAGAGCGGTCCAGGCAGATCTGCACGCCGGATTGCGGCAATTCTGTTGGATAAATGCAGTAGTTGGTGCCGCTGATGTACGTTGAACCGGCGACGCCGAGGCCACGACCGCGCGGCAACCGACCCCGGCGCTGCTTCCAGCCGCTGGCCTGCTCGACGCTGTCCAGGCATTCCAAGAAACCACTTGAACCGACGTGGAATTCGTTGATGGTCGTCGTATTTTCGCCAATGAAATTGCGCCGTCTTAGCTCGATGGGGTCCAGACCCAAGGCTACGGCGGCCTTATCCAGTTGAACTTCCATAGCAAAACGCGGCTGCACCGAACCATGCCCACGCTTGGGGCCGCACGCAGGCTTGTTGGTGTAAACCCGCGTTGAATCAAAGCGATAGCTATCGAATGCGTAGGGCGAGCCAAGCAACTGCCCAGAATAATAGGTAGTCACCAGACCAAAGGAACTGTAGGCACCGCCATCGAGAATGGAACGCGCATCGACCGCTAAGATCTTGCCATCCTTAGAGAATCCCGTGCGATAGTTCATGTCAAAGGGATGTCGACCGCGGTGGGCCAAAAACACCTCTTCGCGCGTGTATAGCAGCTTGACCGGGCGGCCGGTGCGAATCGACAAGAGCGCTGCGGCAAACTCGAGGTCAAAAGGCTCTGATTTTCCTCCAAAACCGCCGCCAACCAAGGGCTGAATCACGCGGATTTGGTAGGTCGGTAGGCCCAGCACCTTGGCCAGTTCGCGGTGCAAGTAGTGGGGCACCTGCGTCGAGGACCACACCGTCAGCAGTTGGCGCGTATCGAAATACGCAACCGCGCAATGGGGTTCCAGCGCACCGTGCGTCGTGCCGTGGAACTGATAGTGGCCCTCAACCACCAGATCGGCAGCTTCAAGCTGTCCATCGACGTCGCCAAAGGCCAACTGCACCGACTTGGTGATATTGCCGTGCTTGTTGTTGGGATGAATCTTAATTTCAGGGTGTTGGAGGGCAGCCTCGGGCGTAATCAGCGCCGGCAGGACTTTGTACTCCACTTCGATGAGCTGACAGGCAAGATTGGCAATTTCCTCTGAAATTGCTGCGACCGCCGCCACAGCATCGCCGACGTAGCGCACCTTGTCGGTCGCCAAGGCCTGCTCATCGGGTGTCCAGGGAATCACCCCGTAACAAGTAGGCATTTCACGGCCGACCACCACCGCGTGCACGCCGTCCAGGGCCTCCGCCGCGCTGACGTCAATTCGCACGATTTCTGCATGGGCGTGCGGACTTCGCAGGATCTTGGCGTGCAACATCCGCGGCAGGCTGATGTCATCGGTGTAGCGGGCGACACCGGTCATGGCGTCCAGCGAATCCGCTTTGCCGTGACGGCCGCCGAGGATGTGGCGCGACGGTTGCTGGGGCAGTTCGGACGATACATCTTTACTATCAAGCGGTTGGCTCACGATCGGCCTCCAACTTGGTGGGCCGCGCTGAGGTCCGAATCGGCCAGAGAACCCATGCCAGCCTCGTCTACCGCTCGGCTATCTCGGGCGATCTCTTTGGCTGCCTCCACGACGGCTTGCACGATCTTGGTGTACCCCGTGCACCGGCACAGGTTGCCAGCAAGGGCCTGGGACACCGATTCCGCTGTCACAGCAAAGCCTTGCACTACCGCGTCTTCAATATGGGCGCTGGCTGACATCAGCATCCCCGGGGTGCAAAAGCCGCACTGCGCAGCTCCCAGACGGGCAAAGGCCGCCTGCAAAGGATGGGGCTGGCCGCCGACACCAAGTCCTTCCACCGTCTGGACAAATCGCCCGCGAGCGCTGAGCGCCAGGGTCAGGCACGCCAGGGCAGGTTGGCCATCGAGAATAATGGTGCACGTGCCACAATCGCCTTTGTCGCAGCCCTGCTTGGTACCGGTCAGCCCCAGGCCATAGCGCAGCATTTCCAGCAGCGTCCAGTGACTGGGCACGGCAACGGCAGCTGGCTCACCATTACAAGTAAACTCAACGAGTTCCAGCTGACGCCCTGGATGCGGCGGAGTTTCGCGCCCGTCCACGTGTACCTCTTGGGCCGGCGGCGCCAGCTATTTGCCTGAAGTTTTGGCGGTTTTGCCCTTCTTGATCGCCTTGGGCGCGGCCTGTGTCGGCTTGATCAGCGCCGGCCTTTCGCCAAAGTCGAAGTTCAGCACCAGGGCGCCCAGGGAGACCACCGACTTAAACTGCACGCGCGCGGGCTTTCCCTTGAAGA
Organism: uncultured Myxococcales bacterium; assembly: GCA_903840165.1. Lineage (GTDB taxonomy): Bacteria > Myxococcota_A > UBA9042 > UBA9042 > UBA9042 > CAIMEY01. The sequence goes on along the minus strand of CAIMEY010000119.1, from coordinate 38,253 downwards.
TTTGCGTGCCATTAAGCAGGGTTCCGGTCTTGGACCCCAAGTCTTCAACGTAGACGGTGTCATCCTTATACGTCCACCGCGCGTGCGGCGAGGACATGGTGCTGTCGCCGGTCAGAATGTCCGCAACGCCATCTTTGCCCAACGTAACAATGGGTTTATCGAGCTCGTAGACCTTGCCGTTCGGATCGGTGAGGCGCCCCCAAACCTTGGTCGCTACTTCGGGCTTGGCCGCTGCATCCGGCTTGGCGGCTACATTCGGTTTGGCGGCTACATTTGGTTTGGCGGCCACATTTGGTTTGGCGGCAACACTTAGTTTGGCGGCGCCACTTGGTTTGGCAGGATCCGCAGCTGTTTCCCCAGCAAAAACGGGAGATATCGCCAGCGAAACGGCGAGGCAGGCAACTGCGGCGGCGAGCTGAGGGCGTAGGCGCATGGCGAAATTCCCTTTTCCAACGGCGACCCCAGCGGACGCCCAGGCTGAAGAATCGCCCCGGCCGCGGTCTGGGTCAAGGAGGGCTGAGGGGGCCATTGATTTGATAGGGAAACGGCGACAGCGCTGCGGGGAGTTTTGACGGAGCGGCGCCGCATGTGCAAGCCTAGGATGTCCCAGTTGAAGTTCGTTCCGCCTTGGCGGAAGACGAGGCGGCGGGGTGCTTTCGGCCGGTGGCCGCAGACGGAAGGGATCCATGGGAATTTTTCAGGATTTATTCAGTAATTTCAAAGTGTTGACTCGGTGGATGCCAAGCCGATTTTCAGCCCGCAGCGGGCGCTGGACGCTGGCCTTACTGGCGCTGCCCGCGGCCATTGCATGCAGCAACAAGGTCGACAACAGCATCAATAGGTTGCCAATTCCCGACACAACGACCGACCAGACCAGCCTGCCCAGCGATGCCACGAGCCTAGCCGGCGACGCGACCAACTTGGCCGGCGAAATCACCCAGGCCAGCGCCAACTGCGATTGCTTGGCCGTAGGTCAGTGGTTTCGATTTGATTCTCTGCAGTTGACAACGCTCGATGGCATCAAGCATCCCGTGATCGGCACCCTGAACAACCTGTGGAAGAACGACATCAAGTCCTACTACCTCAACTTCTACTTTCAGATCACGATATTGAGCGCTGATTCGGTCACCTTCCGCGTCGTCAATGGTGCCCGCATCAGCGACACGCCGCAGACGCCGACCGATGGCATCTACGCCACTTGCCTTTTAGATTCAGCCGATTCAATCGACACCCAGGCCACGATCGTCCTGCCGCGGCAGGGCTGCAAGCTCGGCGAGTCGGCCCCTTCGGGCATCAACGTCTACGCCGGCACACCGATCTACACCAAGAACTGCGCGCCGACACTGCCTGTGCAACACGCTATTCCCGTACGAAATGCCGTACTTACCGGCGAAATGCATAGCGACTGCAGCAGCATCGACAGCGGCTTGGTGGTGCAGGGCAACTTCTCCAAAGCAGCCCTGGGCAAGATTTGCACGTGCATCACAATTGGCTCGCAACCGGCGGATGTTTGTGAACAAGTCATCCCGACGTACAAAGGCGCGGCAACCGGCGATCCCTTGTGCGATGGCTGCAACGACCATTATAAGTCCCTGCAATCATTGCTGGAAGCCTTTGGCGATTTGCAGTATGGTTGCATCGGCGACGATGGGGGCCCGGCGGTTTGCTTGACGGCGACTTACTCCGCCCAGCGGATTGAGCAAGTGCCGCCAAGTTGCCCCAAGAAGTAGAGACTGCACAGCCCAATCATTTGGAATTGGTAGACTTTTCCGATAGACGTCGGCATGCAAGGGCCCGGGCAGTAGCAGCCGATCGGCCATTGAGTTCGCGGGTCGATCTGAGCCAGGGCGCGCTCGACCCACCGTTGCGCGTGCGGTGAGGGCAGGGCAACCGAACTCGCGGGCGACCAACTTCCATCGTAATTTCAATGCTCTCGGCCGTCACGGCCGTCGCTTCGCTGTGCCCCACCCAGCCCATCGCCTGGGGCCCACAGCGCTGAGTACAGCAACCGCCTAGGGGAGTCTAAGTACCTTTTCCGTAAAGCGATTTCCCATCCGGGCTTCCTTCCCCCGTAGCAGCAGCGCCAGTCGCTGCCTCCCGGTCCGTTGCGGCCCGCCGGGCCGGACATGCAACGCCCAGCGTGCGCGCAGGCCCTTGACACGACGCACGATTCGCAGTATTTCTCTGCCCGTCTGGCCGCTACCGTGGCACTGACGATGAATTCTTTGGCGAAACCCTATCTCTTTTTGAGGAAATTCAAATGACTAAGTCTGACCTGATCGACGCCGTCGCCCGCAAGGCAAGCCTGACCCAAGACAAAGCCAGCGTGCTCGTCAATGCCATTTTTGATTCCGTCGTCGACGCACTCAAGAAGGGCGAGCGCACCGAACTGCGCAATTTCGGCAACTTCACCATTCGCAAGTACCCCGCTTACACCGGCCGCAACCCCAAGACGGGCGCTTCGGTCAAGGTTGGCGCCAAGCGCATGCCGTTCTTCAAGGTCGGTCTGGAACTCAAGAAGAAGGTCGACGGAAAGTAGGCCCTCGGGCCGCAGCCGTTCCCTAGTATCTTTGCGGCCGGCCGGAAAGAGTTTAGGTTTCGCTGTATTAGACCCGGCCACTAAGGCACTCTAGGCATCAGGCCCCTGATCGGCATATCGCCGCGTAGCCCCAAAGCGACGCAGCGCTGTGTTTCGGTGCGGCCTGGTGCCTTTCGCCTTTTTGCGCCGCCGCCGCCGTCCCAGCAGCAGCACATCTTAGGGCAGCAATTCAGGTTGGCCCAAGACGGCAAATCGCCGCAGAACGGGCGCAATTGGGCGAATCGATGGCGGCAGTTTCGCTTGACGCTCACCGGGCTGCCGACCTATGCTCGCCACGGCCTCCAGCGCAGGCGCGGATCGTCCGTTCCCGGGTGCAAGGGCAGCAGAAATCTGAGGCATTGCCAACGGTTGGTGGGCCCGAGGCTGCCGTGGACCGTGGTCATGCCGGTTCCCCTTTCGCCAATGGGCACGCCAGCGCGCGAGCTGCGTACCGTCGCCGTTCAACCCGTTGACAATCAAGCGGTTGCCGATGCCCGACGCGTAGCCGACGCCATCCGCCGCCGCGTCCTGGCCCATGTCATCGCCAATCAGGGCGGCTATCTGTCCCAAGCCTGCTCGTCCGCTGAGATCTTGGCGACGCTGTACACGGCCGTTCTGCGCCTTGGTCCCAGTGAAGGGCCTGCCCAGCCGGAACCGTTCGCCGGCGTGCCCAATGCCGACAGACCGACGCGCTCCGGCTCACGCTACAACGGTGCACATGCGCCTGATTTAGATAGGTTTTTCTTCTCACCGGTGCATTACGCCCTGGTGCTGTACGCAGCGCTGATTGAGGTGGGACGCCTTGGCCCGGACGCGCTCGACACGTTCAACCAGGACGGTTCTACCGTCGAGCTCATCGGTGCCGAACACTCGCCAGGCATGGAAACCATGGCGGGATCGCTGGCCCAATGCCTGTCCCAAGCGGGCGGTGTCGCCCTGGCGCGGCGGATGAAGGGGCACAGCGGCCGGACGTGGGTGTTTCTCTCCGACGGCGAGTGCCAGGAAGGTCAGATATGGGAGGCATTTCAGGCACTTGCCTTTCACCAACTGGATCATGTTGCCGTGGTCATCGATGCCAACGGCTTTCAATGCGACGGCCCGATGACCGGCGTCATGGGCATCGAACCCTTGGGCGCACGCCTTCAGGCCTTTGGCGCCCGCGTGGTCGAGATCGACGGGCATGACCCGCAAGCATTGATTGACGCAGCACAATTGCCGTTCGATGGCCGACCTTTGGCCGTCGTCTGTCGCACCGATCCGTGCCACGGCATCGAATTGCTGCGCCAACGCGCCCCCAAGTTGCACTATGTGCGCTTGCAGAACGCCACTGAAGAAGCGCAATATCAGCAAGTTCTGAGCCAATGGGAGGCCCAATGAGCGCTGACCTCGCCACGGCCACGGTTGGCCAAGTCGTCGCCCGGCCCCATGCCAAACGCCTAGTCGCTTGGGCGGCCGATAAGCCAGAAGTACTCGTGCTTTCAGCAGATCTGACCGCTTCGTGCGAAGCTGACGGCTTTCGCCAAGCGTATCCGCAGCGCTTCGTTTCCCTAGGCGTCGCCGAACAGAACCTCATCGGTTTTGCGGCAGGTTTGGCGCGCGAAGGATTCATCCCTTATCTTCATACGTTCGGCGTTTTTCTGACGCGGCGGCCCTTTGATCAGGTGGCGATGAGCGTTGGCTATCCCTGCTTACCGGTGCGGCTTTTGGGCTTTTTGCCCGGCATCACGACCCCGGGCGGCGTGACCCACCAGGCGACGGACGACGTGGCGCTGATGCGGGCCATCCCGAACATGACTGTGCTCGAATGCGGCGATGCCACGGAAGTCGAACAAATTCTTGATGTTTGCCATCCGATTCCAGGCCCGGTCTATGTGCGGATGCTGCGCGGCGAGGTCATCCGCCTGTTCGACCCCAGCGAGCCGATGGTCCTCGGGCGTGCGCGAGTGCTCCGGCAGGGACGACAAATTACGGTTCTGACATCGGGAATTTGCACCGAAGAGGCACTTCGCGCCTTACCTTTGCTAGAACAACACGGTATATCAATTACGCATTTGCACATTTCGACCCTCAAGCCATTTGCCGATCCGCAGGTCGCTGCGGCGATTGCGCACGCCCAAATTGGCGTGATTACCTTAGAAAATCACGGCATTATTGGCGGCCTTGGTTCCGCGGTCGCCGAGGTCATGGCGGAGATGGGCGCGGGCAAGCCGCTGATTCGCCTCGGCCTGCGTGACACGTACGCACATGGCGCTAGTAAGGCGTATTTGATGGAGAAATATGGCCTTGATGCCTTTGCGCTGGTCAAAGCCGTGGCCCAGTTGACCGGCCGCGATTTGCCCATTGCCCGCGAGGACTTGGCTGCCGTTCGCCTAGAAGCGGTGCACAGTGCGACCAAGGCGGAGGCCCTATGAACCATTCGGATAGTAAAGACTTTTCGGGCGAGCGGTTCCGCGTCACCTATCACCTGCGCGGGAGCAACGTGCAGGCGCGCAGCGTGGCGCACGAGCTATGCATCGAGCAAACTGTTGAATTTCCTGAAGATCTCATCCATCAACCGTGGATTCGCGACCACGTCTTTGGCCGCATTGAGTCGCTGCAGCCTGTGGCCGATGAACCGGAGCCGACGTGGGCGGCCGTTCTCAGCTATGCCGTTGAAACAGCTGGACAAGAGCTGACGCAACTGCTCAACGTCATCTACGGCAACTTCAGCCTCAAACCGGGCGTTCGCGTGCAGCACCTCGACCTTTCGCCACAAATTGTCAAACCTTACGTAGGGCCTCGCTTTGGTGTGGCCGGACTTCGGCAGCTTTTGCGTGTGCCGCAGCGGCCGGTTCTGGCGACGGCGATCAAGCCTATGGGCTTGGGCGGCATCGATCTCGCGGCGATGGCGGGGCAGTTGGCCCTGGGCGGCATGGATATCATCAAAGATGATCATGGGTTGGCGGACCAATCTTTTGGCCACTACGCCGAACGTGTGGCCCGCTGTGCCGAGGCTGTGCAACAAGCCTGCGCAAAGACAGGGGAAGTCTGTCTTTATGCGCCAAATGTCGCAGCGCGCTTCGATCAGGTGCTGCAAAGGGCTCATTTTGCCAAGCAATGTGGCGCCGGAGCCCTGTTGGTCGCGCCTGGCCTGGTCGGCTGGGACACGATGCGGGCCTTGGCCGAAGATGACACGCTCGGGCTGCCCATTTTCGCCCATCCGGCCCTGACCGGCGCCTTTGTTGCTGAACGAAGTCATGGCCTTGCCCATGGTGTCGTCTTTGGCCAACTGGCACGGCTGGCGGGCGCGGACGTCAGCATCTTTCCGCACGTCGGTGGTCGTTTTGCCTTTAGCGCCCGTGACTGTTCTGAAATTGCCGAGCACTGCGCCGCGCGTTTTCACCACTTGGCCCCCATCTTGCCCGCACCAGCTGGCGGCATGAGCGTCAATAGGTCTGCAGAAATGCGGGCGTTTTACGGAAACGATGTGGTGCTCCTGGTCGGTGGCGACTTGCACCGCAATGGTGGCGACTTGGTGGCCAATGGCCGACATTTCCGCGCGTTGGTAGAGTAGGGCAGGAAATCGCTTACTATCCAGCGGGTTGACGATGTTGACGTTCCCGTTCGGGTCTGCTAGCAGCCTCAAGCGCGGCAGGCGGCAATGCCGCAAGCAAGGAGAGGACATGCGAAATCGGTACATGGCTGCTGGCGTGCTGGTGATTGGCCTGACGCCGGGCGCGCTTGCCTATGGCGAGGAGGAGCCAACGATCACCGAGCGTGGGCTGCCAACGACGCAACTAGCTGCCGGTGCTACTGAAACGTCGACCACCGATGCGGGTCTGACGGTCAAATGGCGTGGTTCGGTCTGGGCGTCTGGGACCACGCAGCAACGGCGCATGACTGACAACAGCCTGCTGCTACGCGCCACCGACGCCGGTGAGGATGCCTTGAGTTTAGATGGAGTTACGTTGGGCATGGACGTCGACCTAGCCAAGGGCTGGTCGATCAAGACGACGATCATCGGCGGCCAGGCAGCACGAATCCTCAACCAAACCAACGGCGAAGCTGGCGCCGTCGCCATTTCCGAAGCGCAGGTCAGCTGGAGCGGCGATAAGGACAAACTATCCTTTGGCCGAATGAGCACTTATCTGGGCATGGAGTTCCTCGACGGCAGTCAGGACATCACGGCCTCGCGCGGCATCCTGTTCACTTACATCGACCCATACGGCCAAATCGGCGGCAACTGGCACCACGAATGGAGCAAGGACTGGAGCACGGATGTATGGGTTTTTAATGGTGAAGATCGCATCGTCGACAACAACCGTGCCAAGACCGTAGGCCTGGGCGTCGCCTTTGCGCCAGGGGGTGCGACCGATAAGTACATTAGTTTGCAAGCGTATCGGGGTGCGGAACAGGACAGCCGCGGCACCTTCGCCCTCGCCGGCGCAGAAGACCGCCAACGGCTTCGGTTGGCCGTCATGGGACAATGGGCCTGGGGCGACCTGACCGTGCAGGGAGAAGGGCACCTTGGGCAAGAAGATTTCGCTGCCGGCGTCTTGGGTTCGGCGACACCAGCCCAAACAGCGCACTGGGCAGCCGCTGGCGCCATCGCCCGTTATGGCATTGGCGAGTGGTTTGGCGTATTTGCACGAGGCGAAGGCATCTACGACGAGTCCGGCGTTCGCCTAGTCTTGGATAGCAACATCGCTAATCTATGGGGATTGCGCGCCCAAGCACGCCTGCACGCCATGTCCTACGCCGTGGGCGGCGACCTGCGCGTTGGCAAAGGTTTCGTGCGGTTGGAAGGACGCGAAGACCTCATCGACCACGCCATCGCCGATGCCGCCGGGCGCTCGATTCGCAACGGCGCCTCCGCCACGGTGTGCGTCGGGGCTAGCTTCTGAATTTCGCCGCCTTTGACGCGTCAATTCGCTTCTATTTCATAGATTTGTCCCTTTGGGATCCAAGCTCTGGACAAGGCCGTCGCGGGCCAGCCTGACTTGCCCGCTATCGCCCCCAGACGCGTGCGGCGTGATACGAGGAAATGGCGGTGTTGGGCGGTCCTTTCCGCTTGCTTTTCAAGGCATTGTCATGTTGGACACCAAAGCAATTTTGCCGCAAAATCCGGCACCTCTACAGCCAAGCTTGCCTAGCCTCTGCCACCACCCTTGACAGCCGCCTAGTGCGTCCTATTCTGGCGGGGTGGCACGCCGGGGGGGAACTGTGCCGCACAGGGGTGGGCTGGCGTCGAGTCTTCAGGGGGCCCGGCGCGTGGGCCTGCGCAGATGCTGTGGCGGTCCTTCATGGTCGCACGGACCCCAGTGCTTGAACAGACCCCAGCGGCGGCTAGGACGCCTGTGGTGGCTCGGACGTCGATTGTCGCGGAGTCGCTTGCAGACTCAGAGCGACAAGGCCGAATGCACTCGGTCGCGCTTGTTGCGACGACTGCGCTCTGCCTGGGCGTTTCGGTCTGGATAGAAACCCGTACATTCGCGCACTTCTCCCTGCGAGATTGGCTCACCATGGGGCTAGTCGCCAGTGAGTCGGTCGGGGCAGCGTTAGGCTTGGGCTGGCTCTGGCATCGGCAGCGGCAACGGGAAAGTGAGGCGCGCGAGGGCCTGGCGGCAACGCTTGTATCGCGTAACCGTCGATTCCGCAAGTTGATTGAGCAGAGCTGGGACGTGATTGTCCTGCTTGATGCCGAAGGGCGCGTGCGCTACACGACCGACGCCGCCGCCCGGGTCTTGGCGGCCAAGCCTGGCGAATTGCTGGGTTTGCCGCTGACGAGTTTGGTGCATCGCAATGACCGGCAGGAGGTTGCCGCCGTCTTGGCCAGCGTGACACCGCTGCTCGGTACGACGGCAGCCTGCGAGTTTCGCATGATGCGCAGCGACGGCGAGGCGCTGTGGATGGACCTTCGCGTCGTGAATCTACTGGATGATCCAGATGTTGCCTCGATCACGTGTACACTGCGTGACCGCTCTGAGCGCTGGGCGGTCGAGCAGGACATGGCCGCCATCAGTCGTCTGTACGAAGTGCTGAGCGAGGCCAATCAGGCCATTGTCCGTTCCCACAGCATCAGCGGCCTGTACAGTCAAGTATGCCAAATTGCAGTGAAACGTGGCAAGTTTGCCTTTGCAGCCATCGTTTTGCGTAGCGATGGTCCGGAGCCCTTCGAGGTGGCGGCGTGCCTTTCCCAAGACATTAACGATTGTACACAGATGCGGACGCTTCTGCCGCAGATGGCCCAGGCCGGACAAGGCCCGGTCAGTCAAGCTTTCGCCACTGGAAAGGCGCAAATAGCCAATGAAATCCCGTTAATCGAAAACTCGCGCCGAACGGTGCCCTCTGCAGGCGAGGGGCCGAATGTGGCGCAACTCGTCGCACTGCCCCTGGTGGTTCATGGCGCGGTGCAGGGCGTGGCGACGCTGATTTCGATTCGGCCAACTGCGCTGAATACTGGAGAACTTCGGCTTCTCGATGAGATTGCCCAGGACCTGGCCTTTGCCATGGTGTTCAGTCGCCATGAGACTGAACGACTTGAAACACAAGGACAACTCAAGATAGAGCGCGACCGACTCGACGTTCTTTTTGAACTGCCCGGCAAGCTCGAGTCTCTGCGCGAAGAGGACTTCCTGCAATGGTTGGTGGATCAGGCCGAACGGCTCACGTCAAGTCAGCTTGGCTACGTGCATTTCGTCCAAAGCGACGGCACGGCGGTGCAACTAGGCCAATGGTCTCAGCACACAGCGGCGCAGTGCACGGCGGTGGTGGAGGGGCATTATCCGCTGGCTCAGGCCGGCATCTGGGCCGACAGTGTCCGCAGCGGCAAGCCGGTTATCCACAATGATTACAATGCAATCCGCAATACGTATGGTCTACCCACCGGCCACGTCGCCTTGAGCCGACACATGTGCGTGGCCTCAACAGCCGACGCTCAGGTGCGGCTCGTGCTCGGGGTTGGCAATAAAGTCAGTGATTACGACGAGTCTGACATGCGTCAGCTCAGCCTGCTTGTCAACGGAGCAGCGGCGGCGCTCAACCGGCGCCGGGCCCTAGAAGCCTTGAGCGAAAGCGAAATTCGGCATCGGCGCATGTACGAAGAGAATCCAATGCCGATGCTGGTATTCGACGTAGAATCGTTACAAATTCTTAGCGTTAATGAAGCACTAGTGGCGATTTATGGGTTTACCCGCGCAGAATTATTGGATATGTTGGCTAGTGATCTGGCCACGGAGGCCGACGCTGAGGCCCTGCGCCATGACATGCAAATCCTTGAACCGACAGGGGTTCATCAGCTGCAGCGCCGACTACGCCGCAAGGACGGCAGCGAGGTCATCACGGCTGTGACGTCCCATGCCCTGAATTTTCTTGGTCATCCAGCGCGACTGGCGATGTTCCGCGACATCACCGACCAGCACATGGCCCAGGACCAAGCGCGCAGGCATGCCGAGGACCTCGAGCGAGCGATGAACAGCGCGATTCAAGTCGTTCAAACAATGTCCGAATTGCGGGATCCGTACACCCATGGGCACGAACGTCGCGTGGGGGACCTGGCAGCGGCGATTGGACGCGAGATGGGCATGACGACTCACGAAGTCAATGGCCTTAGAATTATGGGCTTTCTCCATGACGTCGGCAAGATTGGCCTGCCGACCGAAATCCTGTCCAAGCCAGGGCGGCTGACAGCCGAGGAGTTCGCGCTCATCAAATGCCATTCAGAACAAGGGTTTGCCATCCTAAAAGACCTGGATTTTCCCTGGCCTGTGGCCCAGGCGGCTCTGCAACACCACGAACGTCTGGACGGCAGCGGCTACCCGGCCCACCTGCAGGGCGACCAGATCCTGCTTGAGGCACGCATACTTGCCGTTGCCGACGTGGTGGAAGCGATTTCTTCCCATCGCCCGTACCGACCCAGCCTAGGCGCGGACGCCGCGTTAGCCGAAATCGAGCAGGGCGCTGGCGTGCGATACGACCCGGCGGTTGTGCAGGCCTGTGTCGCGCTGTTTCGCGCCGGCCGCAATCCACTGGCGAACTAGTATTCACGTCCTCGATTTTATTGCCGATTATTGTTCACTCGGCTTGCCTGTGCAGCGAGGGCACCGCAGCTACTTGTAGACCACCAAGTAGGTCACTTCATCAATGTTTCCAGAAGTATCTGGCACAGCGCCATTGCCAAGGTGGCCCTGATACGTAGCGCTCGTGCTCGCCGTAACGTCGGCCGTCAGGTCGACCGTCCAAGGCTCGACCTGCATGCCGGGGCACCAGCCGCCGCGTCCGTACCACCAAGTACCACCCTGATTTGGCGTCATCCCTTTGATAACGTTGGGCATACATTGATCAGCGGTGCCGGCCATTGGGAACTCGAGGCGATGGACCTTGCCGGAAACCGTGTAGTCGTGCTGATGATTGCAGAACTCGGCGCAGTGGGTAGCTTCATCGCCGCCGTGGCCGGTGACAATCGACCAAAGCTGAACTTTTTTAGCACCTTGGGTGATGGTCACATCCTGCGGCAAATGCAAGGAGTCAAACTGGGCGTTCCAGTTGCCGCCCGTCCACAACAACGCTGCCTTGACCGGACGATAGCCCTTGTTTTGGTTGGAGAATCGCAGCTTGAGGATCGTCGCCGTCGGCTGCTTGTTCCACTCGGGGGCAAAATCCCAGCGAAAGTGCCGAGTTCCTCCGGTCTGCAGTTCCACCAGCATCGGCGTCGCGTCGACCAGCCAATGGGTCTCGCGGTGGTAGCTGGTAATAAACCGAGCCATTTCAACGTTCTTGCCATCGGCGCCTTGCACGGACAGCGCCGCCAAATAGTCCCACGCCCCGCAGTTGCCGGGCTCAGGCGAGTCGGCATTGGGGCAATGTTGCTCCACCTCGATCTGCAGCGTGTCAAACTGGGCAATTGCCGCCGCGTCAGGCAATTTCGCATCCGTTTCAGCAAATTGCGACAAGGTCTCGCCCTGCCACAGGGAAATGACGGTCGCCTTCTGGGCCTGCAAGGTCTGAGCCTGGTCAAATTCTGCATTGTAATACAGTGGTTCATGAGCGGCGTACGCTAAGTTGGCCGCAAAAGGCCACTGCGCATTGGGCGCGTTGCGCGTGACGTCAGACAACATGCCAAAGCCGCGAATTCGTTGGAATCTATCGATGCCAAAGCCGATCATCCCGTGGCCTTTGGCCAGCACCGGGCCCGGCCACTCCGTGATAGCCGCGGCGCCGTCCACAACCACGTGCAAATGCGCCCGCCACCAATCGGCGTCCGCCGGCTTGAGCTTGGCCAGGGCCGTGTCGATGCGCGTCGCCATGCCGTCCGTCGCCGTCTCAATGGCCGAGCTTGCCTTCTGCCGAGAAATAAAGAAGTAATGCGCATTCTTCGGCGATTTCTTGATGAGATTGGCCATGTCCTTGAGCCAAATCGAGGTCGAGTCAGCGTCAGAAACCGGAATCGTATCGGGCACAAAGACGTACGTCTCGCAACCGGTCCACTGCTCAGACAGGGTCCATTGCGAGCCGTCGGCCAGATTGAGCGTAAAATCACCTGCCAAATCATGGCGATGGGTGCCATAGGGACCCGGACTGAACGGCAGCGTCGGCAAGCCCAGACCGTCGCACAGGGCACTGGTAGTCGCAGTGTCAAGGCTTGTCGTGTCGCTCTGGACGTCTGAATCGGCGGTCGTGGCCGTAGAATCGCCTTGGATACCTTGGTCTAAAGTCAATGAATCTACGGATGAATCGACCGCATCTGCGGCAACTACCGTGGCCGGATTGGCCCGACCGCCACAGCCAAGCAGGAGCGCGGCCAAGGCGAGGGCAACGACTCTGTTCTTTCCTAAGTAGATCATGCACTTTCTCCCGGTTCCGGCTCGATTCGCCGAGCTTTCGCTGGTCAAGGGTAGCCCAAGGCTGGGGCCAGGGAAAGATTCGCGGTGCCGGCTTTACGAGGTGGGTGTTGGCGTGGCGACGAAATCATTGAGGAATTCTTGGCCATTTTAGTGTGCATACCAAAGGGACAATGCCGCTAAACGACGAGCAATTTCACGATTTGCCACCCCAGTTGGATGACCATCCCCCACCATCTGCCACGGCTGCGGCGAGGGCCCCTGAGGACGCCCGGAGACCACCTCAATTCGCCCCTGAGCCTGCAGGTCGGCGAACTCTCCCGTGCCGCGGTAGTCGATAATCAGCAGGCGTGTTCCATGCAACTTCGCCGATTGCATCAGCAATTCACGGTCAGATAGAAACTGACGCTGTACATCTGCGGGCGGCTGACGGCCGCTGCCCAACCATGGAGCCTCGGCTGCCCACTGCGCGCGGTCGAGCTGTCCATCGGCGGCGATAAGCCCGAGCAAGGCGAGAATGTGTTTTCCCAGCAAATTCAAGCGCTCTCGTGGCGAAACGGGCACTTCGTCGTTGCCAGAAATCCAGGACACGACCAAAACGGACGGCGCCTCTGTTCGCAGAAGGTCCACGGCCAACTGCACAGAATCACTAAAGTTTTGCCCCGGAATGCCCAGCGTCGCAACCTGCCAGCCCGCTTGCGGCGAAACGCGCGCCAGTTCGGCTTGCAGGTGGGGGCCGAGCATCTCGGTGGCCGGCAAACCACTGCCAAACACGTAGGAATCGCCGATGATGGCCACCTGAAGGTGCCCCAGGCCTGGTATCAGTGTCGGCCCGCGAAAGCCGTCAGCGTTGGTGCATTCCTGCGCGCAGTTCGTCGGCGTTTGGCAGTGATTTCGGCAGGTGTTCGGCGCCAGAACGGCGGCAGTCCATGTGCGGTGCGGCACGACGAAAGGCAAGTGAAGTCGGGGACCTAACTCTTTGGGGTCCACCGCAAAAAACGCCATGGCCAAGGCCAAGGGCAGGGTAGCCGCCAGCGCCGTCCAGGTCCTCGCAGCCTTGGTGCGCGGGCGGGCCACAGTGCCCAGCAGCAGACCCGCAGCTAGGCCCGCCGGAGCTAGAGGGTGGAGGAAAATAAATGCAAGCGAATCAGGGATTTGCCAGTGAAGGCGCCGAATAACCACGGTGCGGATGGCGAGGCTCAGCAGCGCGCTACTCAGCGTCAAGGCACTGGCGACCTGGGACGCGGGCCCAAGCCAGCGTTGGGCGGTCCGAAGGCTAGCCACGCGTCACCGGGACCGGGGCAGGCGGTCAAACATGCCAATGAGTTCGAGCAGTTTCTCAGCCCGCTCGCGGTCAAACGCACCCGGAGGGACGCGCCAGCCCCAGTTGCCGTCGGTCACGCCGGGCACGTTCATGCGGGCTTCAGAACCAAGTCCTAGCAGGTCCTGCAGGGGCGCGATGGCCGTGTTGGCCACCGAACTGCAGGCTAGGCGCACAAATTCCCATGCGATGTCAGGGTCTTGAGGACGCACGTACGCGCGCACTTGCCCGTGGACCTGAGGATTGGCCCGCCACCAGCCAGTTGTCGTGTCATTATCATGCGTTCCCGTGTAAACGACTGCGTTCGGCCGATGGTGGTGGGGCAGAAAAGGACTGTCAGTATTACCGCCCCAAGCGAACTGAAGCACGTGCATGCCGGGAAGGTCTGCAAAATCGCGAAGTTGATGGACGTCATCGTCGATATCGCCGAGGTCTTCAGCCACCAAAGGCAAGGCGCCAAGGGCCGACCGAAGCGCCACAAAGAGCGCCTTGCCCGGGCCAGGCTGCCAGCGACCGGACCGCGCGTCGGCGGCGTCGGCAGGAATAGCCCAATACTTGGAAAAGCCACGGAAATGGTCGATTCGCACCAAATCCGTCTGCTGCAGGCAACGGCGAACCCTGGCAATCCACCAGCGGTAGCCGGTCTGTGCCATCGCGGCCCAATCGTACAAGGGATTGCCCCAAAACTGCCCGAGTTCACTGAAATAATCCGGCGGAACTCCGGCCACGTGCCGGCTGCGACCGTGGGCATCGAGTTGGAACAGGCTACGATTGGCCCAGACATCAACACTGTCAGCATCGACGTAGATCGGCGCGTCGCCCAGGGTGCGAATGCCACGTTGCCGTGCGTAATCGCGCAGTTGCTGCCACTGCCGGTCGAACAGAAATTGCAGGGCCACGTAGCGCTCCACCGCTGGCCCAAGCGCCTGCCCCCATTGGGTCAGCGCCGCCGGCGTACGGTCACGGATGTCTGCCGGCCACTGCCACCAGGGAATATCACCAAAGTGCGCGTGAACAGAGGAGAAAAGTGCCGCGTCCAGCACCCAAGGCGCCTGCTTGGACCAGGCGACGCAAGCCTCGTACAGGGGATGATTCCGCTGCGTTCGCAGTCGTTCCGCGGCCTTATCGAGTGCCTTTGCCTTCTCGGTTTGCACAAAGGTGTGGTCGAGTTGCTGGCCAAACTGCGGATGTGGCAGTTCACGATCGTGCAAAAGACCATCATGGACAAGCTGATATAGGTCAATAAGCGAAGTATTACATGACATCGCCGAAGCGCTGGCGTACGGCGAATTCGCAGCACCCGGCGGCACAAGCGGCAGCACCTGCCACAACGAGCAGCCGGCGGCCTGCAGCCAATCCAGCCATTGCCGCGCCCCCGCACCCAAGTCGCCGATACCATGGGCACCGGGCAGGGACGTGGGGTGAAGCAACACCCCAAAACTTCGCGGAAAAAGGGGATTAGCAGAGCTCATGTTCCAACCCTTGCGACCAGGACGGCGCGGTTCAGGGAAATCCTCTTGAAGCACAGGCACTTTTCAGGGCTCGACCGATGGGGACACGGCCAGCACTTGGGGCATCGCCCGCGCCATCGGCACCCGCCGGCCGACGCCGAACGCCTTGCGGGTTACGCGCAGCACCGGCGCTGCTTGACGCCTCTTGTATTCGGCCAATTCTACCATCCTAACAACGCGTTGCACGACGTCACGAGCAAAGCCTGTCTGCGCACAAATGTCCGCAACTGGCCGTTGATCCAGCAAATGTAGGGCCAAAATGGCGTCGAGAACCGGGTAGGGCGGCAAGCTGTCCTGGTCGGTCTGGTCGGGAGCCAGTTCGGCACTTGGCGGCTTGATTATCGTGGAAAGCGGTATAATAACGCGATCTTGATTGATCACGGCAGCGACGTCATAGACCAAGGTCTTGGGCACATCGCCGATGACCGCTAGGCCGCCATTCATGTCCCCGTACAGCGTGCAGTACCCAACCGCAATTTCACTTTTATTGCCAGTGGTTAAGAGCATCGCGCCACTGCGATTGGACAGGGCCATCAGCAGCAGGCCGCGAAGGCGAGCCTGGATATTTTGCTCTGCTATGTCATGGGGTTGCCCAGGCATGCGTGCGAACTCGTCGCTCAGGGTCAACTGCGTCGCGGCCATTGGGCCATCGATGGGCATGATCGGACAGCGAATCTGCAAATTTGCTGCAAGTTCAAGGGCATCTGTCACACTTGCCGGACTGGAATAGGGACCCGGCAGCGCGACGCCAAGGACCGACTCCGACCCAAGCGCTTCGACCGCCAGCGCAGCCGTCACCGCGGAGTCGATGCCGCCCGAAAGGCCTAGGAGCACCCGCGAAAAGCCGCACTTGTGGACGTAATCGCGCAGGCCAAGGACCAGCGCGGCGCGCACATCTTGGGCAGGTGGAAGGTCAAAATCGTGAGGCGCGGCAAGGGGTTGTCCCTGTGGACACCAAAGCGGATCGGGTGAAGTCGCAGCGGAGAAATCAACTATCAAATCAGCGGCTTGATAGCTTGGGCCCGAAGTCAACAACTGTCCTGCAGCGTCCATGGCGAAGGAACGCCCGTCAAACACAAGCGAATCGTTGCCACCAACCAGGTTGCAGTACGCAATCGGCACCCCCCAGTGCGCAGCGTGGCCAGACACCAAATGCAGGCGGCGCAACGCCTTGCCCAGTTCAAAGGGCGATGCCGACAGGTTGATGATGCAATCCGCGCCAGCCGCGACCAATTCTCCTATAGGATCAAGGGGATACCGCGGCGCACCTTGGTCGTCCAGACTCCAAATATCCTCGCAAACCGTCACGCCCAGCCGTCGGCCGGCAAGGTCAAAGACTTGGGCCTGCTGACCGGGCTGGAAATACCGTTCTTCATCGAACACGTCATACGTCGGCAAAAGCCGTTTGCGCACGCAGCCTAGCAGCCGGCCATGGTCAAACACGACCGCCGCGTTGATGGCTGGCCTTTGGGTGCCACTCAGGTGCGGCAATGGCAATTCCGCCGGAGTCGCTTGAAAAGACGCCGGTAACGCCATACCGACTACAAGCGTCAGGTCCGCAGACAGCGCCGCGAGCTGGTCGAGATAACCCAGTGCTTCGGTCAAAACCTCTGTACGCTCAAGGAGATCCAAGGGTGGATAACCAGTCAGCGCTAGCTCGGGCGTCACTACGACGTCGGCCCCCAACTCGCGTGCGTGTTGCACAGACAGCGCGATCTTGTTGAAATTTCCTGGAAAATCTAGGACGGTCGTGTTGATTTGCGCAAGCAGCAGCTTCATGGCGCATACTGTAGCCCAAAGCGGCGGCGCGGCAAACGGCGCGGGTCAGACGCTGCTCAGGGGCCGGTCACGTGGCGGCGCGCGGGTGGTGGAAAAGTGGCTTGGTTATTGGATGATTTCTACGTGAATCTATGGATTTGTCTCTTTGGGCACCAAAGCGGATTTGGCATGGCCTAGGGGCGCCGACAATGGCATTTGGGCGGCGTCCGTCCCTTGAACCCTGACGTCTGATAATAGGTATTATGTCAACTTTTTGTTATCGACCAAACTTGGACCGGGCGCTGCAAGGTCGGTCGTCGTGCAGACAAAGCGACTCTTTATATTGTAAATTCACCGCTTTGTCCCAGAGGACACCAAGCAAAGAATCCACAGCGCGCAAGCCCGGCCGACGTCGGGGTTGCCGCCACAGGGGCAAAAGCGCTATGGTGCGGGCGTCCATCGACGCTGCAGGCCCATGGCTGAGGTGCGCGGCTTCGCTGAGCGGTGACATGAGGTACGGCTCGGGCCATCGTTGGCCCCCCTGGAGTTTCCATGGTTTGCAAATTGTCAGCGCAGATGTCTGCTCGATTACTGATTATTTTCACAGGGTTAGCATTTCAGACTGCTTGTACGCCCAGCGACAACACGGCGGCTGACAGTTCCTCGGCGGCTGCGGACACCAATGGCACGGGCACTGATGCCATCTCGACGGGCCAAGATAGCACAGCGACAGCCGATTCTGCAGTAGCCGATGCCAATTCCAGTCCAGATGTGCCGCCGTTCCAGGCCAAATGCACCACGGACGCCACGTGCAAAACCGCCCAAGTTTGCGAGTTTGGCGTCTGCGTCTCGAAGCCCTCGAATACGGAAAAACTAAATCTTTCCAATCCATTGCAAGACAACCAAGCCGTGGCGGATAAGGTCCAACTTGGGTGCGTCGGCGAAACGACTGCGGATTTGGCCAAAGGCGTTGTCGGACCGGCCAAGGTCACCATGTGGGGACGGGTCGATCGGTTCGGTTCGGGCGTGGTCACGGCCGACGTCGAGGTCGCGGTCTATGAACTCAGCCAGTTCCATCCCGAAGCGTGCGCTGGAATTGTCAACACGGACGCAGCGCCAGACGCCATTGAGAACTGCATGATCGACGAGTCTAAGGTTGGAAAACCACTAGCCAAAGTCATCGCCGTGCTGCCCAATGTCGATAAACCGACCGATGCCGCCGTGGTCAATGGTTGGGACGTCGCCTCGGCCAAGAAGGCGGATGAACAATGCAACACCCATTTGGATTGCCCACTTGGCTATGAGTGCCGCAAGGACAACGGCGCTGTCGCCAACATCTGCGTCGCCCAACACGGCGTATACGCGATTGAAAACGTCCCGACCAATACGCCCATCGTCGTTCGCG
Source organism: uncultured Myxococcales bacterium (assembly GCA_903840165.1). Taxonomy (GTDB): domain Bacteria; phylum Myxococcota_A; class UBA9042; order UBA9042; family UBA9042; genus CAIMEY01. The sequence goes on along the minus strand of CAIMEY010000119.1, from coordinate 19,862 downwards.
TCCGCGGACTGCCGCCGAATAAGCCCAGCTGGCACGACAGTTACCTTTGGGATTACGTGCTGTTGGCCAATCGGACCGACGTCAAAGGCGCCGGCACCCAACCGACCAAGTACGTCGGCACGGACACGTATCGCGTCAACCCCACCATCGTCGGCGAAGGCCAATGGCAATTGGTACCAACTACCATGGGTTTCAACGACATCACCGACGGTAACGGCGTGATCGGCGGACGCGTGCGCGATTGCGGCGTCGACGGCGGACGCGGCGGCTTTGCCATCCACAACGCCCGAGTCGGACTGGGCGTGTCCGGCCAAGGCATTGCGTATTTCAATGATTCCGAGGACAACACCGTCCCAGTCAAGACCCGCGGCGCCACCGACTTGATCGGACGGTTTGCTGCCGTCGACGTACCTGCTGGCCCCAACCGCATCGCGGCGGCGGGTTGGATGGACAGCGCGGTAGTATCCCTAGGCAGCCAGGATGTCTACGTCATTCCGAATGCTTTGATGATCGTGACCTTGCCCGGCCACATTCCGACCCTCAACAAGTAGCGGCGCTGGCGTCCACCGGGCGGCGGCGGAATCGGCAAATGCCATGGGCGCGGGCCGGCGGGCCTCAGCGAGGTGAGACGATGCGGCAGTTCCTCCTGGATCTGATTGTTAAGAAAAGAGATTTTCGCGACATGCGCCGTCAACCGGCTGTGACGGCCATCTTGACGCTGGCCCTTTTGTCAGGGGCAGGGACGGCGTGCCAACCCAGCCCGCCGCCTGAACATCCCGCGCGTGTGGCGCCGACGGGCAAGGCGCAGTTGCCGCCGACCCCCGATCTGCAGCCGATTCTGCCTCCCGATCGCTATCCAGATGGCGCGTATTCCGTGCGCGGGCTGCTGGGCGCCCAACGCGGCTCTGTGAAAGGCGAAATCGTGGTGCGAGGCGTTGTAGCGACGCTGCATCCCTGTTCGCTGAGCGAAAAGGTTTGCAAACCAGCGCCTTATCTGCACCTGACAGACGGCAAGACCGGCCTCGGCAAGCGTCTGCTGGTGGGCGGCGAACGCGACTTGGATGCCCGCAAAATCTTGTTAGGTCAAGAAGTTACGCTCAAGGGCTCCCTGGGTACCGGCACCGACGACGGCACGTATTTCGCGCCTCAAGGCATGTTGCTGTTGACGCCGCTGCCGCCACCCGATCCGGCCACGGCGACACCTCCCGTCGCTGGCGCGCACTAGTCGACGATGCTGGCGCTTTCGCGTTTTCTTCCAAAGTATTGGCTAGCTGTCGCTATGCTGCTTTTGTGGACGACGCCGGCCTGGGCGCGGCCGGGCTTCGGCCATGGTCGCGAGCAAGACATACTCAAACTTATCGAGCCCTTCCATGACGAAGGGCCAATCGGTTCGGCTAAGTTGCAGGCAATTTCGATTGAGCGCGACCGCGTCGTCTTCCGCCTACAACTGGCAGACGCAAGTGCTGAACTGCGCTTGATTCCCAAAGAATCTGCAACGGATCGCGCCTTCGACCTGGAGCTGGCTCCAGCGACCGGTGAACTCCGGCAAGCGCAGCTACAGTTGCAGCAGGCGATCGAGCGGCACGACGACGGTCATTTCTTTGGCACGGGCCCGACGGTAACCGTAGGCGACGAACCATCGCAAAACCGCCTGTATTGGTTACGGATTTTGACCGCATTGCTGTGGCTGACGCTGGCATCGGCGACGATTTGGCGCCTGTGGCGTACGCCATGGCGATGGAGTTCGGTGCTTTTCACATGTTTTATCGCATGGTTGGCCATGCGAAGCGCCCTGCCCTGGACGCCTCTGCACGCAAATGGCCATGCTTTCGAGGACATTGCCGTGGCGCTGGCCGCTCCGGATGCGGGCCTGAGTACGGACAGGGCCGTTGGCGAGTACGGGCCGGCCTGGGTGCTGGCCCAACAGTGGACGCTAGGCTGGATGGGGGCCACGTATGCCAATCTTATCCAATGGTCTCATGTGGTTATGTCGTTGGTATCCATCGCTCTTTGGCGGGCCCTGCGGGCTGCGGGCAGTGGTAGGCCGAGCGCCGCCCTAGCCCTGGCAATTCTCCTGACAGCGCCTGTTGTTGCGCGATTGGGCTCCTCAGAAAGTCCGGTACTTTTGGGCCTGCTGCTGATGACCGTAGCCCTGTGGCTGGCGAGTTCGGCGCACGTCGGCGATCGAATCGGCACTTGCGTGGCGATTCTCCTTGTGGCGCTTGGACATCCCCTCGGCCCAGGCTTTGCGGCGGGCACGGCCCTGGCCGCATGGGGGCTAGCGCCTGTGGCAGGTCGGCCGATGTTTCACCGCCGTGAACGCGTAAAACAGCCTAAAGATCAAGCTGTTGCTTCGACTTCAACGCCATCTTCGCAGTTGGTCCTCGCAGAGTTTCGCCACGCCGTCTGGTCGTCGGCTGAGGATGCGCCGCCTGAGCAATCGCTGCCCACGTCACAAACCCTTGTTCCCGTTTGGGGTTTGCTGTTGGCCGTGACCGCTGTGGCGGGGCTCGGGATTCAATTGCTTGGCAATGCCGCCCTGCTATCGCGGCGCACGGCGGTGGCTGGGGCTCTGCCTATTCCCACGGATCCATTCGCATTTTGGCTGTGGTTCGATGGCGCTTGGGCACCTGCTAGCTGGCAGGTGCTCGTGCTGCTAGGTGCCGGGGGCCTCATCGCCAATGCCAAGGGATGGCTGCGAATTCGCGCGGTTGCCCTGCCCCTTGGCACGCTTGTGGTCGTCGCATCAGGCCTTCTGGTGGTCGCTTGCATCAGCGATGCCCTACGTTATCAGGCGCTTGCCCTGCCCCTGCTGGCCCTGCTGGCCGTCCGGGCGGGCGACGGTGTTCCGCCCGGGCGCACGATGCGTTGGGCCGTCCTCGTGATGCGCGGTGTGGCCACGATGGCCGCGGTGGTTGAACTCCTGAGTTCGATGCCCGGGCGTGTGGCGCAAGATGGCCAAGCACAAGCCTTTTCTGCCGTCCAGCCGACCCTGCAGGCTCAGCGTGGCACGGTTTGGTTCGTGCAACCCGAACGCAACGGTTCGCAGCGTGTGGTGGTCGAACCGCCGCTGGGGCTCCTTGGCGCCGCGGGGCCGGACATGCGCGCGATCAGTCTCGGCCGCTTGCAGAGCCTGTGCGACAGCCACAGTGAGTTGCCGCAGCCACTGTGGATTTGGCTGCCACCCGACTGCGATGCCCAGGCGGTCGACGGCGCCAAGAGCGTTTGCGCGCAACTCGCCGCCTTCGCCCACGGTCCACCGCTCGCCGCCGGACCGGTCACCTGGCTGCCCGCACGGGACGCATTGGGCCTGCCCGGGGAGTTCCACAAGCACGCGGGCACCACGGGTCAATGGTCTTTGCGCGAGGCCGGATGCGGCGGTTCTATGGGGCGAAATGGCGGGTGATTATCTCCTTATTTCATAGTTTTAACCCTTTGGGCACCAAGCGAATTCTGCGTCAATTCGCCACTTGCCAGTTGGCCCTGCACCGCCCAATGCTAGGCGCCTCGCCAATGAAGAGGGGACCGCCATGCACCTGAGTCTAATCGCCAATTTTGACCATGGCTGCTGCAAAGCGTCGGGCAGCGAAAACCCCAGCAACATCGAAGGCAGGGCGAGCCTGAACGCTGACGGGACACAAAAGCCCTGGTTTCATCATTGGTTTTGCGGCACTAGCAAAGCCAGCTACAGTCCAGTCGACCTTCAACCGCATCTGCGTTCCATGACGAATTGCCTGTAGGATTGCGTATGTCTGCTGCCACGCCAGTCTCTGACCCTGCTTCGTCCTTGCCGGCCGCCGTCCGTTGGCGCGCCTATGGCGTGTCCTTGGCTGGGTGGCTCTTTGACTTCTATGACCTTGTCTTATTTGCGTATTTAGCCCAGGCGATCGGTCGCGATCCGGGTTTTCATTGGGGTGCAGATGCCCATCGCAATAAGGCCCTGCTGGTCGGAATTGCCCTGGCAACATCGGGTGTTGGCGGCATTGTCTTTGGCGGCCTCGCCGACCGCTTTGGGCGAAAGCGTGTTATGTCCTGGACAATCCTGGTGTATTCGCTCAGCACCGGGCTCTGCGGTCTGGCGACGGGCTTGGGCATGCTCGCCCTCTTTCGCGGCCTGACCGGCTTTGGCGTCGGCGGTGAATGGGCCACCGGTCACGCGCTCATGGCTGAAATCTTTCCGCAAAAGCAGCGCGGACGGGCAGCAGCGCTGCTGCAAGCGGGTGAACCGGTAGGCGTCGCACTTGCGGTTATCGCAGGGTTTTGGCTTGAACCGAAGATTGGCTGGCGGGCGCTGTTCTTCGTTTCGGCCCTGCCTGCCCTGCTCGTCTTCGCCGTGCGGCGCCATGTGCCCGAGTCCCCGCTGTGGCTGCAGCGGCAGCAAATTGCTGGATTCTTTGAACCTTACAAGGAATTGGCGCGAAACCACTGGCGGGCCGCCCTGCAAGGATGGGCGCTGGGGGCCTCCAAATTGGGCACCTATTGGCTAACCTATGTCTGGTTACCCGAGTATTTTACCGAGCTTGAACAGGCCCACACCCAAGGCGTGGCGTTTTCGTCCATTCGCCTGCAGTTCATCCTGGTGGCGCAAGGAGGCCAACTTCTTGGTATGCTTACGTTCGGCTGGCTCTCAGACCGCTTTGGCCGCCGACCCGCGTTTAGCGCCTATTCCCTGCTGACGGCCGTGGGTCTGCTGGCGCTGTCTCAACGCGGGCCGCAGATGCTCGCACAACCACTGCTGTTTTGGCCTGCCATGCTTGCCGTCGGCTTTGGCTCGGGCTGCACCGCGGGCTTTGGAGCCCTGCTGGCCGAACTCTTTCCGACCCACATTCGCAACACTGCCATGGGTACGGTCTACAACCTCGCACGCGGATTTCAGTTTTTCACGCAAATGGCGATGGCGTCGATTGCCGGCCGCTTCGGCGTTGGCCAGGGCCTCTTGCTGGCGATGGCCTTTGCGCTGTTCACGGGGACCTTCGTGTGGACGTTCCGCGAGACCCGGGGCGTCGACCTGCACGCGGCCTAGTTGACGGGGATTTTCGCTTTGGTGTCCACTGGGACAACCCGTTGATAGTACAGAGATAGTGTCGCCAAAAACTGCACCATCGGCTGCCTCGTTTCTGCAGCCAAAGCAGGGGGCGCACGGGGCGGGTGGTGGGTCCAGCCAGTGGCCAAATTTGCCTTGGTGTCCACTGGGACAAAGCCTTAATATTACAAGCAAACAACCACGCTAAGCCACCTTCCACAGCGCCGTTTCGACAATGGCCTGCGTGTCCACTTCGAAGTGCCGGCGCAGCGCCTCCCGGGTGTCCGACAAGCCGTACCCGTCGGTCCCCAGCGTCGTCAACCGCCCCGCCAGCCACGGCGCAAGTTGGTCCGGCACCGCGCGCATCCAGTCCGAAGCTGCGACAACAGGCCCCGCAGTATTCCCTAATAGATTGACAACATAGGGAATTTCCGCAGCATCCCCACGCAGGTTGCCGTGGCGATTGCGGGTATCACAGGCGATGGCCTCGCGACGCAGCTCGACGTAGCTGGTGACCGACCAGACATCCGCTGCAATTCCATGGACTTTCCAAAGCACCTGCTGGGCTTCCAGCACCTGCGGCAGGATGGACCCCGAGCCGAGCAGCTGCAACTGCGCTGGTCCGGTCGCGCCCACGTCCGCGGCAGGCTTGAGCAAATATAGGCCTTTACGAATTCCGTCGCGGATTGCGTCAATTTCGCCATGCGGCGGTGGTGGTTGAAGATACGTTTCATTCTGAAGGGTTAAGTAGTAGATGACATTCTCACCCCCCAGCATCCGTCGCAGACCGTCCTCAACAATGACTGCGATTTCATACGCGTAGCTTGGCTCATACGTAATCACGGCCTCGTGCGCGGAGGCAATCAGGATGGAGTGACCGTCTTCATGCTGCAGGCCCTCGCCATTGAGCGTCGTGCGTCCAGCAGTGCAACCCAGCAAGAATCCACGCGCATTCATGTCTGCGGCCTGCCAAATCTGGTCGCCAACGCGTTGGAATCCAAACATGGAGTAATACAGGTAGAACGGAATCAGCAACTCGCCATGCACCGAATAGGCCGTCGCCGCTGCCAAAAAGCTAGCAAGACTGCCAGCTTCGGTGATGCCTTCCTGCAGCAGTTGGCCGTCCTTGGCTTCGCGGTAGGCCATCAAATACTCAGCGTCGACGGGCGTATACAGCTGGCCCACGGACGAGTAGATGCCAAAGGGCTTGAACATCGACTCCATGCCAAAGGTGCGGGCCTCGTCGCAAACGATGGGCACAATGCGCCGGCCTAGGTCCTTGTCCTTGATGAGGGCCTGCAGGACGCCAACAAACGCAACCGTTGTGGAGACTTCTGCCGCGCCGCTGCCTTGGTGGAAGCGCTGCCACATAGGCGCTGCTGGCACCTGGAACTGCGTCTTGCCGCCGGGACGCCCATGGGGAACGGGGCCGCCGAGAGCTCGTCGACGCTCTTGAATATATTGGACTTCCAGGCTGTTCTCGCCTGGATGGTAGAACGGTGGGTCCTCCAGGGCCGCGTCGGCAATGGGCAGGTGGAGCACGTCGCGAAAGGCGCGCAGCTCCTGAGGTCCGAGTTTCTTCTGTTGATGCGTGGCGTTGCGGGCCTCGATGCCCTCGCCCAGCGTGTAGCCCTTGACCGTCTTGGCTAGCACGACCGTCGGCCGACCGTGGGTATGCGTAGCCGCATGAAATGCCGCATGAACTTTGACCGGGTCGTGACCGCCGCGGTGCATACGCCGGATGTGCTTGTCGGACAGATCCGCAACCATTGCTAGCAATTGCGGGTACTTGCCAAAGAAGTGTTCACGTACGTAGGAAGTGGGCATGGTGACGTACTTCTGGTACTCGCCATCGACGACTTCCTGCATCCGTTGGCGAAGGATTCCGCTTTCATCTCGCTTGAGTAGCTCGTCCCACGCTGAGCCCCAGATGACCTTGATGACGTTCCAACCCGCGCCGTTGAACGAACTCTCCAGTTCTTGAATGATCTTGCCGTTTCCCCGCACCGGTCCGTCGAGGCGCTGCAGGTTGCAGTTGATGACAAACGTCAAATTATCAAGCTGTTCCCTCGCGGCCAGGGACAGAGCGCCAAGCGTTTCAGGCTCGTCGGTCTCGCCATCGCCGATGAAGCACCAGACCCGGCTGCGGCTGGTGTCTAGAATGCCGCGCGCGTGCAAGTAGCGGTTGAGGCGGGCTTGGTAGATGGCACCGATGGGCCCCAAGCCCATGGAAACGGTAGAAAATTGCCAGAAGTCGGGCATCAGGCGTGGATGGGGATAGCTGGACAGGCCGCGTCGTCCGCGGCCAATGAGGTTAGGATTTGGGATTTCTCCAGCAATTTCAAAAGCTTCGCGGCGAAAGTGCTCCAATTGCGTCGGACTCAGGCGACCTTCCAAGAAGGCCCGCGAGTAGATTCCGGGGGCGCTATGGCCCTGAAAATAGACTTGATCACCGCCACCTTCAGCAAGTGGAGATCGAAAAAAGTGGTTAAATCCAACTTCATACAGCATTGCAGCTGATGCGTAACTTGATAGGTGACCGCCTATCCCCTCGAAATGCTTATTGGCGCGATGCACCATCACCGCGGCATTCCAACGTACGATGCGGCGAATCTGCTGTTCCATAGCCAGATCGCCGGGATACGCAGGCGTACGCTCCGCGGAAATGGTGTTGACATACGGCGACCGTACCAGGAACGGCAGGTCTATCCCCTCAATCTGCAAAGACTCTTGCAGGCGGGTCAGCAGGTAGTGGGCGCGTTCATGGCCCCCCTGCTCGAGCACCGCGCGCAAACTGTCCATCCATTCGCGGGTTTCTTGCGGGTCAACATCCTGCTGTACTTGGGAAAGCAAATCGGCGGCGGTCATGAACATCCTCTATGCCGGCGCGGGAATCAATTGGCCGCGACCGGGATTGCGCAGTCTAGGGGGAGACCCCGGTGATTCAAGAAAATGCTTATAATCGTTTGTTTTTCAAGGTGAAATGTGCGCAACATCTTGCATGGCATCCGCTTTGTCCGTGCGGCGCTACCGAGGAACTCTGCGTGCGCACGAGCCCGAACTGCCTTTCGCTTCGCGGCCTCAGGCCGTACACTGCGCCGTGGCTACGACCGAAACGCGTAGCCTGAGGGAAAGGCCGATGAACATCGGTGCTTGGGTAGTTCTGGCGGCGCGCAATCTGCTGCGAAACCGGCGGCGGTCCATCGTCGCGGGTCTAGCGATTTTGCTTGGTGTTTTGGCCGTGACGACGTTGCGCGGGATGCTCAACGGCGTGCAACGGTCCTTGAAAATGGAGGCGATCACCGGCCAAGTCGGAGCGCTGCAGGTCCATAAGACGGGCTGGATGGCTCAGATCTTCGGCGCGCCGATCGACTTGGATTTCCCAGTCGATACGGCGATGTTGACGCGAATCGAAGCCGTTGACAATGTGCGTGCCGCCGCGCCACGAATCCCGTTTGCGGGCCTTGTTTCCTCAGGAGATACAACAACGTTTGCGATGCTCACAGCCCTCGATCCTGAGCGCGAGACCAAGGTCTGCCCGGCGCGCCCTGAACGCCTCACCTCTGGACGCCTGCCGAGCGACAAAGAGCCCGATGGACTTGTTCTTTCAGCTGAATTGGCCAGGCGAATTGGCGCGCGGCTGGCCAAGGGCGATGCTGGACGTGTCGCCATCCTGAGCAACGACCGCGACGGCAGCCTCAATGCCCTGGATACGCAACTCATTGGACTGAATGGCTTACCGCGCTCGCCGGGTTTGGAGACGCGTCTGGGCTTGCTAACCCTAGCCAAGGCCCAAGAGTTGCTGCGTATGCCCGGCAAGGCCACCGAAATTGCGATTTCTGTCAATGATCTAGGCGATATTGAGGGCACGCGCCAGAGGCTACAGGCGGCGCTGGGCAGTGGCTTCGAAGTGTCGATTTGGTCGGAGCTGGCCAAGGTAGTCGCAGACGCAATCGCTATTCAAGACAAGGTACTTGGCGTGATCATGGCGGTGATGTTGGTGGTGGCCCTGCTCGGCGTTGTCAACACCCTGCTAATGAGCGTGCTGGAGCGGACGCGGGAAATCGGCCTGCTTCTGGCCCTGGGACTGCGCCGAAGCCAAATCGTCGGGCTTTTCGTCTTGGAATCCATACTGTTGGCCGTTGCTGCGTCGGTTCCCGGTCTGCTTGGCGCGGGTCTGACGCTGATCGTCTTGGCCCGTGTGGACGTGACGTTTCAGGCGCCGGGTGGTGGAATGCTGCATATCCAGCCGGAATTGTTCATGAGTGACGTGGCGATCGTCCTTGGGGCTGTGTGGCTGGGCGCGGTGCTTGCTGCGCTGCTGCCGGCGCGGCGGGCTTCCCTACTGAGGCCGGTCCAGGCCTTGGCGGCGGTGTGACGGAGCTGGTTTTTTGAGGCAAAATTGCCTTGGATACCAAAGGGTAAACTGACTGATATGCAATGGATTTTGCTTGCGCTCCGCAACCTAACCCGCAATCGCCGCCGCACAGCCGTGACCCTGGCGGGGCTCACCATCGGCATCGGCGCGGCGCTGGTTTTGCAGGGATTTGCCACAGGCATCGTCACGCTGATCGGCGGTTTGATGGTGGAAGGTCGGCTCGGGGCGGTGCAGGTCCACAAGACCGGCCACCTGCAAGCGGACCAAAACGCACTGGATTTTACGCTGCCGGACAGCGCTGAGCTGCGGGCGAGGCTGGCTGCGATGCCGGGCGTCACGGCGGTGGCGGCGCGACTTTCCTTTGAAGCTACGCTGGGTAATGGTCAGCAGAGCACCTTGGCGCTGGTGTCGGCCATCGAGCCTGTGGCAGATCGCAAGGTGTGCCCGGTGCGCTTTGCCAATGTCATCGGGAAAGGTATTGAATCAACAGACAAAAACGGCGCGGTGTTGGGTATTCGCTTAGCCGAGGGCCTTCGCGCCCTGCCCGGCGAGACCCTGCAACTGATGGCGACGGGGCCAGATAACCGCCCGAATCTGCTGGATCTTCGTGTGGCCGGCAAGCTACCCGCAACCACGGAGCTGGATGCTAGGCGTCTTGTGGTCGTCCAACTTGGGTACGCCCAGGAACTGCTACAGATGCCGGGGCGAGTCACAGAATATTCCTTGGCAATCAATGAGTTTTCCCAGGCCGACAAGATCGCCGGGCAGGTGCAAGCAGCCTTGGGCCCCGACTACCAGGTGGTGTCCTGGCTAGACCTTCTGCCGCAAATACGGTCTGTTTTAGGGATGTTGACCGTAGTCATGCGTGTGGTTGTGGCCGTGCTGCTGCTGCTTCTGGCAACTGCCGTGGCCAACACCATGTACATGACCGTGCACGAACGCGTTCGCGAAATTGGCACGATGCTGGCCCTGGGCGTGCGCCGCCAGGAGGTGGTGCGCCTGCTGGTTTCCGAGGCTATTTTGCTAGGTATTTTAGGCTCTTGCCTTGGCGTCGCGGCCGGGACACTGCTGGTCTACTGCCTGCAAACCCACGGCGTGACGCTGCGGGCCCCGGGTGCCGACGTCGAGTCTCAATTGCGCCCGAGTATCAGCGCATTGGCCGTCGTAGGCACCGCCTTGCTTGCCCTGGTGGCTACGGCGCTTGCGGCAGCGGGACCAGCCTGGCGAGCCGCAAAACTCAGCCCAGTTGAGTGCTTACGGGCAACCTGAGCCTTATGGGCGCCTACCACCAGTCGCGCTGCACGCGCTCGTTGGTTTCGGGGCGCGACTGCGGTTCGGGACGCCGCGTCGGACGTTGCTGGCCGCCCTGGGGATTGGCCTCACGCGAACGCTCCGGGCGCTGGCTGTGCCGGTCACCTGAGGGCTGGGCAGCCACGCGGGGCGCCTCGGGACGCTCTCCCCCCAACTGCGGCGCGCCACGACCACCTTGATTGGGCCTTTGCTGGGGATGCCCCTGCTGCGGCGCGCTTTGGCGTTCACCGTGTGGGCGTTGACTATTTTGGTGCTGCGAGCCATTTGCGGAATTCTGCGACGGAGCCGCAAAACCGTGACGCTGCGGGCGCGGAGCCGCCTCGGTCCGCCGCCGGTCGGGCCTCTGGTCTGCTGCGCGCTCTTCACCGCGGTCGGTGCTTTGGCGGTTGACGAAAGGATGGTCCGTAACAACGGGAATAGAAAGACGAATAAGCCGTTCAATGTCCCGCAGGTAGGCGCGCTCTTCGCCGTCGCAAAAGGCCACGGCGACGCCATCGGCTCCTGCGCGGGCAGTGCGGCCAATGCGGTGGACGTAACTTTCGGGGATATTAGGCAAATCGTAGTTGACGACGTGGGTGACGCCATCGACATCGATGCCGCGCGCAGCAATGTCGGTGGCGACCAAGATGCGAGTGCTGCCGGCACGGAAGGTGTCCAAGGCCCTAACCCGCTGAGATTGCGACTTATTGCCGTGAAGCGCCAGCGCCGTGATGTTCGCGTCGGCCAAGTTGCGCACCACTTTGTCAGCACCGTGCTTGGTGCGCGTGAACACAATGGCGCGGGCAATCTCGGGGTCTTGCAGGAGGTGCGTCAGCAGATCGCGCTTATCACCCTTGGAAACGTGGTATAATTTCTGGGTAATTCGTTCCACGGTCGTCGCGGTCGGCGTGACCGAAACGTGCACCGGGTCGTGGAGAATACCGCGAGCAAGTTCGATGACCTCAGGCGCCAACGTCGCAGAGAACAACATGGTTTGGCGCTGCCTGGGCACGTGAGCGATGATCTTCTGCACGTCACGGACAAAGCCCATGTCGAGCATCCGGTCCGCTTCGTCCAGCACAAGCGTGTCAATCGTGTTCAAATGCAAGAGCTTTTGCTGCATTAGGTCGAGCAATCGCCCCGGCGTCGCCACCAAGATATCCACCCCGCGGCGCAACGACTGCACCTGGGGCCCTTGCCCCACACCGCCGAAGATCACAGTGGAACGCAGCGACAGGTAGCGCCCGTACGTGACAAAGGACTCGTCAATCTGCAGGGCGAGTTCGCGCGTTGGCGCCAGAACGAGGACGCGGAGTTGTCGACCATCACGCGGGTCGCGCGACCTCTGCAACTCAGCCAAACGATGTAGAATTGGCAGGGCAAAGGCGGCCGTCTTGCCGGTCCCCGTCTGCGCACAGCCCATCAGGTCCCGGTCCTGCAGCAGCGGCAAGATGGCCTGCTGTTGGATGGGCGTCGGCTGGGCATAGCCAGCCTCGTGCACCGCGCGCAGAAGGGCCGGAGCAAGGTTCATTTCTTCAAAAGTCATGTAGTTTCATGTCCATACAGGCTCAGGCACACCTTGAGGGTGCTGGCTGGGCCGAATCACGCAATGGGCCTAGAATTCGCCGCCAACACCGAGCAGTTGCAAGGTTTCTGGACAGCTGAACCGCGGGCGAGCACACCGAAGGGGTCGGGTGTGGGAACCACTCGGTTCCGGGCCTGCACGGCAATGCGCACGACTCGCGGTCTGCTGCGGCAATAACGGCCGCAAACGCCTTCGACTGCGAGGCAGGGGGAGTATACCAAGGACCCAGCCGTTGCGCAAGGACTTTTTTGTCTTAGGTCGGCAAAGGCTTGTAATAACGAATGGTTTCTGTTGCTTGGTGGTGCGTCTTCGGTACCGATGGCTGCTGCCTTGCGCTTTGGTGTCCAAAGGGTCAAGATACTGATTCTCAATGATAAGTGCTCGATTCAGGTGCCAAATTTCGATGGCAGTTTGCCGATCGGCAACCTAGGGGCACGGCAGGAATTCGGGGCGGGCGGCTACGGGGTGGGCAAGCTGGGCTGTGGAGGCTGGTTTGAGCCGGAAATTGCCCAAAAATTCTCTTTGGTGCCCAAAGAGTTAACCAATTGATTCTAGAAACGAATAACCACCCGGCATGACCGTTTTTGCGCCTCTTGGGACAACGGTAAGCGGCTTCAGTCGACCGCCCCCTGCTGGTACCACTGCCGCCGCACGACGTCCCAGTACACCCAGAGCAAGTCGCCAGCTTCCGCCTCGACCATATGATATTCACGACGGATTTCACGAAACCACCAGCCGCCGGTCAAGCGAAAAGGCCCCCACTGGCGCAAACTCCGACCAAGTTGGCCATCGTGCAGCATCCGCCCGTCCGGCTCCGATCGCAGATGAGCTTGTAATAATTTGACTTTATGAACTCTGCGCACCAACAGAGGCGGGCTGGCCGGCCCAGAAGACTGCGCCGCTACCATGCGCTCCAAAGGCTGCCAGCAATAGCTGGCTTCAGGCAGATGGGCACTACGCAACTCAGCATATACAATAGATTTATCTCCAAATGCCGCACGCATTCGTGTCAAGGCAAGGGTTGCCGACTGCAGATCACGGCGACCGCTCAACTGCCAGAGGCGCAACTGCCACGCTTGAGCAGCCACGGTGTGCAAGGTCAAGCGGACGCTCTCGACTTTTGCAGTTAACCGTATATTTTCTATGCGCAAACGCAACAAATCAACCAACAGGGCTTCCTGCAAAGTGGGCTCGGCGGGCTGAAGCCGTTCGGACAGGACCTGGGCGACACGCGAAAATTGCGCGGTATCGGCATTGGTGTCCACTGAGTCAATACCATGATAATGCTCCAGTTTTAGCTCAAGAAGGAGCTCGGCAACGGCCTGATTCCGGATGGCCACCTGCCGGAGCAGTTGAACGAGCAATTGCCTAGCCACAAAGGATAATCGGTCTGCTTGGTCATCGGGGGGCTCGAGGTCCAAGAAGGCACTCGGCGGAGCCAACTCTTCAACATTGCGCAACGATTCAGCTATATCGCCATTGAGATGACGCCACACCTGCAACGCCTCAGCACCATGGCGTTCGCGCAGGGCGTCGGGCTGGAGGGCAAGAAAATCTGCAATAGTTTCAATACCTAGGTGAGCCAAAGCGGCTTGGATCCCTTTGAGTGAACCCATTGCATTGCCTAGGGAATTGAACTGAACTCTCCCCAATAGCTGCTGTTCCTGTTGCCGTGTCGTTGCGATACGAATTCCTCTGAAATGCCGAGCGATTGCGTAGACAGCCATGCGCTGCCACCCCAGAGCGACCGACGACTCCCAGCCGAGGGCTTGCAAGTGACTCCGCACCCCTTGGGCCCAGCGTGACATGGAGCCAAAGATGCCAGACAACCCCTTCATGTCTAACCAAAATACCCCTGGTTCTTGCGTATTTGCCTCGACCCGCGGAGATTCCTGATGCAAGGCCTTGACCAAGGCGTCGACCGCGCCCTGCACTTCAGCAGGAGAAATCACGCCCGCGCGCAATTCGCCGTGCACCGCCAAAGCACTCCCGTACCGCATACCAGGCAATATCCCGATTAGACGGGCTTTTCGGTTGGTCCAGAGCACCTCAGCTTGGGGGCGCTCCGCCTCCACGATGACAGCCGGACGGGCGCGAACCTCAGGGTCCTTCGCTGCGAAGATCTGCAATGGAAGTGATGGTATGATTACACAAGCAAGCTCTACTAGTTCATATTTATCGATATATTCATATGATAATACAGGATTATGTGCCATGTCGAATCTTCCTCAGGCCCGCGAACACAGGGTGGCTGCCGCCCATTGGGCCCGCCTCAAAAAACACCTTCTGGCGCTAACCAGCTATTTTCAAAGCGATACCCGGGTCCACGACGTTTGTCTTTGCAGGCCTTCGCACGCAACGGGCATTCTCCCTGCGGCTGAGGAGGCCGTCGTTTTAGACTTAAACGCAATGAAATCATAGAACTCCACTGCGTGGACTCCACAGGTGAACGATTGGTTACAGCCTGTTCTCGAGAAATCGCTTCAATTTCAAACAATCCCAATGACTCCAGACGTCTTACACCTGATTTTGTGCGCAAATTGGCGACGGTCAACTCTGGCTGCGTCAAAAGCACAAGTGTTGCGCCATGTTTTTGGCACAAACCCTGTAATCGCCCTAGGGACTTGTCGCCCGGCCGCCGCGCCGCGCGCGTCTCCGAACCTGCAGCCACGGACGGCTGAGCACAGGCCAAATCCAGCACTACAATGCCAAAACCACCTGAACGCAAAAGGATATCGGCAGCGCGCAGTTGTGCTTTCAGGTCTGGCAAGAGGCCAACGGCCAGCGCACGGACATCGATGCCTGCTGCCGCCAGGTCGGGTGGGAACAGCTCTCCTGGCGCAATTTGCAACCAAGCCGTTGTTTCGCCGTCCTTTTGTGCACGGGCAATCAGGTGGGCAAGCCAGGACGTACAGCCCTGCCCCCTCTGTCCAGTCACTTCCACGATACGTCCTGTTAATTCAGCAAGTTCTATCTCACCCAGCTGCGGTGCGCCGGCTGAAACCTCAACCTCCGTAGCGCGCCGAATGCCCGGATGATGCAGAGCCCATAGATTCGCAAGTCTTTGTGATGATGATGGTTTTTCAGATGGCGCGGCAACGGGCTGAGGGGGGAAGTAGTTGGGCTGGATTGCGCTCATGCCTGTGTTGTACTGAACAAATGTTCAGTTGTCAAGGGCGGTGCGGGGCAAAGCTGCGTGCAAAACCACGCAAAATCTCTTTGGATACCAAAGGGATAATTCATTGATTTGTAATGGTTTTGATCGCAAAAAGAAGCGCTGATTTCGCCAATGGCCGACCGGTTCGGCCTCCCAAAGGACGCATCGCCGACTGGTGGACACCAACGAGTCAATGCCTTGATAATATGACGATTTTCCGAGTAGTGCCCCACCCACGCGCTGTCAACCCCCAGGTTCGGCCGGGTTGCAGCATCGATGAGCAGTATTTACTCAGTAATATTGGTAAGTTATGCGGAAATAACGCCGCGAACGACCTGGTGCTCGATCAGTCGCTGGTAGGTCCCGTGCAAGGCAATCAGATCGTCGTGGCGCCCACTCTCAACGATTCGGCCTTGTTCCAGAACGACGATCTTGTCAGCGTCGCGGACTGTGGACAATCGGTGCGCCACAATGAGGGTCGTCCGACCAACCATCAGTCTTTGCAACGCTTTTTGCACCAGGGCCTCAGACTCAGCATCCAGATTCGAGGTAGCCTCGTCCAAGATGAGGACGCGCGGGTCGGCCAATATCGCCCGGGCTATCGCAATTCGTTGGCGCTGCCCTCCCGAAAGCTGAACACCGCGCTCGCCGACTTGGGTCTGATACCCATTTGAAAATCCTTGGATAAACTCGTGAGCATGTGCGTCGCGGGCAGCCGATTCAACCTCGGCCGGCGAAGCATCGGGGCGGGCAAAGGCGATGTTGTCCATGATAGAACCAGAAAAGAGAACAGGCTCTTGTGACACAATCACAATGTGTCTCCTTAGATCTGACAAGGCAAGCTTTCGAATATCCACACCTTCAAAGGAGATGCTGCCACCCGTGACGTCGTGAAAACGCTGCAGCAAGGCCGTCAGAGTCGTCTTACCGGCGCCAGACTGCCCGACCAACGCAACCGACTGCCCCGGTGCCACATCCAGGCTAATCCCATGCAATACGGACTGATCCGCTCGATTGGCATAGGAAAACTCGACATGGTCGAAACGTACGGCCCCTCCGCCTGCCGGAAGTGGCTGCGGGTCAGGCGGATCGCAAATATCGGAAGTTGTGTGCAAAATCTCAAAGATGCGCTCCGTGGCCCCCGCTGCACGTTGCAACGCGCCGCCCAGACTCGCCAAAGCGCCGACAGCAGCGGCAACCATCACGGTATAGAGCAAGAAAGACAGGAGGTTACCTCCCGAAATCTTACCTGCAACGACCTCACGGCCCCCGACCCAGAGGATCACGGCCATCGCGATGGAAACCGCTAATGTGACTATGGAAAACAGAGACGCCCGCCAACGAATCAGGTGAACCGACTGCTCAAACCCGGCGTCCACATTGCCCCGGTAGGTCGATGCTTCGCGCGCTTCTCGAACGAAGGACTGAACCGTTTGCATAGAAGAAACAACCTCTTCCACGCGTGTAGCCGTTACCGCGTGCCGGTCCTGCAGGGCCCGACTCAAGACGCGCACACGCCGGCCAAACCAGACCAGGACCAGCACCAATGGCGGGACGATACTGAGCATAATCAGCGTAAGTTTTGCGTTTTCTACCAGCAACATGACGATGCCACCGATCAAAGTCAGACCGTGGCGCAGGGCCATACTCAGTTCGGTGCCGACCAGACCGTCGATGACCGTGACGTCGGACGACAAACGGCTCATGATTTCGCCAGTATGACGCGCATGAAACCAAGACGGCGGCAAACCCAAGAGCCTATCGAAAACGCGCACACGCAAGTCGGCGACGACGCGCTCGCCCAGCCAAGACATAAGGTAATGCCTCACCCAAATGAAGATACCTTGGATGAATGCAAGGAGAATCAGGACGGCTGCGATCCGATTTAGCTGCGTCATGGAGTGGTCGGCCAAGGCCTGGTCCACCGCCTTACGCGCCGCCTGCGGATAAACGAGCCCCAGGCCTGAGGAAACAAGCAGCGCAACGGTCGCGAGCCAGAAGCGCGCCCGGTACGGCTTTACCAGGTCCAATAGCGCCAGCAATGGCGACAATCGCTTGGAGGTATTGGTAATTTTCTCGACTGACGCCGGGGTCTTCGAGTCCTGAAAGATGTGGCCAGCCATGCGTGCTCGCAGCCCGGTCGGGTCGGGCAAGGAGCCAAGGAAGGGCGAACCGCAGAAAAGTCAAGACGAAAGCAAGTAGCCACCCAAGGGCGCGCAACTCCAGCAGGTTCCGATGGGTGCCGTGAACCAGGGGCCGACTCAGCTCCTTGCCTTACGCTGAATCTTCTGAAACATCAAGGGAAACAGGGGGTGGCGCGCCGAGGCCAAGTTGACAAGACGGCCTGCCCGGCCTACAACCGGTGTGCCGGCGACGGACGAAGCGACATCGTGAGGAATCCATGAAGATTATTGGCTATCTTTTCGTTCTTGCCGGTACTGCCTGCAGCGGCGGTGGGGCCGATGTGGGGTTGGATACCTTCGACTCAAAGTCATCAATTGATTGCACAAATGGTTCCCTCGGACTGCACTTTGACCCAGGCGTATTGGTCCAGGGAACTTGGCGGGGCGGCGGGCGCGATGGACCCTGCACCGACACGGCTGGCGGTGGGCGGCGCTGCCCGGCAGGAGAAGTGGGCGAAACGGAATGGATTTCCTGCGGCAACAAGGCTGTCGTCTACCTTGCGACAAGCGCAACGGTTGAGGGGCTAGACCTGACTGCCACTGACGTACCGAACGACGCAACTGTTTGGTTTTCAAACGGCTTTCAGTCATGGTCTCAGTCAGGTGCACTCGCCATTGGTGCGCCAACCGACGAAACAGCAACGGCAAAAGCCTTGGCGGCACAAGGAGATGCAGAAACGCTGCGCAAAGGCAGCGAACTGTCCTGGTGGTACACGGCCGTGGGCGGAGGCTCAGGCGCGCCGATTTGGCTGTGGGCAATGGCCCAGGACGGTGGCGCGGTAGGGACTGGCTGGCGTTGGATCCCATGGACTCAAGTATCGAGAACGCCACAGGGATTGCGCATCAGACTGGGCTGTGGTGGAACCGGCGGCGGCGTTGCGGCAGGCCCTGGCGACGCGGTGTACGGTCAACCTTGGGCCATCGGGCTCGGCCCGCCCAGCGACCTGGACCGGCCTCCCCAGCCCCGTTCGATTGGCTGGAATTCGTGGTATCAACTATGGGACTCTGTTGACGAATCAGCCATTCGTGCCAATGCGACACTCATCAGCGGCTTGGTCAAGACGTGGGTCACGGGCACAACGTGGCTAGAACTCATCGTCGATGACGGCTGGGAGCAGCAGTGGGGGCAATGGACCACCAACGACAAGTTCCCTTCTGGTCTTAACAAGTTGCGTTCTGACCTGGCTGTTCAGGGGATCGCCATGGGCGTCTGGCTTGCTCCGTTGCTGGTGAGCGAGCAATCGCCTCTGGTTCAGCAGCACCCAAATTGGTTTGTAGCTGGGCAGAGTTACAATCACTTGAAGCGCGGACCGATGCGAATTCTGGATGTCAGTCAGCCTGAGGCAGCGGCGCACCTTGCTGCAACTATTCATAATTTGTCCGAACAGGGCTTGAGCACACTCAAGATAGACTTCCTCTTTGCGGGCACGTATCCAGGCGGTCGGGCGGCCCCAGTCACCGGCATGGAAGCATATGAAATTGCTATGCAAATCATTCGATCCGCTGCCGGCCCCAAGGTTCGCCTCATCGCCGTCGGCGCGCCGCTTGGGCCGACGCTGAAGATTGCGGATGCGTGGCGCATGGGGCCCGATATTGCCCTTGAGCCTATTGGTCCCAATTTCGCTTTTCTTGTCAATGAATTGCGCGCCCTCTCCGTTCGATTTCCGGTGTGCCGGGCGCTGGCGTGCGATGCGGATCCGCCCCTGCTTCGTGCCCCGCTCACCCCGGCTGAGGTGCAGTTTGGCCAATGGACCGTGGCAGTTGCGTCAGGTGGATGGATGCTGTCGGATGACCTGCGCACCCTGCCTGCCGACCGAACCGGCGCGCAGGACCCGATAGCGGTTGCCCAGGCCACCGGAGCACGGCCCGGAATACCGGCCGAACCATGGGGTGGGGTCGCTCCGGCAACGCTAGCGTCGGCGCTCGGAGACTTCGGTGCGGGCAGCATTTCGCAGGTCGTTCCAAGGATTTGGCTCCTCCCCGACGGAAGGCAGGTGAGGTTCAACACCGGCGATGCGCCGAGCCTGATTGGCGGCGGGCTGGTGGATCCCCACGGTGTTGGGCGGGGTTGGTGAGCTGGGTTGGGGGCGAGCTGGGCTTTGGCTCTTTTCGCTTTGCATACCTCTAGCTCAACTCCATGACAGTAGCCGTTTTTCACGCGCCAAAGTGGCAGTTTCGGGACAGTCTGGGACTGGGCGGGGGGCGATCACGGCCGGCGGGGCTAGTTGGGGCTTGGGGCGGAGGTG
>CAIMEY010000118.1 GCA_903840165.1 uncultured Myxococcales bacterium | reverse complement strand
GGCCAGATCTCGCTTGACTCGGGCTTGAGCCGGGTGCAGGATTGGTCTGCAGCCGACGGTCGGCGGCGGATTTGGGCGGAAAATGGCACGGACTGGCGGGGCGGATGGTGGCGGATGGCGTTTGCAGATCCTACGCGCAAATGCATGTCGGCGTCACGTCGATCTTTTTGTTGCCAAACAGCCAGTTCGACGGATAACCCCTGGGAACAGTGGCTAAATCTCGATCGGAAAATCCCTTGCGCGCACGGGCCCATTGCTGCTCGGGCGTGCGGTACGGCGGCGGCAAGTCCACATCCATTTTCCGATCGTCGGCCATCGGCGAATTTCTCCTTACGGCGGCGGTGGTTTGACGTGCCAAGCCTTAGCCGCCCAGCCGCAATGGGCGCCGTCAAGCGTTTGGATTTCAAGGCCGACCGCGAAACAGGCACCTGTGATGTCGTGGTCGGGGGGGAAGGGCGTCGGGTGATACGGCGGGGTGTTCTCATGGCCATGCAGGCTTATTTTCAAGAAGTATCGATTGCCCTGCAAGGCGAAAGTGTGCGGTTCCGCTTGTTGAACTGCCAGCGGCATGAGGACGGGGTCCGGCTGTATGAATGAATACTCCATACGTTCTCCATAGCTACAGCCCACTTGCACGACCGCTCGGACGCGAACGGCGGCGCTTGCAAGTGGCAAAGTGAGGCTATCGATTTCTGCCGCAACATCGGCCTCCCAACTCTCGACGAACCAACCGTTGCCGAGCTGAAACTCACTGGAATCAGGGACATCTGTCATACCAATGGCAACCTGTCCAAAGTTCGGCATCTTGGCTGCACCTAACGTGATCCTTAAGTCGCCCGCCGAAGTTTGCCCCGCCGTGCAGGACGAAAAGCCGCAATTGGCGCAGGGCAGTAACGGCCGGTTCGCCATCCCGCAACCGACGAAATAATATGGGTTTGCTTGCATTGAGCCGGTTATGGCGATGGAGGTTTGGCCCTCAGCCAGGGCCGCGTTGAACTCGTGCAGACCAATGAAGACACCGTCTCGACTGTCCACAGCGCAATCCGCTACGTTTTCGCTAGACTGGTCGCCACCGATGTCAGATTCGTCGCTAGCAGGTGCGGCAGCGTCAAACGGGTGATTCGCGGCGCACGCGGCAAAAAGCGTGGCAGCGGCGAGCATTGCCCTTCTCACGGCGGGCCCGCGATTTCAAGCTTCACACCGCTCAGTTCTAACTTATCAAAAATAAGCAGAAGCGGTTGTGCTGCGTCAAATAGCACGTAGTCGCAGTATCCGGGCCAAGCCACTTGCGCCAAGCCACTGCGTAACCGGAGACACAAGTACGTCTTTTTCGCTATAGTCGAATCCCACGGCACTTCGACAGTGGGCCCAATTGGTGCCCAAATCGTCGCGCCCGTTCCGTCGGTCATGCCAACCATGCTCGCGTTGGCGCGAAATGTCGCATCTACGACAATCGGGTTGAACGACAAGGGAAAATGAGGCGACGCACTGGATCCGTAACGCTCGAAATCGCCTACGGCGACGATTCGATGGTCGCCAAAGATGATGTGCTCGCCGACCTTGGCAACCTGTTGAAAGGTCGTCGTCGGGTCGACAAAGGTTGTCGTGGGGTCGACGCCATCGGTATACGAAAGTCCGTCCTGCGTTTCGTCCCAACGCGTCAGCCACCGGTCGGAACCCAACGGAATCAGCGGGTGGCAAACCAAGATTTCATTCGGCTGAATTCGGACAAGGGTTGTTTGACATCCGAGCGCCCGCGCGCACGCGCATAGGACGAAAGACGGGGTAAAACATGAACATTGATTCGCTGGCAAACCTGGGTCTTTCGGTGCGTCCATGCTGATGCGTAGCAACAGGGATGGAATCGACAACAGCGCAATGACTGGCTTGGTCGGCGGGGGCTTGTTCTCCCCGGCCCCGGTGAGCCCTTGTGAATCCCTGGAATATGTGAAATTCAACGGATTATCGATATGTCCCGTCTCATTATCCACCGGCCCACTGGGATGCAACCACTGCGCGATCGCCGAAACCACCCAAGTCTGCATTTCGCCACTGGAAAGGTCCTTGGGTGTGACCAAAGCGCCCAGCACCGCTCGCAGCAGCTGCACGCACGGCAAGCGAAATAGCTGGTCTTTCGGCGGAAACTCACTCCATGGCGCTTGTGGCCGGTCCGCGAGCACGAAGATCTCGTGCGTGGTCATATTCGTGATCTGAAACGGTTTCTTGTTCAGATCGCCTTCGGTGTAACTGCCCGGATCGGTACTGCCGCTGGTCGATGCCGCCCAAAGCCATGCGTGAAAACCGGCGCGTACGCCAAATACGCCGCCCTTGCCGATGTGGTGGTGTTCCAGTTGAAATACAGCCAGATCGCTGTTGCCGTCGCTGTTGAAGTCGACAACCTGAGGCGGGATCCAGCCAAGGATATTGTTAAAATTGCCGTCGTTAGCAGCCGCCGCACCGATCAGCGCTTGGCCCTGGTATGGATCCCCCGTAGCCTGGTCAATCGCATGAAAGGTCGCGTGAATTACTGGACCGTTGCCCGTCTTGACGTCGGCGATGCTGTACGCAGCAGGTGCATTGCCTACTGGCCTAAACTCGGGGCCGTCAACGACGGAGAATCCCTGCGACGCTTCGTAACTTCCCAGATTTAGCGCACAAACGCTGGCATCTTTCTGTTCCGACGCATCCCAGTTGAACCAAACGAACATCGGTGTGACGTCGATTTTCTTGCTGCTGAACAGCCAGTTAGACGGATAACCGACTGGAACGATTGCATTTCGGTCGGAATACCCCTTGCGCACGCGGGCCCACTGCTGCTCGGGCGTGCGGTACGGCGGCGGCAAGTCCAGGTCCATTTTCCGATCGTCGGCCATCGGCGAATTCTCCCTACGGCGGCGGTGGTTTGACGTGCCATGCCTTGGCTGCCCAACCGCAGTGTGCGCCGTCAAGCGTTTGGATTTCAACGCCTACGGCGAATCAGGCGTAAGAAAACCAGAATTCGGATGGCCGCGCGCCTGAGTTGGCAATCGCGATTACGAATCCGACACGAGCAAGCCGACAGATAGCGTCACAAGGCCTCCGGCGTAATCGTGACTTGTGCCGTCGTTGGCAAATACACTAATCAAAACGCGCAATCCGGGACCGCAAGGTTCCGCCCAGGCACCGACCACCAGCGTGCCCACCGGAGTCGTCCCGTTGATCGCGTCGGTCGCAATCACAGCGCGGGGTCGGCCTGAATCGACGGCCTCAAAGGGCCGAGCGTCGCCGTCGTAGGGCCAGATCGGCGTTCCAATCACTTTCAATTCCGCGTAGCTGCCGATATTGTTTGTCGAATCGTGGATGCGGGCGCAGAGGGCTCCATGGCGAATCTTGGAGATGTCCACATTGGCAGCTATCTCGATGAAATAATAGGATGTTCTCGACACAGCTGGCAGAGGGTAGCCGGTTGGCTTGGTCAAAGGTATGAACGCCATGGTCTTGTTCTCCCGCAATTGTTGTTTACAGCTTTGTGGGCCGACCCAGACGAACTGGCTGATTCGGCAAGTCCAGAACCCAACATCACACCCACGCGGTGCAGAATCCGTGCCAAGTCGGCGGCGGAATCATTAACTGATTGATATTATTGAATACCCCCCCCCCCCCGTGTCCCGCCGATTGGCATCTGCCAAGCTGGAAAATGGACGAGAATTGGGGCAAATTCCGCAGTTCGCCGCGTGAAATAGCGCAATGGCGCACGCTCGCGTTAGGCCTAAGAAATGGCTGTGAATTCGCGAATTGCCGGTGGGTCAAATCGCGCACGAGCAAGGCGAATCCGGCCAAGCTACGCGCAACATACTCAGACGAATTTATTAGGTTATATCGGGATGGCGGCGTCCAGGCGCGCGCGCCCGCCGACCCTCGCTATCCACGCTGCCCCTCCGCATCCACGCCCGCATTCTCTGGCGGACAAGCACCCCACCTACCAGCGGCTGACCTCTCGCAATTCGGTATAACTCAAGGCAAATCCCCCGCAGGATTCCAAAGGAGAAGGGTCCTTTGGCGGGGTCTGGGGCAGAGCCCCGGCGAAAACTAAACAATTACGGGGACCAGGCGCAATGGCGACCGGACAGGTACGGAGCCCTGTCCGCAGCCTCTATGTTGCGCGAAAGCCCAAGAATCCTTTTCAAAACCTAATGATACAGCCGCGGCAGGGACTAGCGCCCGCAGGGTCGTGGCGCGCCCGCGGAGCGGTGGCGCGTCACGAGTCGCGCTCGCGCGACCGCAGGCCCGGTGACCACGCGGAGGCAGCCGACGCGCGGGCAGCCGCCCAAAAACTGCCGAAAATCAATGAGACAAACCAAGAACGGCAGCCATTCGAAGCGCCAAGCGCTGAACCTCGGCTACCCCACCATCGCCCCACGCTCGATCGCCGCAACCCGCGACCCAGCCGGAGCCACGGCCTGCACGGTCGCCTGCACGGTCACAGAACCCCTGAAACTATTACGTTCCAGCCGGATCACCGCGTCGACCACGTCGCCCTTGACCACTTCGCTCAGCACGGCAAAAGCGCCAAAACCCGCCAGCGACTTGCGCGCCCAGACCGCCTGCCGCCCCGGCTCCGAAAAAGCACAGCGCACCCAGCCGCGATCCTTGCCAACCACCTGCAAATCATGCACTTGTACGCCACGCAGCAGGAAAGTCGGCCGCGGATTGCCTTTGCCGAAGGGCTCCAGACTATCCAGCAGCGTCAGCAGTTCATGGCCTGCCGCATCGATCCGCAATTCCGCATCGATTGCCAGCACTTGCTTGCGCGCCGCCACCGGCAACGTCTGCGCCACATGCGCCGCCAAACGCAAGCGAAACTGATCGACATGCGCGGCGGCCAGCGTCACACCGGCGGCAAAAGCATGACCGCCAAAGCGCTCGAACAGGGCCCCTTGATGACAAGCCCGCAGACCTTCAACCAAATCGTAACCAGCCACCGATCGACCAGAACCGCGCGCCAAACCGTCCGCGCCGATGGCCAAGACAAAAGACGGCACCGCGAATTCGTCTTTGATTCGATTGGCGACGATGCCAACAACCCCTTGATGCCACGCTGGATCTGCGACAACGACGGCATCAGTGCGCTCGGTTTGCGCCTGCGCTTGTTCTAGCGCCGCGAAGGTGACCTGCGCTTGCAATTCGCGGCGGCGGTTGTTCTCCAAATCCACTTGCTGGGCCAGAGCTTGGGCACGCTGTGGCTCGGCAGTCGTCAGCAATTCAAAGGCAGTTTGCGCATCGGCCACCGATATAGCGCAATTGTTCAACGGGCAGGCGCGGATTGACCGTATGCAGCACGGCGCCCATGCCGGAAACGGCAAAGTAGAGCTCCAAGTGGCGCTGGGTGTTCCAGGCCAAGGTCGCCACGCGATCGCCGGGCTTGACGC
>CAIMEY010000117.1 GCA_903840165.1 uncultured Myxococcales bacterium | reverse complement strand
GCGTCAAGCCCGGCGATCGCGTGGCGACCTTGGCCTGGAACACCCAGCGCCACTTGGAGCTCTACTTTGCCGTTTCCGGCATGGGCGCCGTGCTGCATACGGTCAATCCGCGCCTGCCCGTTGAACAATTGCGCTATATCGTCGACCACGCGGAAGATTTGGTGCTGTTCTTCGACTCGACATTCACCAAACTTGCCCAGTACTTAGCTAGCCAATCCCTGCCACTCAAGCACTACTTCGCCCTGACCGATGCCGAGCATCTGCCCCAAGACACAGGCATTCCCTCCCTGCGCGCGTACGAATCGCTGATTGCGCCCGCGTCCGAGCATTTCGCCTGGCCGGTTCTCGATGAAAATCAAGCTAGTTCGCTATGTTACACTTCGGGCACGGCAGGCAATCCCAAGGGCGTGCTGTACTCGCATCGGTCGACCGTGCTGCACTCCTACGCCGCCGCCATGGCAGATTCATTGGGTATTTGCGCCGCAGACATCACCCTGCCCGTCGTGCCGATGTTTCACGTCAACGCCTGGGGTGTGCCCTACGCCGCGGCCATGGTCGGCAGCAAATTGGTGTTGCCAGGGCCGGGGTTAGATGGGCAGAGCCTGCTTGAACTCATCGAGTCCCAGCAAGTCAACAGCCTGCTGGGCGTGCCGACGGTGTGGCTTGGCCTGCTCAATCACTGCAAAACTGTTGGAAAAACGCTCAGTTCCGTGCGCAAAGTCACCATTGGTGGCGCCGCTTGCCCGCCGAGCATGATTGAGGCGTTTGAGCGCGACCACGGTGCCCGCGTCATCCATGCTTGGGGCATGACCGAGACCAGTCCCATCGGCACGGTCAATCATTTACTGCCCAAACACGCGGAGTTAGGTGCTGCTGAGCGGCTGGCGATCCAGTCCAAACAGGGCCGCCCCATGTTCGGCGTCGACCTGCGGCTGGTGGACGACGAACACCGCATCGTCACGCATGACGGCAAAACGTCAGGTCATTTGCAAATTCGCGGTCCCTGGGTCGCCAGCAGCTATTTCCGCCGCGACCGCGATGAAAACCACGACGGCGATTGGTTTTTCACCGGTGACATTGCCACCCTCGATGCCGACGGCTACATGCAAATCACCGACCGTTCCAAGGACATCATCAAGAGCGGTGGCGAGTGGATCTCCTCGATTGACTTGGAGAATGCCGCCATGGGGCACCCGGGAATTGCCCACGCCGCGGCCATTGGCGTGCCCAGCGACAAATGGACCGAAAGGCCCCTGCTGGTGGTGGTCGCAGCGCCCGGCATCCAGCTGCAAGAGGCTGAGATTATTTCGTTCCTTTCGATGCGTCTGCCCAAATGGTGGCTACCGGACGCCGTGGTCTTTGCCTCGGCCTTGCCGCTTGGGGCCACGGGCAAGATTCTCAAACGTGAATTGCGCATTCAGTTCGCGGAGATTCGTGTCCCATAGTACCTCCAACCCGAAGTTCCTTGCGGGTTAGAGGTACAGTGTTTGCTTCTAGTTTCAAGGGGGCGCGCCATCTCCACTTTCGCCGTGCCAGACTTGGCACGGCTCATGCGCTGCGCCCGCCGCGAAGTCCTCTCCTCGCCCACCCGCGCGCGCGGGCTCAAGCCTGCGTTCGGCCGGGCGGCAAAGTCCACAACGCCCCGAGCTTTCCGGTAACCCGCAAAGCGCTTAGGGTTACGTGTTCCAGGCAGATGCGGACCTGCCGCCCCCACCTGTTCGCCCCAACGCGCCGCCTTCCCTTGCGCGGGCCGCCCAACCGGGTACAGTGCGCTTGGCTGCCCAGTTCGGCCGGAGCGAATCCCATGCGCATTGCTGATTTGACCCTCTGGCATGTCTCGATCCCCCTGCCCGCGCCCTTTCTTCCCTCGTGGATTCCAGGGTTTACGCAGACAGACAACCGCTGTACGCTGATTCGCATCCGCACCCAAGGCGGCCTGGAAGGCTGGAGCGCTGGCCCATCGATGGGCAAAGAACGCCAAGGTTTAGGGGAGTTACTGGGCCCTTACCTGCTCGGCGAGCGCGCCGATGACTTGGCGACGATTCGCCAACGCCTGCGCGAAATGAGCTACCTCGGCTGGCACTGCGGCTGGCTGGAAGCTGCGTGCTGGGACATCATCGGCAAGGCGCGAAACAAGCCTATTTACGAGCTGTTAGGCGGCCATGGCGGCAAGGTTCGCCTCTACGCGTCCACCGGCGAGGTCAAGTCCGGCGCTGACCGCGTCAAGGAGCTTGAGGCCCGTATTTCTGAAGGATTTTCCGCCTTCAAGCTCCGCGTGCACGCAGACACCTTGGCCGAGGATCTCGAACAAATTGAGACGGTTCACGCCGCCTTTGCTGGCAAGTACGTCATGGGCATCGACGCCAATCAGGGCTGGCGGGTCGCCGTCGTCGCCGATGCCCCAACCTGGGACTTGCAACGTGCCCAAGCTTTTGCCAATCGAGCCGCTGAGTTAGGCTATGCTTGGCTGGAAGAGCCCCTGCCTTCGGACGACTATGACGGCATGGCGGCTCTGCGCGCCTCGGTGCCAATTGCCATTGCAGGTCATGAGTTAAACCACATCGGCCTGCCCGAGACGCGGGTCATGCTGGAAAAGCGCAGCCTGGACATTTACCAGCCAGACGCCTGTTTTTCGGGCGGTTTGGCCGAAACGTGGCGCATCATCCGCGCCGTGGCCGCCGCTGGGGCGCGCTATACGCCGCACACGTGGACCAATGGCGTGGGTTTTGCCTTGAATCTTCAGTTGTTTGCCGCCTCGCCGTGGCGAGATTCGAGTCTGCTGGAATACCCCATTGCGCCGCCAGGTTGGATGCCGGAGTTCCGCGACGGTATGCTGGATCAGCCCTGGCTGGCCGAGAACGGCGAACTCACCTTGCCGACCGCTCCAGGTCTCGGTTTTTCCATCAATCCGCGGGCTTTGCGGCGCTATGGTTCGGTGTTTTACCGCGGCACGCCCCTGCGGGTCGCCATCCATGCGGTGTGGGACAAGGGCCTCAAGACCGCCAAACACTTGGGCGCCGTGCGTCAGGCGCGCATCGATGCCCAGCAAGCCGTCCTGGCGCAAAGGGAAAGCGCCGGAGAGGACCTACTGTCTTCCTTTGTTCTGCCGGCTGCCCAACCGCGCCAAGAGAGCCAAGGGACTGGGGCAAAGCTGGCGGAGTTGCCATGAGTCGGCAAGGGGCGGACAGCAAGGAAGTCTCTGGAAGTCAAGGGCCTTTCTCCTTTGTCACCCGTCGGCGGGTCCTCGGGCTGGGCTTAGGCGGCGTCGCTTTGACGCTGGGCGGCTTCGGCGCGCTGAACTGGCTGCGCGGCAGTGCCCCGAGTGTGCCCGGGCTGCGCTGCCTTTCTCCTCATGCATTCCAGACCTTGCAGCACATGGCGCGCACCCACTTGCCAGCCGGTGGCGTCTTTGCCATGGACGCCGATTCGGCCGCACTAGCCCAGGCTTTTGACACGTACTTGGCCGATGAACCGCCTGAACACCAAGAGGAAATTGCCCGCGCTCTGGATCTTGTGGAGTTTGGCCCCCTGCTGTTTGACCACCGCTGGGTGACCTTTTCCCACCTTGAGCCCGACGCCCAACTGCAACATTGGCTCGCATGGGCGCAGAGCGACACCCAACTGCGCCGGCAAATCTGGTGGGGTTTCGCGCGGTTCTTCGGCCTTGTCTTCTATGACCAGCCGCAGGTGTGGGCCGCCATCGGCTATGGCGGTCCGTCTCTGGCGCGCCTGCAGCACCCTGGCGCCGGGCCCCAAGGAACGCCATGACCGAACTACAAGACCTGTCCCAAGCCACCGCCGACCCCGCCGATTTGGGGTGTGATGTGTGCATCATTGGCTCGGGCTGTGGCGGCGCAACGGCGGCACGCGTGCTGGCCGAAGCCGGCAAAGACGTGATTCTTCTTGAGGAAGGCGGCGACTTCACCGGCAGCCAACTGACCCAACGCGACGCTGCCATGTACGACCAACTCTACGCCGAACGCGGCGGTCGCACCACAGAAGATGGCACCATCAGCGTACTTTCCGGGCGGGTCTTGGGTGGCGGCGGCGTCATCAATGCGTCCGATGTTGTGCCGATCCACCCGGAAACTTGGGCGTTTTGGCGCCAGAAGCACGGCCTGACCCAGTGGACGGACACCGTGATTGCTCCCGCTCAAGCCCGCGCTTTGGCAGACCTTTCAGCCCATCCCATCGCGCCACAGCAGGTCAATCGCAACAATCAAATCCTGCAGCAGGGCGCACAAGCCCTTGGTTTTCATGGCGAAGTCATGCAGCACAACCGTGGCGAGGCCTGCCAAGGGCTGGGCACCTGCCTCATCGGTTGCCCGCTGGGTGCCAAACACAATCCGCGTAAGATCGCGATTCCTAAAGCGATGGCCGCCGGTGCCAGGGTGTTGCTGCGCGGCCGGGCGGTGCGGATTGACGGGCTAAGCGAGGTCCGCAAAACCGTCACCGTGCGGACGATGGACAGCAAGGGCTACCGCGAACAGTTCACCTTTCGCATTCGGGCGCGTGTGGTCATCGTCGCTGCTAACCCCATGGGAACAGTGCATCTTTTGCGCAAGAGTGGGGTCGACAACGCCCACCTGGGGCAACACCTGAGCCTGCAGCCGCAGATTCCGATTCTCGCCGAGTTTGCTGAGCCCGTCAATAGTTTCGATGGGATTCCGCAGTCTTATGCGGTCACCGAGTTTGAACGTTACGATGCGGCCCATGGCTTTGGCGGCTTTCGCATCGAGGGCATTTTCGGCACGCCGGGAATTCTTGGCTCCTTGGTGCCGGTTGCTGGAGGGCCGGGCAAGGAGATGATGGCGCGAATTCGCTTTGCGGCCGCGGCATTATTGCTACTGCCCGACGAGTCGGTCGGCGAAATTGCCCTCAAGCACGGCCGGCCCCTGGCTCGCTACACGCTGACCGACGAGTATCGGCAAAGGGGGCGCAAAGCCATTGAAATAGCAGCTAAAATCTACTTCGCAGCCGGTGCTAAGTCGGTCTCGGTGCCCAATGCCCCGCCGATGGTTCTGCGAAACCCTTCGGAATTGCGGCGAATTGACGGCCTATCCCTGGCCCCCGCTACCTTGCCGCTGATCTCAGCGCATCAGCAAGGCGGCACGCGGATGGCCGCCAACCCAAGCCAAGGTGTGGTGGATGCGACGGCCCAAGTCTTTGGCACCCGCGACGTCTATGTCTTTGATTCTTCGTGGTATCCCAGCACTTCATCCAGTCATACCATGACGCCGATCCTGACGACGAGCCACGCCCTGAGCGCCCGGTTGCTGGCTGAATGGCCAAAGGCGAACGGCACTTAGGGCCCATGCAGGTTCGACACGGCCCTGCCAGCTAGGCCACGGGCGAAGCGGCAGCGTGCAAATCCTTATTTTTCAAGGCAAAAGCGGGCAACCACCCATGCAACCGCCTCCGGAGCACGGCGCGGTGCAGGCGTTGTGGCACCCTTGGATGCCGCAGGGGTAGCAGCATACCAAGGGGCTGGCGCAGGCGGCTTGGTCTTCGTCTCCGCAAGGGTCGCCCTGCTGGCCGAGCTTGGTGCTGCCCGAGTCGCCGCTGTCCATAGCCACGGCATCGTCAGGGGCTGGCACGTCCGTCGGCGCACCAAGGTCGACGGTAGCGTCCTGGTTCACAGCCCCCGCATCACCGGCCACGTCGCCGTCTGGCCCAGCCACGCCGGCGTCGGCTACGTCGACAGACTGCGCATCCACAAGCGTAGTGGTATCGCTTGGTTCGCTGGCGTCCTTGACCTCTGCACCCCCAACCGAATCCCCCGTGGACGCATCAGCGACGGCCGAGACATCGGCCGGCACATCTGCATTTGTTTCAGCGAGTTGTCCGGCATCGACACCCACATCCGCCGCATCCGCCCCGGTCGCGCCGGTGCCATTGCCACAGCCTGCTAGGATTAGGCCAACTAGGCCGAAAACCGCGATAATTCGTTGCATTGTTGACTCCAGGTATCGACAGCCACGCCGCATCGATGAGGTTCAAGCGCCCGAGCCAAGGAGAATCCCGGCTAACGTGCCCAAATATCGATGAATTGCTGGCCACAGTTGTCCGAAAGGGACTGGTTATTGGACGGCTCATACCAGGTTGGCGTTAAGTCGTCGTTTTTCTTAGCAATCCACGGCAATGTGCAGACGATGTCGCCCGTAGGCGTCGCTGGTTTGGCACATTGGGCCGGCAAGGTATAGTAATTCGCCTGTTGAACCACATACTTGCCGTTGTCGAGCAGTTCAAAGGACCAATAGTCATTGACCGCTGACGCGCACCCCTGCCACGGGTAACTCTGATTGGATATTCCGCAGTTACAGGACACGTAGCCGCTATCGTGCACGGCGCGGAAAGCGGCAAAAGTGCCATCGGCCAGGGACTTGGCCGAGGCCTGCTGATTGCCCCATCGCGGCGCGTTCTTGAGCAGACGCACCCAACCGCCCCCCGAAGTGGTCATGTCACAATCGACCTGGTAAGCGCCGGTGGCCAAGGGATCGATCCAGTACGTCCCTGTTTTTGCTTGACTATTCTTCGCCAGAATGTCCTGACACGATTTGCCGGGCAAATCGACGCTGTCGCCGACGTTCTTGCAGGCACCCGCCACGCAAGCGCCTGCGCCGCAAAGGGTTCCCGTGCCAACGCAGGTGGCGATGTCCCCGCAATCGGTCACGACGGGTTGGCCGCACGCCACTTGGCTGGCCAATTTGCACTGACCGCCGCAGACGCTGATGCGCAGCCAACTGCTGCCGTCGCAAAGGAAAAGGCGCTTGGTCGTGGTGTCAAAGCTGACTTGGCCGGCATTGGCGGCGGCGCAGGGTACCTTGGTGATGTCGATGGCCGCGTAATGCCCGCCAGACACAGCGGAATTGCCCAGGTCCAGGCCCCCGCTCAAGCTACTAGCGCCGGCAACGCTCAGCCCGCTGTTCAGCACCGTTGCGCCGCCGACGGCAAGATTGCCCTGGACCGATAAATCACCAGCCAAATTGCCGCCTTTGCTCGAAAGGAAGGCCCCACTGACGCTGTCATCCAGGTGCGCTAGGCCAATGCAGCCGGTGCAAGCCAATGCCGCTGCTTCATTGGCTTTTATCGCCACATCCGCGGTTGCCGCCGTGCCCGCCTTGTCGGCATATTGCGCAGTTGTCGCTGGACCGCCCTTGCTGGTAGAGCCTGCGTAAGTAAAGCTTAATTTGACGGCGGTGACGCTATTGTCGGCGAGGTCATCGGTATTGACGCAGCCGGAGCACTGCAGGTCGCTAGCCGCGCCGCCCATCGACTTGCTGCCGGCATAGGGAAACGTTGTCGCAGCCGCTACTTGGGCAAAGATGGCCTGAGGCGATGGCCGCAGGGGCGTCCTCGGGAGTTCTGGATCGCTGGCCACGGAAACACCGAGCCAAAGCAGCGATCCCGAAGTCCATAATGCGTCAGGCAAATCAGCGACGGCAGGGTCTCCCAGCTCCAAGGAAAACGTTCCTCCCTGCACCGCGACGCCCTTGTAGGCCGCCTGCCACACAGGCTTGGCTGCGTCTTTTGCGTCATAAAGCGCGGCAAAAAGTACGTAACTTCCGTCAGTTGCAGGACCACCAACGGCATTGCGCAGGGCACCGGTCACAGGGACCACTGCGGCACCCGCCGGCAAGGCCAGCAGGAGACCGACAGCCAGCAAACTGAGTATTTTCAACAACTTTTGCATCTATTTCTCCGCGCATTGACGGCGCAGCAGCGCTGCCCAACCCGCCCATGATGACCAAACCCCATGGCACTTGGCAAGTTTTGGCGCTAGCACCCGTAACCCTAAGTCCTTTCCGGGTTACCGCAAAGTGCTCGGCGCTGGGGACTTTCGGCTCAGCGCGCGCGCAATCGCTTGTACAGGGGATACAGCCGCTGCTTGGCCATTAAGGGCAGGTAACGCCTGATCATCACGTCCGCCACCACAGCCTGTTCCCCCAGGGTGAATGCAGCATACATTTGCCTGACATGCAAGGATTCCCTTTGAATATCAGCGGCATTATTGCCACCGCTCAAGGAATCCTCCCGCGACGTAAACTCGGCCGTCACACCGCCAACCAAGACGGGGTCGGTCAGGGCGGCCATGCGAAACCACCATTCGTAATCCATGGTTCGCCGGAGCACGGGCGAACATAGGCCACTGCGAATCGCGAGGTCACGGGTATAGAGCGAGGCTGCGGCAAAGACCACATTAGCCTGCAACATCGCCAGCCTATCCCATGGTCGAGCTTGGGCCACGCGCAGTTCCAGGCCGTCCGCGTCGCGAAAACGGCTGTCCCCGAACAGCCATTGCGCATTGGGATGACGCGCCAGCGCCGCCCGAACCAGTGCGTGTCCGCCCGGAGCTACGGCATCATCACCGCCAATCCATTGAATCCAACCGGGTTCGGCAGCGACCAACCCCAGATTGAGGGCCTCAGACAAGCATGCGCGCGGTGAGTCAAGAATCTGCACCCGGTCAGGGTAGATCTTGCGAAAATCCTCAAGAATTTCACGGGTACCATCGGTTGACACCGAGTCGACGCCGACCAAGCGCCATGCCCCGCCTTGCGCAGCTACGGACTGCAAAGCGCGTTGAATATACTTGACAATATTGCGCGTGGGCACAACGACGGTGATGATGATTTCTTCGCTCACGGCGAGTTGCTCCCTGGTTGGCCCCTGTTTGCTGCCTAGTCCGTTCCTGTGGCTCAGGGCTGTATTGTCTAGGGTTCGCGGGCCGGTGTCCATCGCCTTGGGCACTGCGACATCACAGCCCCGCTCGACCGTTGCAAACGTTGAGCGATTCAGCAGTTCCCTTCAGCCGATCCGCCCGCGCCGGAGTACGGCAGCGTCTTCGCTGGGCAGACCAGGCAGAAACCACCACACCGCAGCACCCACACAAGCGCCTATAATTAAAGAACAAAATGCAAGAATCAGGGAGGTCGGGAGCAGGCGGACGGCTAGCCAAGTGGCCGCAGCAGCGCTGGCACCCACGGGAATCAAGCGTGCCAAGGGCCAGGCCAGTGCCGCCCAAGGCGTGCCAACTTCCTTGCGAACCGCGAACATAGGCACAAAGGACAGGCACATCGACCCGAGCATCGCGAGGCCAGCACCATCGCGCCCCACCCACGGCACGAGTACCAGGGCAAGAACAACGTTCGGCACGCCCGTGAGCAGGCTGTAGGCCGCCACAGTCCTCGACTTGCCCAGGCCCAGCAGGGTCAGGACCGGCATCACAGTGGCGCAGAAACAAGCGTAGGCGAGCGCGGTCCAGCGCAGACTTGCAGCCGCTTGATTGGCAAAGTCAATTCCTATCCAGGCATGGAGAAATGCATGGCCTCCGGCAACCACAGGTGCAGCCAGCAGAACGGCCACTAACATGGTCAGGCGCACGCCCTGACCATAGAGGCGAGCGACGCCATCGCGGTCTTGTTTCGCCAGCAGTTCGGCAACGCGCGGAAAGACAAAACCCGCGGCCGCCGCCATAAGAACGTGAATCTTCTGGGAAAGACCTGCCGGAATGGAGTAGTACGTCACGTCGGCCGGCGTCAGCCAAGCGGCCAGGATCAGCCTGTCGGCATAGACGGCCAAGGTGCCAAAGATCTGGCTCAGCAGCTGAAATGCCGCAAAATTGCCCAGTTTTGCCATGCTGGCGCGGTGCATTTGCGGCCAAAAGCGCAGCTCCGGCGCGAGGCGCTTAGACGCGAGGAAATAGGCCACCATGGCACCGGCTGTCGACAAAAGTTGCACCGCCACTGCTGCAGACAGTGAGTTGGCGCGCGCTGCGACGACCAGCCCAACGGTGGTAATGACGCTAACCGAAATCGTAATCATCGTCGAAATGTCAAGACGTTGCAGCGCGCGCGGTACGGTCGTCATCGGCGCCAGCATCAGGTTGAGGCCCAGGCCCACGCCTGCAGCGCGCATGACCAGCAACGCATCGGTCTGATTGGCAGCGTCGACGTGAAACACGCGGTGCACGAGCCACGGGGCCAAAGCAAACAGCGCGGTCCCGGCCACCATGCCAAGGGCCACGTAGATCCCTAAAGCCGTTGAAAATACACGCTTAGCCCGCAGTTCATCTCCCGCCCCACGCGCCTGAGCTAGTTCGCGCACAGCGGCGGCGGTGATGCCCAGATCCAGAAAGGCCAAGAAGCCCAGCGTAGTCATGCTGATGCTGAGGATGCCGAAGCGCATCTCGCCAAAGCCGTGGACAATCAATGGGCTGGTGACGAGCGTCAGGAGCGTGAGAAGGCCGCGTTCGGCGGCACTGAACAGCACATTGCGCCGCGACGATGGACGGGACGGGGCTGGGCTCACACAGTTCTCCAGGGCACCGAAATGCGCGGACCGGTGGCAGCCACTGCGCATGAACCTCTTGATTTCTTACAGCTAAGATGGCAGGACGCCAGAAGATCCGCTGGCCGGTGCAGCACAGCAGTCTACCTTGCGCGTCGAACCCACGTCAACGCAGGGCCAAGCCGGAGCGGGTGCGCCAAGGCGACATCGAACCGCTGAACGTAATAACGATTTCCGCTCGGGTGGTTCCTGCCAAGGCGGCGATTCGACCAGCCTAGGTCTCTAGTACATCTATCCCGAAGTTCCTTGCGGGTTAGAGGTACCGTGTTTGCTTCTAGTTTCAAGGGGGCGCGCCATCTCCACTTTCGCCGTGCCAGACTTGGCACGGCTCATGCGCTGCGCCCGCCGCGGAGTCCTCTCCCCGCCCGCCCGTGCGGGCTCACCCCTGCGTTCGGCCCGGTCCCCGGCCCGAAGTCCACAACGCCGAGTCCGTTGCGGTAACCCGGAAAGGACTTAGGGTTACGTATACTAGCCCACGAGAGCCTGGGCATTGGGGACAGGGTGCAGCCGCAGATTGGTCAGCCCAAGCCGACCCCCTTTCCAAAACCCCTACTTCGGGCAGCCCACCAACTTGGGGTCAGTGCCGGTGCATTGTAGCAAGGCGTTGCATCCGTCTTGAGGATCGCAGACTTGCCCCGCGGTACTACAGGAAGCGGTCTCCTTCTGTCCGCCCGCGCACAGCGGCACGCCTGGCTTGGCCTCCCAGCCTTTGCAGACCGGCGCGCCGCAGCCCAAATACCACGTCAGGCCAGTGCAACTGCCCTTGGCGGCAACGTTTTGCCCCGCCTCGTTGGCCACGCAGCTGTTGCTGTACGTCTTGTCGTCGCAGCCGCAGACAGGGTCCATGACCATCGGGCACATGCCTGGTTTGGCGACGCATTTGCCGCTGCCGATACAGAGGCCCACGCCGTCGCTGGCGCAGTATTCGCCAACCGCGCAGTCACTGCCGCCGAGCTGACAACCCGTTGGAGGTACAGGGCAACTGCCGAATTTCGCCACAGCCGTGCCTCCCATGGCGGCCATGCAGGGGTTGTCGTACGTCTTGCCGTCGCAGCCGCACTGCAGACTGAGCTCCTTGGTACAAACGCTTGGAATAACAGTGCAAATGCCATCTGCCGCGCAGTCCCCGACCGGCTTGGCGCAGTATTGGCCAGCTTGGCAGGGCATCAAACTATTCTTCATTTCATTACAAATCGCGCCGACTTGCGTGACATCGCCGCCGGCGTCGGGGCACCCGGGCATCATGCACGCGTCGGTGGCCATGCAGCCCCAAGACCCGCCGCTGCATTGGCAGATGGTGGACGGGTAGCACTTGCCGCAGCAGCATTCCTGCCCGAAATTACAGGTTAATCCCGACTGAGTGCAGGGTTGTCCAAAGGGCGCAGTCGCTGGGCAAGAAGCCGAAGCATCGCCATCTTCTGCTGTCATGTCCGGGATAGATACATCCTCTGCGTCCTTGACCGCGCCGTCGCTGGAGATCACGTCCACCACGGCATCAGGCGCATCGAACAATGTCGCATCAACGAGCGAATCCAACGCACTATCCGATGGTTGGACAACATCCGCCCCGGCATCGACTGCCGCATCGACCGCGCCGGTGTCACTAGCACCGCTGTCCGCCGCTGCGTCGACGTTGGCCGCAGTATCCGTCCCGGTCGCCGTTGTCCCTGCGGCAGAATTGCACGCTGCGGCAGTAAAGATGGTGAGAAACGCAAATAGGAACGGGTGATTATAGCGCATGTCAACCTCCAAGGCCGCAGGTGGCGCGTTCGGCCGCGTCGGCAACAAGTTAGCACGGACCAGCGACAATGCCAGTCGTTGCCGCCGACAAAGTCAAAGCCCTGGGCCGCAGCCGAGGCTGGGTCAGACCCCGCGCTATTTCGCGAAAATATAGGCGAATCCAGCGATGTTGGCGCCACCATTGTCGGGCAAGTACGGCGCGCCGGCGTAATCGACAACCGCAAAGCCGCTTGGGCCCGCGCAACCGATGCCCAGGTAGGAGTCCGGCGTCAGGCAGTCCGCTTCCTGGTTGTTGATGATGCCCATGCGACACGTGACCCAACCGGCCACTTGGTCGTTGAAGCCTTCCATGTTGCAGTTGGATTGCAAAGAAGAGCCTGGAATCAGGGACTTCCACGCTGCCCTGCCAATGTTCGTGGCGACAAAGGTTCCCGGATTGAGGAGCGCGTACATGGACGTGGATGTCTGGTCGATGGTTGCGTAATTGGTCGCATTGCCGACTTTGACCCCGATCATGACCTTGGTGAAGGGCAAGTACGCATAGCTGGCGAGCTTGGCCTCATTACCGTCAAAATCCGGGAGGTTGGCGTTGAGCACGGCGGTAGTCGTCCACGGCACGGCCGAGTAGGCAAAGGTCGGATTGGCGCCGTTGGCCTTGAGCAGCAGGGTCCAGCCGCCACCATTGGTGACCATGTCGCAGTAGGCCTGATAGGTCGTCTTGACATTGCCGCTGGTGTAAGTAAGGTAATAAACGCCACTTTTCGCTGCCGGCAGTGTCGTCAGAATCTGCTGGCAGGACGTCGCCGGGTTCAAACTGCTGCCGATGCTGCAGGTGCCGCTGTAGCAAAGGCCCGAACCGCCGACGCCGCAAACGGTTCCGTCGACGACGTTGCCATGCTGACAGCCCTTGACCGCGTCGCAAGTGTCATTGGTGCACGGGTTGCTGTCGTCGCAACTGATGGCCGCGCCAACGCATTTGGCGCCGCTGCAGGTGTCACCCGTAGTGCAGACCGAGCTGTCGTCGCACGCCACGGCATTGTTGACCACAAGGCAACCCTTTGCATTGTCACAGTAATCTGTGGTGCAAAGGTTCTTGTCGTCGCACACCACGGCCGTGCCGGAACACTTGCCCGCGCCGCAGACGTCCCCGCTGGTGCATGCGTTGCCATCGCTGCACGCGGCCGTGTTGTTGCTGTATAGACAGCCTTTCTTGCTGTCGCAGCTATCATCGGTGCACGCGTTGTTGTCATTGCAGGTGATGGCCACGCCCGGGGCGCAGCTGCCCGCGACGCAGACGTCGCCGTTGGTGCACGCATTGCCGTCATCGCAGGCCACGCTGTTGTTGGTGGTCACGCAACCCTTGACAGGGTCACAGGAATCGTTGGTGCAGGCGTTGCCGTCGTTGCACGTTTTGACGGCCCCGGCTTGGCAGGCCCCGCCAGCGCAGACGTCGCCGATGGTGCAGACGTTGTTGTCGGTGCACACCGCGGTGTTGTTGGCAAAGGTGCAGCCGTTGTTCTTGTCGCAACTGTCGTCGGTGCAAGCGTTTCCGTCACTGCAGGTCACGACTTTGCCGGGCACGCACTTGCCGCTGGCGCAAACATCGGCCAAGGTGCAGACATTGTTATCATCACAGGGCGCGGTGTTGTTGGTGTTGCTGCAGCCGGCGATGGGATCACAGGCGTCGGTCGTGCACAAGTTGCCGTCATCACATGACTTTGCCGCGCCTGACTGGCACTGTCCGGCTTTGCACTGGTCGCCCACGGTGCAGCCATTGCCGTCGTCGCACTTGGCCGTGTTGGCTTGGAACACGCAACCGAGCTTGATGTCACAGCTATCGTCGGTGCAAGCGTTGCCGTCATTGCAAGTCACGGCCTTGCCGGGCGCGCAGTTGCCGCCGCTGCAAACGTCGCCCTGGGTGCAAGCGCTGCCATCGTCACACGGCAGACTATTGCTTGCAAATACACAGCCTTTGACCGTGTCGCAGCTGTCGCTGGTGCAGGCATTGCCGTCGTCGCAGACCGCCGCCGCGCCCGAGACGCAACTGCCGCCCGTGCAGACATCGCCCTTGGTACAAACGTTGCCGTCATCGCAGGCGTTACTGTTGTTGGTCGCCACACAACCAAGGATTTTGTCACAGCTATCGGTTGTGCAGGGATTGCCGTCGCTGCAGACAACCGCCTTGCCGACGCACACGCTCGCCTTGCAAGCATCCCCCGCCGTACAGGCATCATTGTCGTCACAGGCGGCAGTATTCGCTGTAAAAATACAGCCTTTCAGCGTATCGCACGTGTCGTTGGTGCAGGCGTTGCCGTCGTCGCAGCTCTTGGCCGCGCCGGAAACGCAGCTGCCGCCCTGGCAGGCATCCCCAGCCGTGCAGACGTTGCCGTCATCGCAGGGTGCGGTATTTTTCGTGAAAGTACAGCCACTTGCCTTGTCACAGCTGTCGTCCGTGCACGGGTTGCCGTCGTTGCAGGCCACAGCGCCGCCGCCGACGCACTTGCCCGCCGCGCAGGTGTCGCCGCTGGTGCACGCGTTACCATCGTCGCAAGCCATCGTATTTGCAACGTTCTTGCAGCCTTGGGCGACGTCACAGGTCTCTGTGGTGCACGGATTGTTGTCGTCGCACACGGGCGGCACACCGGCCACGCAGGCGCCGGCCTTGCAGACGTCACCGCTGGTGCAGGCGTTATTGTCGTTGCACGGCGCGGTGTTCGCAACGAACTGGCAGCCACTGCCCGGGTCGCAAGTGTCGTCGGTGCAGGGATTGCCGTCACTACAACTCAGCGCTTTTCCTGCAGAACATAGGCCCGCCTTGCAGGCGTCGCTCAGGGTGCAGGCGTTGCCGTCGTCGCACGGGAAGGCATTGGCGGCGTGGACACAGCCCTGGGCCGGGGCGCAGCTGTCTGTGGTACACGGGTTGTTGTCGTCGCAATTGCTGGGATTTCCCGGGACGCAGCCGCCGTTCTTGCAAGCGTCGCCCACTGTGCAGGCGCTGCCGTCATCGCAGGCCGCCGTGTTGTCGGGATTGCTGCAACCGCCTACAGCGTCACAGATATCGTTGGTGCAGGGGTTGCCATCACTGCACGCCAGCACCTTGCCGCCGATGCACGCGCCCGCCACGCACAAATCGCCACTGGTGCATGCGTTCCCGTCACTACAACCGAGCGTATTATTGACATTTTTGCAACCAACGCTGGGATCACAGCTGTCTGTGGTGCACGGATTCTGGTCATCGCAGTTGCTCGCCGCGCCGGGCGTGCATTGGCCGCCGCTGCAGGTGTCGCCGACGGTGCAAGCGTTGTTGTCGCTGCAGCCCGCGCTGGAATTGCTGAAGCTGCAGCCGCTGTTCGGGTCGCAACTGTCGATCGTGCAGGGATTGCCGTCGCTGCAGGTGAGCCCTAGGCCCGCCACGCAAGCGCCGTCTTTGCAGGCGTCGCCCACGGTGCAGGCGCTGCCATCGCTGCAAGGTCCGGCGGCATTGAGGTGCAGGCAGCCCTTGATGGCGCTGCAACTATCTGTGGTGCAAGGATTATTGTCGTCGCAGTTGGACGGTGTGCCCGGCACGCAATCGCCGTCCTGACACGCGTCGCCCACAGTGCAGGCGTTGTTGTCGCTGCACGCCGCCGTGCTGGGCTTGCTGCTGCAACCGCTGGCCGGGTCGCAGGTGTCATCGGTGCAAGGGTTGCCGTCATTGCAGGAAAGGGCGCTTCCCGATTGACAAATCCCCGCTTTGCAACTATCGCCGACCGTGCACGCGTTGTTGTCACTGCAGCCGCCGTTGCTGGCGATGTGCTGACAACCCTGCTTGGGATCACAGGAATCGGTCGTGCAACTGTTCTGGTCGTCGCAAGAAGTCACCGCGCCGGGTTGGCAAACCGCGCCCTGGCAGGTATCGCCCTGGGTGCAAGCGCTTCCATCTTCACAAGGCCCTGAAATGACGGGGAATGAGCAGCCCTTGCCCAACTCGCACAGGTCCTGGGTGCACGGGTTGCCGTCGTTGCAAATGAGGCCGACGCCAGGGATGCAAACGCCGCCGCCGCACACATCGCCGACCGTGCAAGGGCTGCCGTCGTCACAGGGCGCTGTGTTGGCGGTGTGCGTACAACCCTGCTTGGGATCACAGCTATCGGCGGTGCAGATATTGTTGTCGTCGCAGTTCGTGGCGCCGCCCGGCAGGCAAAGGCCACCTTGGCAGGCATCGCCGGTGGTACAGGCATTGCCGTCATCGCAGGAACCATTGACCAATTTGCTCAGACAACCGACCTTGGCATCGCAGGTGCTGGTTACGCATTGGTTGCTGTTGTCGCAGACCACGGCAGCACCGGCTGCGCAAATACCGGCTGCGCATACATCTGCGGTTGTACAGGCATTTCCATCATCGCAAGGGGCGCCGTCCGCCGCCGCGACCGTCACGCAGGCCCCGTTCTGACATTCGCCAGCGGTGCAAGGCGCGCTCGGGCAGTCGCTCGCTTGGGTGCAGGCTGGCCCAACCTCGGCTCCAGCCCCATCGTTTGTGTCCACGACGACGTCGCCGCCAAGGCCGGAATCACCATCATTATCAGCATCTACGGGCGCGGGCACATCGTCGGCATCGGCAATCCCGCCATCGCCCAGGTCGGCTCCGGCATCGTCCGGTGCAAGGGCGTCTGGGGAATCGGCGGAGTCCTCCACAGCGAGCGCATCGGCATCTGCTGTACTATCAAGAACTTCAGCTGACAAGCCGTCCTGCGCTGCAGCATCGACGGCCGCATCGGCATCGGCCCCCACTGCGTCGGCATCGGCCACCACTGCGTCGGCATCGGCCCCCACTGCATCCGCGTTGACCAGGTCAGCGTTGGCCGAGTCGCCCGTGCCGGCGTCGATCGCATCGCCACCACTGGCATCAAGCACCGCGGACGAGCCATCCCCCGGATCTGCATCGGCATTGACGAATCCCGTCACGGGCACATCGTCCGTACATGCCGCCAGGGTCAACGTCAGCGCCGTCACAGCTAGACAGCAAATCACTAGGTAACTCTTCATTTTTTTTTCCCCCGATTATCGCGTATTCAGTATCGACTAGCCAGGGCTCAGGATCCAAGGACAGGGTTCACTGGGCGCGGCTGCCGTAAAGAACTGTGTACGCTCGGCCAAGGCGGCGGTCAAGCCGTCGCGCAAACGCTTGTATTTTCAAGGTGGGATTGTAGCGACTGGTTAGCAGGGTGTGGCGCAAATGTTAGAGACCTTGCCGGCAGCCGTGCACCCTCGAGGCTGCGACTTGGAGGGCAACTCGCCGGAGCGAACCCTCTAGCCTATTGGCCAAATACCAATACGTCTAGATAGTTATGACATCTTGCAACTTGGCCCTGTTGCGCTAGCCGGACAGGCCCGGTAGCGTGTGCACAAGCATCCGCATGACGCGGCAGCGGACGTAGGGATGGGCTCCGGCGTTATCCGTTTCATCACCGGGAGTTTGCTGCTGCTTGGGCTCCAAGGCTGCACGATTCACCGCGTTGTTACGGTGTACTCCGACAAAGAAGTCTCTGTTGAAATGGATACTTCGGCCGAGGTGGACGCGCAGAATGCCGACCTCAAAGCACCTGGGGACGCGAGCGTGGCGCAATGCGCAGACGATGCGTGCCCGACGCCCGCCGATACATCCGTTGTAAATATCGCTGGTTCTTGGACAGGCAGCTTTGCTGTTTGGGCCCCCGCTACGCCCGTGCTCACAGCGCTGGCCTTGGGCCAAGCGGCGGCGGACCCAGAGCACCCAGTCGGATATCCCCATGATTCTGGTGGATTTTTTGTCGATCTGACTGGGGACGGTCAAGCCGAATCCGTCGTCTTCACCCAAGGCGGTGCCTGGGCGGTCTTTCTCGCCCACGAAGTCACGGCGCAGACTGGACAATTGACGGGCGATACCATCGGCGGCGTGCAAGCCTTGGACCCTGGCGATGGCGGGCCGGCGCTCTTGCTCTTGGTCGGCAA
Organism: uncultured Myxococcales bacterium; assembly: GCA_903840165.1. Taxonomy (GTDB): domain Bacteria; phylum Myxococcota_A; class UBA9042; order UBA9042; family UBA9042; genus CAIMEY01. The sequence continues at coordinate 19,084 of CAIMEY010000117.1, read as the reverse complement.
ATCTGTGCACGCCAAGCGATGGAATGGCAATAGTTTCGAGGATTTCACCCAACCCATGGGCGACACAACCGCCGAGGAAAGGGCCGCCTTGAGCGTCGCCGACATCGACCGGGACGGCCGCGAAGACCTGGTTCTTGGGCGCTACGCCTGCCAATGGCCTGAACGGCCAAAGGTTTTCCTGGCACGCGGCGATGGAACCTGGGACGAACGCGGCCAAGACATGGGCGTGGTGGCGACCGGCGCGCAATGGGGCGTGCTGGCGGCCGATGTCGACCTCGACGGCTGGCCGGACCTGCTGCAACTCCACGACGGCTGCTCCAACACCGCAAGTACACAGGCTTTTTACCATGGCACCGGGCGCGATGTTCAGGGCCTGCCGCAGTTGCAACGCGTCATTCCGCAAGCCCTTTTCGACTATCCCAAGAGCGCCATGCCCTATGCCTCGCCGATGGGCGCCTCGGCTGCGGACTTCGATGGCGACGGCCAACTGGACATCGCAATTGCCAACATTGGCACGAACTTACCGATGACCGCCGTCAGCAAGATGCTCGGCACGGACGACCTGACCGTGGGCCGCTTGGTGCAGAACTTGCTCCTGAGGCGAACCAAGACCGGTTATGAGGACATCGGCCTGCAATCGGGTCTCAAGCCCATGAATCCAGACACGAATCACCCAGACATGACCGCTTGGTCGCCGGTGTGGTTGGATTTTGACCGCGATGGCTGGAAGGACCTTGCGCTGAGCAACGCCCCAGAACGAGACGCTTTTTTTAACCCGACCCTGCGCGGACCGATGAAGCCCGTGCTGCTGCAGGGCAATGGGCAACTGCTGGTCGATGTGAGCGAGCAGGCGGGTTTTCCCAAACAACACGAGGGGATGAAGCTGGCCAGTGGCGACCTCGACGGCGATGGCGACGACGACCTGATCCTCGGCGGTCTGGGCAGCGCTCCACAGATTTTACGCAATGAGATCAAGCACAATCGGCATTGGTTGCGGCTCAGGCTGCGTGGCCATGCTTCCTCGGCGCGCGGGCTCGGTGCCTATGTGCGGTTGACGGCCGGCACGCTCCATTCCCTTGGCGCTTTGGGCACTTCGGGCGGTTATGGCGTGGTGTCCGAGCCGGTCATCGATTTTGGCCTGGGCACCAATACTTTGGCAACGCTTGAAATTCACTGGCCTTCTGGAGCCATCCAAACCATCGCGAACGTGGCGGCCGACCAGTTGGTCACCGTCGATGAGCCCGTGCACATCAGCTTGACGCCGCCCGTGCTGCACGCCGGACAAGCGGCGACGTTCACCGTGTCCTACGACGGAAAGCCCTTACAGCCCAGCGACATCCAGATCCAGCCCTACGTCAATGGCGTCTTGCAGGGCAGTCTCGCTACCTGCAGCGCCCAGGGAACCTGTTCTGTAGTACTAACCGCTAATGCTGCTATTTCGCAGACCAATTTCATGTACCTGCGCCTTACCCTGGCTGGCCAAGAACTCGGCGTAGCGCCACGCCTGACGGTGTTGCCCTAGGATGGCGGTCGAGATTCCACTGTGGACGCCTTGGCTTGCCCCGCTGCGGCACCGGTTGACGGCGGCGCTCGCGGATCTGACCGGCCTACCGGCGGATGGGGCGTGGCATTGGCAGCATGACCCAAAAGCGACTGGATTTCAGGTCTCTATCCGCGTAGAGATGGCAGGTTCTGTGGCCCAGGCCCAGCCCGACGTGACCTTTGGCCTCGGGCAGCCGCAACTGCATCGGCAGGCCACGTGGCAAGGGCAACATCTAGCTGTAGAATTACGTAGTTCTATACCAAGCGCTTTGCGCAGCGAACTGATTCGCCGACTGCAGGCCATCGACGCCCAAGGTGCCCAGGGCCCGCTCTTGGGCCAAGCGCTGCAGGCCTGGCAAGCTTGGCGCCCCTACGCCGGTATGCGCGATGAAGATGTGCGAACTTTCTCCAATGGCGAAGCCATGTTACGCCTTGGCTTTGCCTGCAATCAGAACTGCGATTTCTGCTTTCAGGACCGGCAGTGGCCCGCCGCGCCGCATGAAATGCTGAAGCTGTGGCTGGATGAATTCCTGGCCCAAGCCCCTAAACGCGTTGTGTTTTCTGGTGGCGAGCCTCTGGTCCATGGCCCCCTGCTGCTCGAACTCGCCGAGCGGTGTCAGGGTCACCAAGTGCCCTTGTGGCTGCAGACCAATGCCATTGGCCTGGACGTTGCCAAGCGCTTACAATCCTTACAAAATGCCGGCCTAGTGGGCGCTTTGGTCTCGTACCACGCCGCCAGTGCCCCCGTGTCGGACGCCTTGACCCGGGCCCCAGGGACTCATGAGCGGACTGAGCGCGGCATTTTAGCCTTGCTGCGTGCGGGCTTGCGCGTCGACCTCAACGGCGTTGTCGATGCCCGCACCCTGCCCGACCTGCTGCAGCGGTCGCAGCGGATCTGCGCCGTCTTTCTGCCTCATTGCCAGTATCCAGGCCAACTTAGCGTTGCATTTGCCTTTCCGACCCGCGACGCCGGCGGTGGGACTTATGACGCCTATGCCCTGCCCCTAGACACCATCGCCCCTGTCCTGAACGCGGCGGCGGTTGTCCTTGTCGATGCCGGAATTGCGGTAACAGCCGATGGTTCATGCGGTTTTCCGCAATGCACGCTGCCTCGGTGGCTAAGGAACCAAGCAGCAATCACCGATCATGCCGACGAGCACCAGCAAAGCCGCGAAAAAACTGCGATTTGCCACGATTGCGTCCTCAAGGACCAGTGCATGGGGCCGCGACGTGACTACTTGCAGCGCTTTGGCACGCGGGGCATTGTGGCGCAGGCTGAATTGTAGCGCACAATGCCGTGCGAACGGTGGGCCCCCTCGATGCCGCATGGGCCCCGTTGCTACCCTAGGAGCGAAATGCCCATTGAATTTCTTCGCCTTCGCCGTCTGATGCAGGTCTCTCTGGCGATGTACGTCATCGGCCTAATCACCTACGCAGCCTTTCCCGATCGCCTCTTTGGCTGGTTCGAGCCGTGGACCCGCATGGCTGGCCTGCAGGATACCCCCGCGTCATCTGAGCGGTTTTGGCTTGCCCTGGCCTTGGCGCTGATGGTGCTGCTCGCCAGCAGTGCCTGGCTGATTGCCAAAGCGCCGCAGCAGAACTTGGCCTTGTGCGTGCCGATGTTTCTCTCGAAAACGACTGGGTCTTTGGCCGGTCTCTACTTCTTTTTCACCTGGCAGCACCACGGCAGTCTTTTGCTCATTGGCGTGTCCGATGCGCCGATGGCCCTAGCCACGTGGTGGTTCTGGCGCGCAGCACACGCCGCCGCCAACAAGCGCACGCCCAGCTAACCCTTTGAACTTTCACGTATCCTCTGGGCGCTGCCGACCATCCTGGCGTCGAACCGCTTGACCTAGGGGCCCGCCCAATTGCACCCTGCAGAACAGGCGCGTTGTCGGCGCCGCACGGAATCCCTATGTCTGAAGGTGCCAAGAAGACCATTCGTGTGGTTGCCGGTGAAATCCGCAACGAATCTGGGCAGTACCTCATTACCCAACGCCTGCCCCACGCCGCCATGCCGCTACTCTGGGAGTTTCCAGGTGGCAAGGTGGAACCCGGCGAGACCGATGCCCAGGCCCTTATCCGCGAAATTCATGAGGAATTGGACCTGGACATCGATGTGGTCGGCAGCAGCTTCAGCGCTGAGCACGATTACGGCGCGTATTGCATTGATTTTCATAGCTTGCAAGCCGTCGTTCGCGCCGGATCGCCGCTGCGGATTGGCGTCTGGGATTTCCGCTGGGTCGAACCGGCTGACCTAGCGCTCTACCCGTTTCCACCGGCAGATCGCGAAACCATTCAAAGGCTTTTGAATCTTCAGCCGACGGCAACCGCACGGCCCAAGTAATCCCGAGCTGAGGGCTTGGCCGAATGCCGGCTCTCTCGGCTGCCCGTTATCGCCCTTTCATATCGAAGGCTTAGGGCAGTAGCCCGCGCGCCTTAGCCCCCTCGCGCCTCAGCCGCCCTTGAAGGGGTCCTTGCCGCAAACCTTGACGGCGGGCACTGAGACAAACTTCGTGGAAAACTGAATGCAATCAGGCAGAGCCGGATTCCACGCCGCGCAATCGAGATCCGAACTGCAGGTGCGCGCGCACATCTTGACCGGCGGCTGATCGCCCGATCGCTTGGGATTACCGTTTTCCGCAGTCGTTTCAAAGACACAGCGATAGAGGTCGGTGTCGTCCGCCGTGCAGTTGGAGGCCGCGCCGGCGCAGTTGCAGTTCTTGGTGCAAATGCCGATCGACGCATCGTAACCCGCGATGGGCGCTCCGAAATAGCAGACACCGTACTTACAGTCGCCGTCCTTGGTGCAGGCTTTGCCGTGGAGCAAGCCATCCTTCGTCGGCGAATTCACTGGGCAATCGAAGTTGGACGTCTTGGTCGGTGCCACAGCATCGGCCACGGCATCGCCCACCACATCGCTGGCGATTGGCCCGGTGTCACCGCCCGTCGAATTGCCCAAATCTGACCCGGTCGTCGCGCCGTTATCCGCAACCGTTGAGCCATCTTGCGTGATGTTGGCGTCCGAGATGTCGACGCACTTGGGGGCGCCGGTATTGGCGTCATAGGCGACTTTTTGGCCAGCGCCGCAGTTAATTCCCGCGTCGCTACCGCCTGTGCCATTGGCGTTTGTGCAAGCCGCCGCGCCGATCAGCAGCAGGGCTAGATAGCCCAAGCCCTTGGCCACCAGGCCTTGACCAACCTGTTGCTGAACCGACAAGTGCACTGCGTGAATAGGCGGCAAAGTAGCTTGAGATTGCTGGGCAATAGGGGCTTGGTTCATGATGCCTTCTCGCCGGATTTGGCCCGGCCGCGTCGATGCATACAGCATGGCCGAGCCCTGTGCCCGCGTCAAACGTTGCCGCAGCCGCTGGGGTCGCCCAAGCCCCGGCAGGAGGCCCGAATTGCGCTGGATGTGGGTGACAATCTGCCAAGCCGTTGACCTCCGCGCCCGTTCCTGCTACACGACCGCGCCGCCCCCCTTGGCCGATTGGCTGGGGCGGGTCGCACCGTTCGACTCACCGCGCAGTAAATCCCGATAAAGACAGCGCTTTTTCTGGATTTTCCCTCAAGCCCGCGCCGCCCTGGAGTCCCATGCTTGCTTGCCCAATCGCCGGAGACCTGACCCGCGCGATGCGCCTTAGCCCTCTGGCTTTGGCCCCTAGTTTCGCCGGGTTAACTGATCATCCTGCCACGATGGCGGCCAAGGCCACCACGATCAGCCACGATCTGGCCAGCCATGTGGCCCGCGCCGGACTGATCGACATTGACGCCACCGTCGTCTTTCAGGCCCTGTTCTTCATCATCCTGATGCTGGTGCTGCCCAAACTGATTTTCCAGCCTATGCTCGCGCGGTTAGACCAGCGCACGGCCCGCACGGACGGCGCCAAAGCAGCGGCCAAAGAGACGCGTGCCAAGGCGGATCAGGAAGCGGCCCGCTACGAGCATGCGACGGCCGAGGACAAGCGCAAGGCCCTAGAAGAACGCGCAAAAATGCGCGCCGGTGCTGAACTCCAGGCTGCCGACACGGTGCAGAAGGCGCGTTTGGCCGCTAATGCGCGCGTCGAAGCGGGCATCGCTGAACAGCAGCGGGTATTCGCGGTCACTCGCGGTGAATTGCAGAACGAAGCCAACGCGTTGGCCATTCAGATTTCCGACAAGATCGTCCGCGGCTAAGCCCTGACGGCGCAGGCCACCCCTGAGCGTCCGCCCCCGAAACACACGTTAGGCCCCAACCGGAAGAGAGCCAACCCTATGAAGATGCTGCGCCCCTTGCTCGCCGCCGCTGCCGTACTGGCTGTGCCGCTGCGCGCCTATGCTGAAGGTGGCCTGTTTGCGACGGAGACCGAGGAATACTGCCACGGTCACTTTTGCACATCGGTTCACGGCTTTTACATCTTTGATTTCCTGGTGTTTGCCGCCTTGGTCATCTGGTTGGCCCGCAAGCCGATCGCGGCCATGCTCGACAAGCGCTACGCCGACGTCGCCAAGGAAATCGCGGCCGCCCAAGAGGCGCAAAACTTGGCCAACGCCAAGTACGACGAATACGCCAAGCGGATTGCGAGCTTGGACACAGAGATGCAGGCCATGCTCGCCCAGGTGCGCGCAGGTACCGAAGCGGAAGTGACGCGCATTCTTGCCGAGTCCGAAGCCCAAGTGCAACGGATCACGGCCGAAGAACAGGCCCGCCTCGAACAGGAAAGCAAGAGGCTTCGCGACCAATTGCGGCATGAAGTCGCAGACTTGGCTCTCAATCTGGCCAACCAAATGTTGGTGCAGCGCCTCGACGCCCGCACCCAAGAAGCGCTGGTGGACCGATCTTTGCGTGAAATCGAAGCGTTGCCCACAGCGAGCTCTGCGGTCAACTAAGACAGAAGCCGGCACATTAGCTAGGGAATTCCCAAGGTTATCCAGCAGATTGAGTCACCCTGGCCAGCGATGATGCGGGCCACGCCCCAGAGGAACAACGGCATGAAGAGCGGTTCAGCCAAAATTGCAAGGCGTTACGCCAAGGGCCTGCTGCTACTGTGCGACGAGCGCGGCGATGGCGAGACCGTGCGCGCCACCCTCAAGCAGCTTGATGCCGTGCTTCAGAGCCAGGCAGACGCGCTGAGCTTTCTGACCAACCCTTCGCAACCTAATGAGATTCGCAAGAAAGTGCTGATCGCAGCGCTCGAGGCACTGCAAGCCAACCCCACGGCCCGCGACTTCGCGCAATTGCTACTGGACAAGGGTCGCCTCGACCAGTTGCATGGAATCGTCAAGGAATTTGACCTGTTGCTCGATGCCCGCAGTGGCCGGGTGCAGGCGCAGGTGCGTTCCGCCGCGACGCTGTCGGCCCAGGCCACCAGCCGCCTGCAGACGACCCTTCGCGCCCTCTTGGGCAAGGAAGTTCAGCTGGAAACCGCCGTCGATCCAAGCCTTTTGGGCGGTTTCGTCGTCGAAGTCGGCAACACCGTGTACGACGCCTCCGTGCGCAACCAACTCAACCGTTTGCGCGGGCATTTGACGGCGGCCTAAGGGCCCCACCCATGTAACTTCGCTATTTTCGGCAAGAAAACTGAGAAAGTGTTTTAACCAGGGAGCAGGACCATGGACATTCGTGTCGAAGAAGTCAGCCGGATTATCCGCGACCAGGTCGCCAACTACGGCGCCAAGGTGGATGTGCAAGAAACCGGTCACGTGCTGGTGGTCGGCGACGGTATCGCCCGCGTGCACGGCCTGGAAAAAGCCATGGCCGGCGAGTTGCTAGAATTCCCCCACGATGTCAAGGGCATGGTCCTCAACCTTGAAGAGGACAACGTCGGCGTAGCCCTGCTGGGCAATGCCTCGGCGATTCGCGAAGGCGACTTGGTCAAGCGGACCGGCCGCATCGTCGAAGTGCCGATCGGCAAGGCGCTGCTGGGCCGGGTGGTCAATGCCCTCGGACAACCCATTGACGGCAAAGGACCTTTGGTCAATCCCGATGGTTCGCCCCTGCACTTCGGTCAGGTCGAAGTCAAGGCCAAGGGCATCGTCAGCCGCAAGCCGGTGCACGAACCGCTCCAGACGGGCCTCAAGTCCATCGACGCCATGGTGCCGATCGGTCGTGGCCAGCGCGAACTGATCATCGGCGACCGCCAGACCGGCAAGACCGCCGTGGCCATCGACGCGATTATCAATCAGAAAGGCGAGCATTTGGCCGCTGCTGCTGGCGACACTAACGCCAAGCCGGTGTACTGCATCTACGTCGCCATCGGCCAGAAGCAGTCGACGGTTGCCCAGGTCGTGAAAAAGCTCAGCGATCACGGTGCACTTGAGTACACCATCATCGTCACGGCTTCGGCCGCCGAACTCGCGCCGCTGCAGTTCTTGGCGCCGTACACCGGTGCGGCCATGGGCGAGTACTTCCGGGACAACGGTATGCACGGCCTGATTGTGTATGACGATTTGTCCAAGCAAGCCGTCGCCTACCGCCAGATGTCCTTGCTGCTGCGCCGCCCGCCGGGTCGTGAAGCGTTCCCGGGCGACGTGTTCTACTTGCACAGCCGTCTGCTCGAGCGCGCGGCCAAGCTGCGTGACGAAGAAGGCGGCGGTTCGCTAACGGCCCTGCCCATCGTCGAGACCCAAGCCGGCGACATTTCCGCCTACGTGCCGACCAACGTGATTTCGATCACGGACGGTCAAATCTTCTTGGAAACCGACCTGTTCTTCAAGGGTATTCGTCCCGCCATTAACGTCGGTCTGTCGGTGTCCCGCGTCGGTGGCGCGGCGCAGGTCAAGGCGATGAAGGCCGTGGCCGGTCCTCTGCGTCTGTCCCTGGCGCAATATCGCGAATTGGCTGCGTTTTCTCAGTTCGCGTCCGACTTGGACCCCATCACGCAAAAGACCCTGGCCCAGGGTGCGCGCTTGACCGAATTGCTCAAGCAAGCTCAGTACAAGCCGCTCGATGTGGTCCACCAGGTCATCCTGCTGTTCGCCGCGATGGCGCCGGAGGGGTTCATCGACCACCTGCCGACAAGTGCGCTCCATCGCTACGAACATGAGCTCTTCGCCTATCTGGCCAACCAGAAGTCGGAGGTCCTCAAGTCGTTTGAGACCGGCGTGTTCAAGACCGACCTCAAGAAGAAGGACGATCCGCTGCGCGCCATGCTCGTGGAAGCATTGAGCGAGTTCAAGGTACTGTTTGCCGCGTAAGAATCGTGACTTGGCGGCCTAACCTTGACGTTGAGGCCGCCGGGTCCGATTCACTGTCGGAGCCGGTGATTTATGCCTAGTTTGAAGAACATCCGGCGGCGTATCGCCTCGGTCAAGTCCAACGCCAAGATCACCCGCGCTATGAAGCTGGTGGCTGCGGCCAAGCTGCGTCGGGCCCAAGAACGCCTGATGCAACTGCGGCCCTATGCCCTGCGCCTTGGCGATATGATTGCGGAATTGGCGCATCAGTCCGATTCGACGGCCCACGCGCTGCTCGCGCACCGGCCGGCTAGGCGGACCCTGCTGTTGCTGCTGACCAGCGATCGCGGTTTGGCTGGGGCTTTTAACTCCAACGTCAACAAAGCGGCCAACGCTTGGATGCAGGAGCACAAAACCCAGCGCGACCACATTGAGCTGCGCATCGTCGGTAAGAAGGGACGCGACTATTTCCGCAGTAAAAACGTGGAGATTGGCACGGTTTACACCGATGTGCTCACCAACGTAACGCTCGAACGGTCGTCGCAGATTGGCCGGGAAGTCGTCGCTGCCTACATCGATGAAAAGTTTGATGAAGTGCTGCTTGTGTACAACGAGTTCCGTTCGGCCATGTCCCAGAGCATTCGTCTGGACCGCGTCTTGCCGGTTCAAGCAGCCGCGTCTGTGGAAGCCGAGGGCGGGACGACGCAATTGACCGCGGATACCTTGTACGAACCGTCCAAAGCGGAAGTCCTCGACGCGTTGCTGCCGATGAACATCGACATTGGCATCTATCGGGCTTTATTGGAATCCGTAGCCTCTGAAATGGGCGCGCGGATGACGGCCATGGACGCCGCGACCAAGAACGCCGGGGAACTGCTCGCGCGCATCACGCTGCAGTACAACCGCGCACGTCAGGCGATCATCACCACGGAATTGATGGAAATTACTTCGGGCGCAGAGTCGCTCAAGGGCTGATTCTACTCTTACCTGTTCTTGCTCAGGAGCCAGTGTCATGACCAGTACCCTGCAAAACGGCCGCATCAGCCAAATCATCGGACCCGTGGTGGACGTGGAATTCCCCGACGGCGCGGTCCCGGACATCCTCTTTGCGTTGCGCGCGACCAACGCGACCATCAACGACAAGCCCTGGAACTTGGTCCTCGAAGTCGCCTTGCACACCGGTCAGTCCAGCTGCCGATGCATTGCCATGGACACCACCGACGGTCTCACCCGCGGCCAGGAAGTACGCAACACCGGTGCCGCCATTCAGGCGCCCGTGGGCGACGAAGTCCTGGGCCGCATCCTCAACGTCATCGGCGAACCCGTGGACGATGGCCCCGCGCTCAATGCCAAGGAACACTGGAGCATTCACCGCGATCCGCCGCCGTTTGATCACCTGACGACCTCGGCCGAGATGTTCGAAACCGGCATTAAAGTCATCGACTTGCTGGCTCCCTACACCAAGGGCGGCAAGATTGGTCTGTTCGGCGGTGCGGGCGTCGGCAAGACGGTGCTGCTCCAAGAGCTCATCCGCAACATGGCCGTGGAAAAGGGCGGCTTCTCGGTGTTGGCCGGCGTCGGCGAGCGTACCCGTGAAGGCCGCGACTTATATAATGAAATGATCGAGTCGGGCGTTATCGCGGTGGAGAAGGACGAACATGGCCACCCCATCTTCGACAACGGTCTGCCGCGCCTAGTCCCGGGCAAGTCCCAGGTTTCGTTGATTTACGGCCAGATGAACGAGCCGCCCGGTGCCCGCGCCCGCGTCGCCCTGACCGCGCTTACGATTTGCGAGTATTTCCGAGATGTTCGCAACAAGGACGTGTTGCTCTTTGTCGACAACATCTTCCGCTTCACCCAGGCCGGTTCGGAAGTGTCGGCCTTGCTCGGTCGTATTCCGTCCGCAGTGGGCTATCAGCCGACACTCTCTACGGAAATGGGCGGTTTGCAGGAGCGAATCACCTCCACCAAGAACGGCTCAGTGACGTCGGTGCAGGCCATTTACGTGCCCGCCGACGACTTGACCGATCCGGCCCCCGCAACGGCGTTTTCCCACTTGGACGGCACCACGGTGTTGTCCCGTCAAATCGCTGAGTTGGGCATCTATCCGGCCGTGGATCCCCTCGATTCGTCGAGCCGCATTCTCGACCCGATGGTCGTGGGCGAGGAGCACTACGCCGTGGCTCGCCGCGTGCAGTCGATCCTCCAGGAATACAAGGACTTGCAGGACATCATCGCCATCTTGGGTATGGAAGAACTGTCCGAAGAGCAGAAGTTGACCGTGGCCCGCGCCCGGCGCATTCAGCGCTTCCTCAGCCAGCCGTTCTTTGTGGCTGAAGTCTTCACCGGTTCGCCGGGCAAGTACGTGCGTCTGCAGGATACCATCAAGGGTTTCAAGATGATCTGCAATGGCGAGTTGGACCACCTGCCTGAGCAGGCCTTCCTCTTGGTCGGCACCGTTGAAGAAGCCATCGAGAAGGCACGCAACCTGTAGGATCAAGGGCTTGGCTGTCGGCAACGTGGTCATGCGTCAAGGCGGCCACCGCGCTCGCTGGGTAGGAACTGAGGCAAATCATGCACATTGAGATCGTCACGCCCATCGGCGTCAAGTATTCCGGGACGGCACGCGGCGTCATCGTACCGGGCGCGTTGGGCGACATGGGCATCTTGCCGGGCCACCAGCCACTGCTGGCGGCGTTGCGCACAGGCGCGTGCACGGTTGACGTGGAAGGCCATGACCAGGTTGTGCTTTTGGTCGACGGCGGCTATGTCCACGTGACCGAGGGTCAAAAAGTGGTCATTACCACCGAACTCTGCGAAACAGCACAGGATATTGACGTTGAGGCGGCGCGTTCGGCCTTGGAATCGGCCTCGGCTGTGCTTGCCCAGGCCCGCGAGGATGTGTCGACGGCGACTTGGACCCTCAAGAAGCGCGCCGTTGACCTTGCAACCACCCGAATTCGCGTTGGTTCTACCAAAGGTGGCTAAGCGAATGTGGCCCGCCCAGCTGCGGGTTGTGACGCTGGTACGGGGCGCAGCACTGCTAGGGCTGGCCCTGGTCACTGCTTGCACGTCGTCGCGCGCCGAGATTCTGTGGCGCGAGGGCTGGGTCCAGGAAAACAAAGGCGATTTGTCGGCGGCAGCGCGTCGATACGAAGAGAGCGCCAGCCGCGACGGTCGCCAGGTCGGTGCTCGACTCAATCAAATTCGCCTGTTGCTGGTCACGCCCGAAGGCAAGGCGGACGGCCAGGAACTGCTCGATAAACTCCTGAAATCCCACGCTTCTGAGCCAAATGTTGCGGCCTTTGCTGCGACATGGGCGCTCAGTCAAGGTCAACTGCCTCAGGCGCAGCAGCGGCTGGGAGCGATGCGGCCGCTCAAGAGTTCAGACGAGGCAACGACGCAGAATGCGGTACATATCGCGCAGTTACGCGTTGCCTGTGCAGAAGGCGCGTGGCCTAAGGCGTGGGATTTGGCCCAGGACAGCAGTCCAACCGCAACGGACGCCATCTTGAGGGCGACGGCGGCCTACGAGACGGGCCACCTTGATGAAGCAATTCAACTCCTTGCAGTATCGCCCGACAACCAAGAGCGGCGCATTCTGCAGGTGTTAATTGCGACACGCCAAGGCCAACCTGACGCCACGCTTGAGGCCCTAGGACGTGTGCCGCCAGGAGCGATGACGCCGGTCCTTTTGGCTGCGAAAGCGCAGGCTTATCTAGCCCTGCACCGTCCGGCGGAAGCTGTGGGCCTCGCGGCCGATGCCGCCCGGCAGCAAAGTGATCGGTCTGATTACAGCGAGTTATGGGCAGTGGCCTTGCTCGAATCGGGACAAGCAGCCCCCGCGCGTGACATTCTGGCCGGCTGGACAGTGCGTGGTGGAGGTTGGACCGTCTGGTATCACTTGGGTCTTGCCTACTTACGCCTGGGCGATGGGCAGCAGTCCGCGGCCGCTTTTGCCGGGGCCGCCGCGCGTTGCCCGACCTGCGCGCCGGTCCAGCAGAACTTGGCGGCGCTCAAACGCATGGGCTGGTAATCGCCGCCCCGGGCTTGAGTAAAATCCCTTCCAGTTGTCGATATTTACAGAATTGCCAGGCCATGCCTGCGGCTGCCAACGCCAGCTTCGGGTCAAGGTTGGCTGACCGAATGCCGCACCGCTGCAACGGTCGGGCGAACCCCACGCGGCTATAGGCGCCGCGGTGGACGTGCCCATGCAGCCTATATGGGCGGCCTAGGCTGCTGCGCACCCGTTGAGCGACCACGGTCGGCAAAGGGCGAGGCGGGCAAGCGCAACGCATGAGTCTAGGATTGCTGGACGGTCACCGCGGCGACCAGTGGATGGGCTGCGTGTTGCCGCAGTTCACGCGCACCTTCAAAGTCAAAGCGCTGCAGCCAAAGCCGCCGGGCTGACCTTGGCCAATCTTGGGCATCAACGCGTCGATCATAAAGGAAAAATGCTCAGGCTCCCGCCAGAATCAAGAATGCCGCACGGCGACGATGCAGCGCAATTCCTCAACGCCCCGCCCAGCAATCAGCGCGTCCAGCGCACGGAGGCCATGGCGATAGGCATAGCGCGCCAAACCGTGAACCGAAGGTGCGCAAACCAGGACGCTCGTGTCTCAAATTGAGACAGCGCCTTGCCGAAATGATACATACGGCGCGTCTTCGCCGTGGTCACCGCGTGGTCAATCCGCTTGGCCGCCTAGGGACAACAGGGGGCCGGCCACGATCAACGCGGAGGCTTCGGCCTAACTCGAAGGCCCGGGGAGCTCGGAAGCAGGGAAGAAGCGCCCCGGCCGCGACGATGGAACAATCTCTTTTACATTCATGGCAGATGCGCCGAATCCTCTGGGACACCCAGGACGCGCGCGACGGGCTGCGGGCGGCGGCGAAAACGGGTAATCTGCCTAAACTCGCAGGCAAAGACCATTAAAGGCTTGGCAGGTCGCAGCGTGGAGCGGTACTGTGGGCAGCGTCAGCCACGGTACCTAAGCCGTCGCTGCGGCAGCCTTCAGCGCGCAGGGCCTGCCCACCGCACTACCTGCTAATTTGCAAGGAGATTCCAATGTGCGCCCAGATCCTGGTGGCGGAGGACAACCCGATTAGCGGCCGCGTCACCCGGGACCTACTGGTCAAGGCCGGACACCACGTTGACGTGGTCGAGAATGGACTGCAAGTGCTTGAAGCTGTTGGCCGTTGCCAATATGACTTGGTCCTGCTCGACTGCCAGATGCCCGAACTGGACGGCTACGAAACGGTCCGTGCCCTGCGCACAGCGACGCAGACCATGCACCTGAAAGTATTGGCGATGACCGCCAGCGTGATGACGGGAGACCGCGAGCTGTGCCTGCAAGCCGGCATGGACGACCATGTGGCAAAGCCGTTTACGCCCGCGGAGTTGCTCGCACGCGTGGACGAATGGCTGCGGCGGCCGGGACGCGTTCCGTCGTCGACCTGGACCCTGCCTTCGGTGACCAACCGCGCACTGGTGGACGTACCGGCCCTTGAAGACTTGCTGCCCCTGGATGACGGTGGTTTGCTTCGTGATCTCGCGCTGTTAGTCCATGCGTCGATGCGTCAAGGCCTGCTGGACCTGCAAGACGCCATGGCGCGGGAGGATTGGCTAGCCGCGGCTCGCACGGCGCATTCGCTCAAATCCAGCGTTGGAGCGGTGGGTTTGCTGCCCCTGGCCGAATTGGCGGGCCATCTGGAACAGCATGCCCGGCAGCAAAATGTTGCGCAATTTCAAGATGCTTTTGCAACGTTTCAGAGCCTAGGTGCAACGTCACTTCTGGCCTTGGATGAGGCGGTAGCCAAACTGCTTCCCGGTCTGTAGCCGCCGACCGAAACCCACTGAACCTTTTGAATAGATAGCCAAAACAAGGGACGATAGGCCGATCAAACCGACAGCCTCGTTCGTGCGCCCCTTGCCCGTCGGCAGAGCGTCGACAGTGTCGTCGGTTGTGCGGAGGACGATGATGAATAATACCCGAACCATAACAAGCTTGTCTGTGGCAATGGGATATTGCCAGCGGCGTGGTGCTGTTTTCGCCGGCTTGGGAGGCGATGCTCGGCTTTGAACCGGGCGAATTGCCAACGCGCGAGCAGACCTTCTTTCAGCGCCTGCATCCGGACGATGTGCCTCTGGTTTCGGCGGCGCTCCGGGCCCATTTTCAGGACCATGTGCCGTATTCGGTCGAAATTCGCCTTAGGCGTAAGGATGATAGCCACGCGTGGATCCTTGCGCGCGGACAGGCGGAACGAAACCCACAGGGCGAGGTGCGCACCATGGCGGGCACCCACGTGGACTTGAGCACCTTCAAGGCGGCCCAGGAGGCCATGCAGCAAGCGCGGGACGCGGCACTGGAGGCATCGCGGCTGAAGTCGGCCTTTGTGGCCAATGTAAGTCATGAGATTCGTACGCCAATGAATGGCATCATCGGCCTGACCCACCTGCTGCTGGGAACGCCGCTGAGCCAGGAGCAACGGGATTACGCGGGGTTACTGAAGACATCGGCAGACGCGCTGATGGGCATTCTCAATGATGTTCTCGACTTTTCGAAGATCGAATCGGGCCGTCTCCTGGTCGAGCAAACGTGCGTATCGGTCGACGCCGTGGTCGCCGAAGTCATCGCAGTAACTGCGGGCCTAGCAACGACCCAAGGCCTTGTCCTCAATACTACTTTTTCAGAATCTCCCCTGCTGGTGCGGGCCGATGCGCTGCGCTTGCGCCAAGTCCTGCTCAATTTGCTGGGGAACGCCATTAAATTCACGGCCCAAGGTCATATTTGCGTACACGGCCGGCGTACCGAGCATGATACGGTGCGCGTCGAGGTCGCGGATACCGGCATCGGTGTGGCGCCAGAAGCGATTCTCCATCTATTTCAGCCATTTCAGCAGGCCGATGGCTCGATGACCCGCCGTTACGGTGGCACGGGCCTGGGCCTAGCGATTTGCCAACAGCTTGTGCAGTTAATGAGCGGATCTATTGGCTTTTCGCCGCGACCTGGGGGCGGTTCCGTGTTCTGGCTGGAACTGCCGGTCTGGCGCGTCGCTGCCACCGCGTCGCACGTGCGCCGGGTGTGCACCCTGGATGCCGATGTCATTGAGCTGCGCTTGCTGCATGCGGTGATGAAAGGCGCGGATATTCAACAACTTGAGCATCTCGAAGACCTGGCTAAGGTGCAGCCGCCCGCCGATTTGCTGATTGTCGCTGGCCAAGCCATCAAACCCGATCAACTCGCGGCAGCGGTGCAGGCGCTACCGGTCCATGAACAGCCAGAAGTCATTGTTCGTACGAGTGATTCGGCGCTGGCTCGCAGTTTTGCGGCCCATGGTTTTCGCCAGAGCGTCGCCAGTGTTCGCTTGCTGCGGGCCAATACCTGAGACGGGACGCTGCCTTTGGCTGATCACGACGCCAGGCGGCCGCAATAGGTCCAAGAAGTTACGTGGACTAGACAGAAAATCCCAGCCGGGTCGCCTCTTCGGCGATGCGCCCATGCCCGACTTGGCCAGACGACGGAGCGCCGAACGAGGGAGCTGCGGCCCACCTAGAAGTTGCTGAAATGCCAGCGACAATAGGTGATGATGCGCCAGATTTCGTCGTCGGTGAGCACCTCGGCAAAGGCGGGCATCGCCGATTGGAAGGCTTTGCCTCCCTGATGAATCCGCCAAAACCAATAGTTATCCTGATGTTCTAGATTGGCGGCATTGAGGTCGCTGACCACCGGAATTCGCCCTTTGGCGCGCGTGCCGTCCCCGCTGCCCTGCGAACCATGGCAATGGTTGCAATGCTGCGTGTACAGGCCTGCGCCAAGGTTAGCCAGAGACGGATCCGCATAACCGTAGGGATTTTGCATGGATGTATAGGGTTCTGGCACCGTCGCGCCGTGGGCACTCAGGTCAGCATCCGCCGCGCCTTGGGCATCAGCAACGCTTGGGCCCGCTGCACCGCCCGCACTGGTGCACGCCGTGGCCATCGCCAGGGCTGCCAGCAGGGCCAAGGGCGCAAACTGCGTCATGGATGAACCACCGTAATCCGGGAATCGACCGCAGGATTGAGGACTTCACTACTGGTACCATCGGGCCAATGCACCAGGACGCGGGACACGGCGGCGACGTTCCCCAGGCCGAAGTGCACGCGGTGGCTCGATTGCGAGAGATAGCCCCTCTGGCCGTCGACGCTGCGGGACCACGCGTAACCACCGGCAAATACGTCGATCCACGCGCCATAGGGGTCACGAGGCGCTTTGCCGTCAACCGCAACGTCGAGCCAATGGCGACCGGCAGGCAGGTCATTGCGCAAGAGGTGAACGCGGTGATTCCATGTCAAAACAACGAGATCGAGGTCGCCGTCCTCATCCCAGTCCATCACCGCCGCCGTCCGCGCTGAGGCAATGTACGGCTGCCCTTGCACTTTTTGGGTCGCGTCGACGGCACCATCCGCCGGTGGGTCCAGGCCAAGCTGGGTCTGCATCTGCGTGAACTGCGCACCATCATTGAGTAAAAATAGGCTGGGCGTGTACAAATAGGGGTTGGACATGCCCGCGGCGACGTAGACGTCCGGGTCGCCATCGTTATCGAAATCAGCCGGTTGGTGCCCCCAGGGCTGAAAGGTCTCGGTGTGCCAAGCCATTGAAACCTCGGCAAAAGCAGGCGCTTTCCCTTGCAGCCACATGCTGTTGCCATACAAAGGGCCCGTTGGATTGTCGCCTTCCCCGGACGCTGGCCCGCCCAGGCCCTTGTAGCGAATCCCTGGCAATACATCGGAAAATGGCGTCGATGGGTCGATCCACATGTCCGAATGCATGTCGGTCGCCAGCACGTCCGGCCAGCCGTCGCCGTTGTAGTCGGTCCACGTCGAAGCCACCGTGCCATAGGAAAACTGTGGTAATCGTTGGGCAATAACGTCTGTGAAATGTCCTGTTCCGTCATTGTGCAGCAGGCTCGACTGTCCGAACATGTCGGACATCATCAGGTCTGGGGCGCCATCACGGTCAAAATCGACGACGGTGATGTCCGACGCGCTGCGCTTAGGTGCTGCCTCGCCGCCACCGGGCAAGCCACGTGCCTGACTTTCTTCGGCAAATGCGAATCCGCCTTGGGGCCCAAGGTTGCGAAAGAGACGGGGCGGGTCCGAGGTTGGGTCGGACACGAGCTGCGTCACCGACTTGCCGGTGTAATGCGATGGGCAGCCCTGAACCTGAGAAGCTATTGATTCTAAAGTAAATCTGCGGTTTCCAGCGACCACAATGTCGAGCCAGCCGTCGCGATCGACGTCGACAAAGGCCGCGCCACTGAGGTGTCCGACCGCATCCACCCCCGCCGCCTGGGCGACGTTGACAAAGGAGCCATCGGGCTGTTGCTGCAGTAACATATTGTGACTACGGGTGAAAGTGACGTAAAAGTCCGTATCACCGTCGCCGTCGTAATCGCCATAGGTGACGCCGACACGAATTCCACTGCTCAGCACTTGCAAGCGGCTAGAAGCATTGGTAAATGTGCCATCCCCATGCCCCAAATAGTAGCCGGGCGAACCGCATTGGTTGAGCAGGAGCAGGTCTTCGTGGCCATCGCCGTCAAAATCGCCCGTAGCCATGCCGCTGCCGTGGTCATACATCGACGTATATCCAGCGACTTCTACAACAGGTTGGTGCTTCCATGTCACGCCCGCCGCAGCGCCGATTTCTGTGAAGGTCCAACCCAAGGGGGCAGGCAGGGATGGTGCGGCACCTTCGGTCGGAACGGCTGGAAGATCAGCAACTTCAACATCTTTCGCGGCGTCGACGTTCGCGCCGGCATCGTTCACTATGTCAGCGTTGGCGGTATCGGCGGCCGAGGTCGCGTCGACCGGCTCAACAATCACCTTGGAGACGGTGCAAGACGAAAACGCTATGAATCCAAGGGATAGCAAGGCTGCCGGATGCCGCCAAAGGCGCGGAAATCGACAATAGTGCCGCATGTAAATTGAGGTATTCATGAGCCCCTGGGACCGTCGCTCGCCCGGCCTAGCAGAACGCAGGCCCGGACACGGCGTTGGCGAAGAGTAGCTTGCGAAATCACAATATGAACAAGCACTTCAAGCAGAATTACGATACCACAGGACCCTGAGCCCAAGGCGGGGCGGGCGCGGTCAACTAGCAGGGCGGAAGGAAAAGCGAGGATGTAGGTGGAGATAGACAGAACCGGGCTGGTCTTGGTACCGCGAGGGCGCGCGACCAGTCCAATGGACAAGGTAGCGACGCTGCGTGAGGCAGTCAGTAAAATGCGGATGCCGCACGGCTCGTCTTTGCACTACTTAGGATTGCGCTCCATGCTTCCTTCATAGTCGGCACGCCGCGGCATTGGGAGTTGAATTGGCAGAGCGACCCGCAGCAGTCCAGCCAAT
>CAIMEY010000116.1 GCA_903840165.1 uncultured Myxococcales bacterium | reverse complement strand
TCAGGTTTGTCTGTCCGCGTTCTACCTCCTGCCATCCGCAGCCATTGTTGACCCTTCGGCGCCAAGTTGGGCTGCCATGATGGGTCGCGCCGCCCACACGGGGCAATGCCCAGTTGCGTGCGGGTGAGGACGCGCGGCCTACGGATCAGGTTCGCGGCCGTCCACGGCGTAACGTATTGGCGACATCGGAGCACCCAGCCAATGAATTGGCGGGCTATCCTGGTGCCGCCCATCGGCGCGGGCGCAATAGGGCGTGATTTGACGCATTATCGCATGTAGGGCCGGGGCTCGTCCGCCGCGGGTCAGGAATCGGCGGGAGACAAGCCCCCGCCCTACAAGCGCAATCGCCTGGAAGAAGCCCCCATGAAACTAGAAGCAAACACTGCATGTCGAACCCGCAAGGGCTATTGGGCAAGGCTTTGCAACCGCTCAGGGCTTGAAGATGTCGCGCGCGAACTCCGGCGGCACATGCAACTGAGCGCCACCGGAAAGTGCGCGCAGAAAGCGCTCTTTGTCTGCCCGGTTCTCTGGCACGGGGCCGATGACCTTGAGCTTGAGGGGCCGACCTTTGACTGTGACAACGCGATCCGAGTACAGCAACGCGACGCTGAGTCCGGACTCGATCTGCTGCGTGATGTAAATGCCGTCAACGCCCGGGGATTTCGCGACAGCTTCTGCTGCGGCTGCGATAACGACGGGATCGTTGATCTGCCCGTCCTTGCCGAAGATCATGCCCAAAAGGCCGTTACCCTGGTCGGCACCCCAGTGGATGACGCCGAGCAGGCTTGTGGAACTCGCCGAGCCGGAGATCTCCCCCTCTGTGAACTCGTAGCCGACCTCGGTCGGGCGGGTCCATACCCGGTGACCTTCGCCGGCTAGACGCGCCTGATCCTTGAGGAATGCATTGGATGCAGTGGTCGACGAGCAACCCACTGAAGAGGTGCAAAGCGCAACAGCCAGGAATAACTTGAGATACTTGTTCACTTTATGCTCCACAGACTCAGGTCCGACGCCAGATCCGCTCCCGTACATCGGGATAGACTCGGCACGGGAAAGTACGCCCTAAGTGCAGGAATTAGTAGCAACAACGCGATCTAACAGCATTTCTTAGCCCACTAGTACCTCAAACCCGAAGCTCCTTCTGGGTTCGAGGTACAGTGTTTGCTTCTAGGTTCAAGGGGGCCCACGGCCCCCCTTGCCTTCAGCCGGGTCCCCAGTTGCAAAGTCCACAACGCCGAGTCCTTACCGGTAACCCGGAAAGGACTTAGGGTTACGTGTACTAGGAACCGAAAGGTCCTGCGCATGGCTTGGACGCGCCGATATCTCGCTGCTCCGCCCTATCCCCGCACCCCACATCACTGCCCAACTTCGGGCCGGCCGCAGAGTCTGCCGGGGCTTATCGCCGCCGTCAACCCCCATCCCCACCACGACAAGCCATCAACGTAACCTCGTTCTTGTCGTTGAAGAAATGCTTTGCCCGCGCGAAGTACCCGTGCTGCCGCGCTATCGCCAAGGCTGCGTTCAGGCAGGGCCAGTTCGGCTCCCCCTTGAACTTCATCTGCACCACCAAGTTGCTGCACAGAGACTGCCCGCACCACGCAGCAATCAGCTCGACGATGCGCTCTGGAAATGCAACAATGTCAGACACTAACCACTGCACTGACTGAGCTGGCCTCCAGGCAAACGCGTCGCCCGCCTTAAACTCAACCTGCGGGTCTGCCAACAAATGCGCAGCCAGCGGCGACCGGTCCACAGCCACCACGCGGGCGCCGTACTGCCGCAGGACCCGCGTCCAGCCGCCCGGACAAGCGCCCAGATCCACCGCGCTATCGCCCGGTTGCGGCGTCACGCCCATGCACGCCAAAGCCTCATGCAGCTTGCGGAAACTCGAGGCCGGGGCCAGGTCATCATCGGCCACGTCCGCCAGCCCCGCCGGATAGGCACAGGGCCACGCCTGCTGCGGCGGCAGGGGCAGCACCGGGGCGATGGACAGCCACAGGGCCTCAGGCTCGGTCAGCAGCATCTGCACCAGCAGCTGCGGACGCCCCGATTTCACCTTCTGTTTGAGGACGATGCGCGCCGTTTGCCTAAGCCGCTCGGTCACTGCCTGGGCAATCAGCGTCACGCGTCGCTGCATCGGCGGCTGGGGATTGCCCTTGAGCTGAGCCGGCACTAGGCCGTGGAGACCCCAACTCGGCCCAGGCAAATGCGCGACCGGCCCGTCAATCCCGTCGATTTGCCCAGGTATCAACAGCGGTTGCACCTGTTCAACCACCTGCAGCGCCAGTTGTTGGATGGAGCCGCCGCGCAGCAGTTGCGCCTCAGGCAGCACCTGCAGGGCGTACACCGCGTCAAGCTCAGCCAGGGCCTGCCGCACATCGGCGGTCATCACTTGACCCTGCACTAAACCCGGCAGCACAGGATGGGCCCGTACGCCACGAATCGCCAGCTCGGCCACAAGCGTCGGCTCAAAGGTGTGGCGACAAGTCCACAGCCAATTCTGGGGCTTTGCGGCCGATCGGGGCTCTAGCTCGGGCACGGCAGCCCCGGCGCCTTCAAGGTCTGCAGCGCCGCCTCCAGCCGGTCGAGCATCGCAGCCAAATCCGCCACGCCGACCGCACCGACCGAAAGCCGATACCAATCCGTCGCATGCACGGCGCCAAACGCGTCAAAGGGTACCACAGCCAGGCCAGCCTGCTCGAGCAGCCAAATCCGCACTTGCTGGGGCGTTTCAAGGGTTTGCCCCTGATCCGTCTGATAGCCACGCAGGGCAAACTCGGCCGAAAGGTAAATCGCGCCCTGGGGTTGCAAGGCCGCAAGCGGCCAGCCTTGTTGCCCTAGCTTGGTCAGCCGGGCAAAGAGCATCTGCAAACGCAGCCCGGCCTGAGCCCGAAGCCCCGCCGTATACGCGTCTACCGCTTGGTCATCGAACAGCAATTGACTGCTCGCCACCTGCTCAGCCTTGGGCGCCCAGGCCCCGACATGCCCAAGCACGCGCGACATCGCCGCAATCACCGTCGCCGGACCGACGCTCCAGCCAACGCGCAGCCCCGTCGCCGCAAAAGCCTTTGAAATACCATCGATATACACGACGTAATCGGCCATCCGCGGGTGCAGGGTCAGCGGATCGAAGTGCGTAACCCCTTCAAAAGTCAGCATCCAGTAGATTTGGTCATAGACCAGCATCAAGGGCCTTTGCCCCACGGTCTGGCGGCGGTCATTTTCCCCGACAATCGCCTCGCACAAATCCCACAAGGCTTGACGGCTGATGCAAGTTCCCGAAGGATTCAGCGGACTATTGATGACCACCAGCGCTGCATCGCCCAAGAAGGGCTGCAGGCGGCTCAGCGGCGCAAAGAAGTTGTCCTCCGGCCCGACGGCGATTTCCACCGGCACGCCGCCCACCAAGTGGGTGTAATGATTGTTGTTCCACGACGGCGTCGCGTACAACACCTTCTCGCCCGGATTGACCAAGGTGCGATACGCCGCGTAGAGCAAAGGGCGAGCGCCACCCGCAATCAGGATGCGCTCGATGGGCAGACTGAGCCCAAAGCGGCCATACAAGTGCTGAACTGCTTTGCGCAATTCTGGAATACCATCGGCCGGTGGGTAGTTGCTGTGCCCAGCCCTGAGCGCGGCCGCCGTGCCCTCCACCAACTGCACAGGCAGCGGATATTGCTTGGGATCAAAGTCGCCAATGGTCAAGTTGCAAATCTGCCGACCACTGGCCACCAACTGCCGCACCTGCGCCGCAATCGCCAAGATTGAAGACCCCTGCAATTGCGCAGACATCTGCGACACGCCACTGCTGAGCCACGCCGCATTCGCCACGCCGCCATCCTGCGCCTGAACTGTCATCTTGGTCTCCCGGGTAATTTCCGCTGCAAAATCATTGCGATTTTGCCCATCCGCCAATGGGGCAGCCTATGGACGCTGCCGGGGCTGAATATTCAATCGCTAAAGGCGGTTACGCCCCCTGCCCGCCAGCACCGAGGCCAAGGCTAGGCAGGGGGCATCGTCCGCAACCGCTGCGCGAAGGCATCTTGGCCCCGCGGCAACATCGGCCTTTAGTACCGGTAGTGGTCGGGCTTGTAGGGACCGCTGACCGGAACACCCAAGTAATCCGACTGCTTGGCCGTCAGGGTCGTCAATTTCACGCCCAGCTTGTCCAGGTGCAGACGGGCCACTTCTTCATCGAGCTTCTTGGGCAGAACATGGACACCCAAGGCGAATTTCTCAGTCCAAAGAGCCAGTTGCGCCAGAACTTGGTTGGTGAAGCTGTTCGACATCACAAAGCTCGGGTGCCCCGTCGCGCAACCCAGGTTCACCAGGCGACCGCGGGCCAGCACGATGAGGGTCTTGGCGCCGCTGGTCGACTGCGAAGCCGGCACGTGGAACAAGTCCACCTGAGGCTTGACGTTTTCCTCGACCACGCCCGGCGTCGACTCGAGCCAGCGCATATCGATCTCACTGTCAAAGTGCCCGATATTACAAAGAATCGCCTGATCGCGAATCGACTTCATGTGTTCGCCGGTGATCACGTCGCAGCAGCCCGTCGCCGTCACGAAGATGTCGCCCTCGGGGGCCGCCGTCTCCATCGTCACGACTTGGTAGCCTTCCATGGCCGCCTGCAGCGCGATGATTGGGTCGATTTCCGTAATCAAAACGCGGGCTCCCAAAGCCTTCATCGAGTGCGCGCAGCCCTTGCCCACATCGCCATAGCCGCAGACCACCACGACCTTACCGGCAATCATAATGTCGGTGGCGCGCTTGATGCCGTCGGCCAGGGACTCGCGGCAGCCGTACAAGTTGTCGAATTTGCTCTTGGTTACGCTGTCGTTGACGTTGATGGCCGGCACTTTGAGCTCGCCGCGCGCGTGCATTTGCACCAGACGGTGAACGCCGGTGGTGGTCTCCTCAGACAAGCCGCGAATATCGGTCAGCATTTCCGGGTACTTGTTGTGCACCCAGCCGGTCAGGTCGCCGCCGTCATCGAGGATGAGGTTGGGCGTCTGGGCACCGGCAAAGGCGAAGATCTGCTGGTCCATGCACCAGTCAGCCTCGGCCAAGGTCTGGCCTTTCCACGCGAAAACCGGCACGCCCGTGACCGCAATGGCGGCTGCGGCATGGTCCTGCGTCGAGTAGATGTTGCACGAGGTCCAGGTGACTTCCGCGCCCAAAGCGGTCAAAGTCTCAATCAAAACAGCGGTTTGAATGGTCATGTGCAGGCAGCCGGCAATGCGTGCTCCATGCAAAGGCTTTGAACCTGCATACTTGGCCCGCAGGGACATCAGGCCGGGCATCTCGCGCTCGGCCAACTGGATCTCCTTGCGGCCCCAGGCGGCGAGAGACAAATCAGCGACTTTATAGGGCAAACGACCACTCGAAGCGGTGTTGACGGCGGCGTAAGAGGGGGCAGAAGCGAGTGTCATCGGGAACTCCTGAAACAACCGCCCTGGAAAAAAGCTCAATCGGCGGGCGGGAATCGAACTGAGGTGGCGAAACGACGCAGCGACATCCTCATGACGCGCGGGCGCGATAGACTGCCAGAAACCGCGCGCGCTGTCACGGGCCGGCTGCGTTTTGTCCTGCAGTTCTGCGCCCGTCTCTGCGCCGAGCGACGCGGGCAAAGACCCCGAGGCAGGCGGCGCTTCCGGAGAAATACCCTGTTTTTTATGGAGAATACTTCAGTCGTGGTGATGCGGATCGTGGCTGAGCTGGGCGATGGACCCGTCGGTCGGCATCGGGCTCGCCAGCGGCTCCAGGGCTTCTTGCAGATCGATGGGCTCGGGCTCGGCGATGTCACTACTGCCCAGCCAGCCGGCCCGGCGAAAGTACCAAATCATGCCTCCGGCCACGCCGGCCATCAGGATCAGAGCGTAAAGATAGCCAAATCGCCACTTCAGCTCGGGCATGTTCCAAGCGGCCGCCGTGTCAAAGTTCATGCCATACAGCCCGGCAATGAAGGATAGGGGCAAAAAGATCGTCGAAATGATCGTCAGTAGCTTGACCACCTCGTTCATCCGGTTGTTGACACTTGACAAGTAGAGGTCCATCAAGCTCGCGGCGAACTCGCGGTAGGTCTCCACCAAATCAACGACTTGCGTGGCATGATCTACGGCATCGCGCAGGTAGACATGGACAGCAGGGGCCATCAGTTCGTCGTCGCGGTGCAGCACGCTCAGGGCCTCGCGCATGGGCCAGGCGGAGCGGCGAACATTGAGAAGGGCCCGTTTTAGTTCGTAAATATGCCGACCGGTCGCCGGCTCAGGCTTGGAAAGCGCTGCGAGTTCCAGCACCTCCAGCCTCTGCCCCAGTTGATCGAGGGCGGGGAAGAATGCGTCCACCACGCAGTCCAAAATCGCGTAGGCCAAGTAATCCGCGCCAAGGGTACGAATCTTCCCGCGATTGTTGAGGATTCGCGTGCGCACGGGGTCCAGGACGTCGCCATCGGCGGCATCTTCCTGCACGGTCAAGACCCAGTTATTGCCAAGAACGACGCCGATTTGCTCAATGATCGGCCGACCTTGCTGCCCACAACGCACCATATGCACGATGCACAGCGTGATATCGCCGTACGCCTCTGCCTTGGGCCGCTGGGGCGTATTGACGAGGTCGGCCAGGGCCAAGGGATGGACGGCAAAATGCCGCCCAATCTCCTGAATCAACTGCAGATTTCCTAGGCCACAGACATCGCACCACAGCACTTGCTCGGGGTCGACGTGCAGAACTTGGTCGAGCTGGGCATTGGCGGCCAGCGGAATTGCCTGCGCATGCGCGCCGTTGTAGCGCAAAAGATTGACCTGCGTCGGTCGCGCATCCGGCTGCGGCGTCAGGGTGCCCGGCGAGGTGCCCGGCTTGGAGGGCGACATGCGACCGCGACCGCGAAAGACTGCTGAAGATTCTAAGGTTGGCCGAGAACTGTGCGCTGCCATCTGCACCCCTGGACCGGCCAGAGCCGGGGAATTTCGCGGGGCCAATAGACCCGCATTCGCTAAAAAATACAAGATGCTAGCAGGGAACCTTGGCCAGCGACGACCCCCGCCCTGCCCGCCTACGGGGCCAGGGCGTTGCCGCTCGATGCGCCAAAGGGTAGCCGGAGGCGGGCCACATTTGCTACACTGCCCCGCGAACACCTGTTTCCACAGGGTCGCGTGGGGAACGAACCACCGCGTCGAACCTGGGAAGACCCGTTGTCACCCGGTCCGAACCGGCGGAGCAAATCATGACGAACCGAGCGTTACTACGAATGATTCTGGCAGGCCTGACCTGCACCAGCTTGGCGATTGCCGGCTGCAGTTCCAGCAGCACGACCACGCCCACCGCCGACACCAGCAGCGCCGACAGCAGCGGCCTCGATAGCAAGGCCGACGTTGCAGGCGCCGACGTCTCTGGCGCGGACACCGTCACCGGCACAACCGCCGATGCCGACACGCAAAACGTGCCCCTGGGCGACGCTACCGACAGCAGCACCGGCGACAGCAGCGGCGGCGACCCATACGCAGACATCAGCGCTGGCCCCAACACCCTGTTGACAGACGGCAATTACTTCCTCGCCGTGTTCGCCAAAGTATTCAACCTCAAGCTGACCTTCCAGGTTCACATCAAGGCCGAAGGTACGCCAACGGCCGGCGGCAAGATCAAAGTCTTTGAACTTCGCCCCTTAGGCCCTGACGGCATCGCCGGCGACATCATGACCGTGGCTTATGACATCCCGGTGGACGCGACCGGCACTTTTGCCATCAACTTGCCTAAGGTCGTGTTGCCAGGCGCTTATTCCCCCACCGGCACCGATGTACCGATCATCCTCTCGCTGAGCGGCAAGGTCCACGACGCCAGCATGTTCTGTGGCGACGTTACCGGTCAAGTCCCTGCATTCAACGCAGATTTAGCCGGAAGCACCTTCAAGGGCGTCACCCTGGGCACGCAAAAGAGCCCCGACCCGGATGCCGCCTGCGAAACGGCTGCTGCCAAGGTCTACACGCCCATCGCCCAGTGCCCCGCGATCGCGGCCGGCAACAACACCCTGAAATCGGCCGAACGCAACCGCGATTTTCAAGTGTATCTGCCCGCTTCCGGCACACCGACCGAGGCCGTGCCCTTGGTGGTCCTCTACCACGGCGTCGGCGGCAGTCCGGGCGGCATCATCACCGACACAGCGTACGATAAGCTCTTGGGCACCAACAACTTTATCTTGGTTGCGCCCAAGTCTGACCGCGATGGCAGTGGCAACCCGGTGCTGCAGACCGAATGGTACTACGGCTCGCCGCTGTTTGACCTGGACAATCCGGACCTTGTCTACTTTGACGACTTGGTCAAGTGCCTGTCCGCCAGCTACAAGATCGACGCAAACCGCATTTATGTCACGGGCATGAGCGGCGGTGGCCTGATGTCGACCTTCCTTGGCCTGCACCGCTCCAAGACCATTGCCGCAGCCGCGCCCTTCTCCGGCGGCTACCTGCAGACCCTACCCTGGGCCGGCGACGAAAAAGCCACGCCTTTCATGGTGGTATGGGGCGGCGCCAGTGACTCCGCGTTCTCGCAGAACTTTGATACGCTGGCCAAGGCGCTCATCGCCAAGTTGCTGACCGATAAGCACTATGTCATCGGCTGCAACCACGGCACCGGGCACAAG
This sequence comes from uncultured Myxococcales bacterium, assembly GCA_903840165.1. Lineage (GTDB taxonomy): Bacteria > Myxococcota_A > UBA9042 > UBA9042 > UBA9042 > CAIMEY01. The sequence goes on along the minus strand of CAIMEY010000116.1, from coordinate 21,187 downwards.
TGGCCCCTGGAGCTGACCGCGCCGAACTGGGCCTTCCTGTCCAACTTCAAGCTGGGCGACACGACCACCGCGGTCGATCTCGTCAAGAATATGCCCAGTTACTGCACACTGCAGAAGTAGTTCAGGCACGAACCACTGCCGCGCCGGCCGAGGCTAAAGCTCGCCACTTTGAGCATTTAGTCCCGGCAGGCGCGGTGGGCCTGCTGAAATCCCTCGACAATTCGACCGCTAAGGCACTGGCCTACCAGCGGTGATACGCCGGATGGCCTTCGGTCACCGCGACAAAGGTGCCGCGGCAGGTGGCGCAGACTTTGCCGCCGGCGATGAGTTGGGCCTCGACGACCGCTCGATCATCTGAAGATTCAACCACTTGAGCCTGCAAATGCACGGGCCCAGAAGTCGGCGTCGGCCTCTTGAGCTTGACGTGGAAGTCTGCCGTCACGGTGCAAGGCGGCGTGACTTGTCCATGTTTTTGCATCAAAAACCACGCGGCCGTCCAGTTGCTGTGGCAATCGAGCAGCGCGCCGCAAATGCCGCCATTGAGCATCCCTGGAAACGCCTCATGGTGCGGCTGCGGCTGCCAATCGCAAACGACGGTGTCCCCCTGGACAAAGCTCTGAATCTGAAGACCTTTGCCGTTAGCCGGCCCACAGCCAAAGCAGGCATTGTGCGGGGCGTAGCGCTGTTGCAGACACGGCGCACTGGCAGAATCGTCCCTAGCGGAGGAAGCGGTATCGGTCATCTTAATAACCTCCAGTGAAAAATAGTGAGTTTTAGCAGGTTGATAGAGAGGTATCTGTACGGCATCACCTGGCTATTTCTTACGCAACCGCAGTGCATGCAAGCGGTATTCAGCGATGAAGCCCGGATGGACCGGCAGACGCCACGGCACATTGTAAGCGCGCTTCTCGATGCGAAATTCTGTAAAGAAACCAGGGATTGCTTCGCCTGTGAACAGACGCTCGAAGGCCTGGGGCAGGGGCAGTTCTGGGGGCAGCCATTGCAGCAATTTTGCGGCATTCGGGGTCACGGACGCCTGAAAATGGTAGGGCGACGACAAAAGGAGCACGCCCCCGGGCTGCAGCAAGGCCTCGCACTGCCCAAGCAATACAAGGGGTTCTGATACCGAATCGAAGAGGTTGAGGGCGACCACGGCGGCAAATTGCTCTGCTAAAAAGGGCGGATCCAGAGCATCGCCTACCAACCACTGCACACGTTGTAGCATATCCCTTTGTTTGGAAGGCAGTTCTACCGGTCGAACCTCATAACGTAGCCCATCCGAATGGCTCGGCAGCCGGTCTAGGGTCCCGCGGGCCAATTTGCGCGCAGCCTGCACCAAGGCCACATTGGCGTCCATCGCCACAACCTGCCGATCTTCCAGGTCAAGCCAGGGAATTTCGCCCCCCGCCGCGCAGCCTAGCACCAGAATCGGCCCCGGCGGCAACGCGCAATCCAGCCAGCCGCGCAGATGGGTCGGCGGGCTCCACGGCAAGGGCGGCTCGGCGTAGGCTCCCCAATGCGCCGGCAGCCAAATTACCAGTTGTTCTAGGATATTTTGCTCGTCCGCATCGGCATACCCACCGACCGGCAGGGCCCCGAGCTGGCTCAATACCTGCTCCACGTGACCCGCAGTCCGCGTCGCCGCTTGGGCATCGGCCAGCATCAGGGGCATGGCGCCGACCGTGGGCCATTGCACGAGGCAGTGACTGCAGCGCCCCTGATCATCCAAGGTGTGAATCTGCATCGATTCTGCCCGCAGATCTCGGCAAGCTGGACATACGACCGCCACTGCCATGCCATCCTCCACCTAAGCGCCCCGGCCGGGCAGCGATTGCCCCTGTAGGTTGAGGGGATAGCCGTGAAATTGCCAGTCCTAGCGCAGGGACTGCCCGCTTGAATCGAGCGCCGTCCCAAGGAAATGCGCCTGCGCACTGCAAAATCGGTATAACCTCTTGGCGCGACCTACCAGCAGACAGGCCGGTTGTCGCCAGCCTTCTGCCCGGTCATCATCGGGCTCGCCTGCGCCCCCAGCAAGGCCTGCCAACCCTAGCAGGTCTGCCGCGCCGGCCGCCAACGCCCCTTTGGAAACGCTGTATGACGCCGACACCCCAACAACTGCTCGCAATATTGGAGCAATTTCCACGGCTTGGCTGGGTGCAGACGCCCACGCCGGTGCAGGCCATGCCCCAACTCGCGGCTCGCCTGGGGCTGCCCTGGCTGGGGGCCAAACGCGACGATCTGTGCACGCCGCTCTTTGGCGGTGCCAAGGTCCGCAAGCTCGATTTCCTTTTGGCGGCAGAGCCTTGGGCCTCGGCGCAGGCGTGGATCTCGGTCGGTGCCATCGGCTCAGGCCACTTGGTTGCCTGCACGGCAGCGGCCCAGGCCCTCAGTCGGCAAATGCACGCGGAAGTGTTTTGGGAACCGCTGTCCGAGGGCGTCGATGTCAATCTCGCCTACGTCGCCGGTCACGCCGCCCATCTGCATTACCACCGTTCGCGCCTGAGTTTAGCCTTAAGTCATCCCGGGTTACTGCTCGGTGCCGCCATGCCAGGCCGCGCGGTCATTCCACCGGGGGGCACGGTGCCGGTGGCCATGATCGGCCTAGTGCGCGCCGGGCTGGAGCTGGCGGAGCAAGTCAGGGACGGCCAACTGCCTGAACCGCAGCGCATTTACGTTTCTCTTGGCTCGGGAGGTACTGCCGTCGGCCTGGCAATGGGACTGGCCGTCGGCGGGCTCAAGTCCACCGTCTATGCGGTCGCCGCGGTGGAAAGACTCCTGGCAACTCGGCTGCGGATTGACCATTTGCTGCAGGGACTTCGCCGGGAGTTCACGCACATGGGCCTGGACGATTGGGCCGAGGTCGAACCCAATCCCTTGGTGATCGACTACGGCCATGTGGGCCGCGGTTATGGCCACAGCTCCTCGCCTTCGCTGCGGGCGGTCGATGCCCTGCACAGTGAAGGCATTGATCTAGAACCGATTTATACCGGCAAGGCCATGGCCGGGCTGATCGCCGATGCGGAGCGCGCTAAGGCTGGAGGGCACAAGCTGGGTAACGTCTTGTTTTGGCACACAGTTCGCCGAGCGCAGCCTCTGCCAGCCCCGGATGATTGGCAAGGACGCTTGCCGCCTCTGCTGCGCAATCACTTGAAATTGCGCGCACCCACTAGGCTGCTTTCGCGCCGTCGCTGGATTGCCGTGACGGGTCTGACCGCCGTGACCGCCTCAGCCGCCTTAGTCTGGCAGGGAGGTCCGCAACTCTCTGATTGGCAAGGGACAATCCTGTCTGCCAAAGAGGCTGCGGTGCTAGCGGCGGCGGTCGAGGCGTTGTTGCATCCAGCGCCGGAGCCAGGAACATGGCAGGCCGCAGCCCTGGGCGTCGATCGCTGGCTTGCGCAGATTGCTACCGATAAACAGCGTGAAATCAAAGCGTTGCTCCACCTAGTCGACCTTGCGCCTTGGGCCGATGGCACCGCCAAGCGGCTGGCCGAATTGCCCATCCCTGACCGGCTCTTGCACCTGCAACGCCTGCAGCGGCGGTCGGCCTTGACCGCTCAAGCCGTGCAGGGGCTCTGCGACCTAAGCCACCTCGGCTACTACCAATTACCCTGTACTTGGACGGGTTTACAGTACGATGGCCCCTTGGTGCCGGCCAAGCCGAGGCCCTGGCGGCGGGCCTACCTCGATTTGCTGGCCCCGCCTGGGCAAATGCCGGCAGCCCTGCGGAGGCAGTCGTGATTCACGACGCGCGAAAACTTCAAGCTCACGCGGTGTTACATGCCGACGTCTGCGTCATCGGCAGTGGCGCTGGCGGTAGCATGGCTGCTTGGGCCGCGGCTCAGGCCGGCTTGCGCGTGGTTACCCTGGAAGCGGGCGGGCTGCTCACGCCCGAGGACATGACCCAGCGCGAAGAAGTCATGATGCCGCAACTGTATTGGGACGGTGCGGCGCGCTCCACGGCCGATCGCGGCATCCACGTCCACCAGGGCAAGGGGGTGGGCGGATCGACCCTGCACAACCTCAACCTTTGCAAGCGAATCGATCCTCAAGTCCGCGAACAATGGCGGCAATCTCGCCCGATGCAGGCCCTGCCGGAACAGACATGGGCAGCGCTTTACAGTGAAGTCGAGCAGTTGCTGAGCGTTTCGGCCGTTCCCCAGGAAAACTGGAATCGCCATAACCAGTTGCTGCGCGATGGCTGCGACAAACTCGGTTGGCGCTGGGCAGGCCTATCGCACAACCGCAGCGGCTGCGCCCAAAGTGGCTTTTGTGCCCTGGGTTGCGCCTATGACGCCAAGAACAATGCCGCAAAAATCATTTGGCCACGCGCAGTTGCCTTGGGTGTCGAGGTCCTGACCCATGCCCAAGCCGTCCGCATTGATCATGACGGCCAGCAAGTTCGCGCAGTTCACGCAGTCGCAATCGATGCCTCCGACGGTCATGCGCTACAAAACTTCACAGTCTTTGCGCCCCGCATCTGTGTTGCGGCCTCGGCTACAGCAACGCCGGCCCTGCTGATTCGGTCCCAAGTCCCTGATCCCAGTGGGCAAACGGGACAGCACCTGCGATTGCACCCCGCCGTCGTGGTCGCTGGCGAGTTCGACGATCGCGTGGCGGCTTGGCGGGGAATTCCGCAAACGGTAGAGTGCACTGAATTCCTCGATTTTTCCAACGATTCCAAGGAGAACACGGCCAAGCCAAGTCGGCTGTGGATCGTCCCGGCCTTTGCGCACCCGATGGGCACGGCGACCATGCTGCCGCAGTGGGGCGAGGCGCACCGCTCTTGGATGAAGCAATACGCGCACTTAGGCGTGCTGACGGCGATGATCCACGAACGCAGCGATGGTCGGGTTCAGCCCGACGGCGACCTCGGCGTGCGCTTGGACTATCAGCTAACAACCCAAGATCATGACGAATTGGTCCGTGGCCTAGCCGTCTGCGCCCAGATCTGGTTTGCGGCCGGGGCCAAGCGCGTTCTGCTCGGCACGCAGCCCGCCCTGGTCATGACCCACGCCGATGACCGCGCCGTCCTGGCCCAAGCGGCGCAGCAGACTCTGGCGCTAACTGCTGTACATCCAATGGCTTCCATGCCGATGTCGGACAATCCCCAGCAAGGGTCCGTCGACAGCCGCGGACAGCACCACGGTCTGCGTGGTTTGTGGATTGCCGACGGATCGCTGCTGCCGAGTTCCATCGGCGTGCCGCCCCAACTGTCGATTTACGCACTGGGATTGCACGTTGGTCGCCAGATGGTGGCAGTGCCGGCGGCGGCCAAACCCTGATCACTGCCCGGGTGTGCGCAGCGTCCGCGCCTCATTGCGCCGGCGCGGGTCTCGGGGCAAATCCTTGATATTGCAACTCAAGTAGGCGCTCCACCAAGCTGCGCAGTGCTGCGCCGTCCTGCCGCGGTCCAAGCCGACCGTCGATCAACAACTGCGACAAACCATGGACGATTCCCCAAGCCACAATCACTAGTTGCTTGGTATCCCCGGCACACATAGCCCCGGCGCGCTGGCAATCGGCGATGAGCCCGAGCAGGTGCAGCATCGTCGCCTGCTGAGCCTCGGTCAGCGTTCGATTCTCCCGCGAATCGAACGTCAAATTGCCCATCATGACGCGGTAGTGGGCCGGATTGGCCGCCGCGAAAAGCACGTAAGCCTGGCCACATGCATGAAACTGCGCCAGCGGGTCGGCGGGAGCCTGCGCCTCGGCCTGTTGCATCGCCGCCATGATGGCTGCAAAGCCTTCGGCAGATATTTCAGCAAGGAGGTAATTTCTATCGGGAAAATGGCGACATGGTGCTGCATGGGACACGCCGACGCGACGCGCCAACTCCCGCAGGGTGACGGTGCCTAAGCCAGACTCCGCCACAAGCGCCAAGGCCGCGTCCTTAAGGGCGCGAGGCAAGTTCCCATGATGATAGCATTTTTTTCGCTCCATGACCCTAAGTGTCCACCCGGGCAGGGCGGGACGGCCACGCAACACGGCAGGGCCAATCCACATTTCAAGGGGTCTCAAGGCCCCTACCCCGCGTGCGTAGTCTAATTGCGGCCCAACAGCCACAGTGGATCATCGGGCATGTAGGCGCGCGCGGCAAGGTTGGTCATCGTCCCCCCGGGTTCCCCAGGCCCCAGGCACAGGAACAGACCACATCTTCAATGGTTGACTGGCGCTTGTGTCGACGGCGCGTTTGGGGTTGAATCAGGGGGTTGAGCCGATCGCCATGCGCCGGTTCCCGTGCACGTGCGGCGTGCGCAAGCAAAGGGCGCAAGCAAAGGGCGCAAGCAAAGTGCCCAAGCAAAGGGCGCAAGCAAAGTGCCCAAGCAAAGACTGCGGCGCTCGCGGCGCCAGAGACAACCACCTTGGCCGGGCAGACGGCCAGCGGAGACCGAATGAGCGCGTTGAAATCGCCGGAATTGCTAGCGGATGGCTCTCGCCCTGAGACGCAGTCGTCCGGGCGACGTCAGGCCCCGCGAACGGCCCAAGCTTGGCTCTTTGCCGCGACGTGCTCCAGTTGGCTGCTGGCGCAAGCACCTCAAGTTCTTGCACAATCTGCGGCTGCACCAGCATCAGCGCCCGCTTCTGCGCCGGCACCGACCGCGCCAGGCAAGCCGTCCAGCGAGCCGGCTGCCACCAATGGCTCTGTGCCAATTTCCTATGATATTGGCCTCTTTACCGGTGGCGTGCTCATGTCCAAGAGCACCGGCCTGGGCAACGCCTATTACGCAACCGATGTGCCTGGATCGGCGCCGATCGCGGGTGTGCAGGCGGGCGTGACCCTGCTGGACGGACGCCTGGGCATTGAGGCGCAGTTCCGTAATGGTTTTAGCTCCTTGCGCTCGGGCAATGGCAGCGCCCAGATCCTCGGCATCCGCGGCCAAGTCCTGTGGAATTTCGCGCCAGAAGCCAGCGTCGTTCGGCCCTACGTGGTCGCCGGTTATGGCCAGGAAGGACTGACGACCGGCCGTCCCGCTTGCGGCAGCAACGCCAAGACCCAACCTGCCAATTGCGTACACATTTTGTCGCCCGACTGGGACAACGGCTACTTCCTCGGGGCCGGCCTCAAGGTGCCGCTTTCCTATCGCTTTTCCTTGCGCGGGGACGTGCGCTGGCTCGGGGCTGACGGTCGCCCCGCTGTGGCGGGACAAGCGGGCTCAGGCACCGCGGTTGCCAACAACCTAGAAGTGCAACTCGGCGTATCCTATACGTTTGGTGGCCGCCCTGAGGACTCCGACAAGGACGGCATCCCGGACGATTTGGACAAATGCCCCAATGAGCCCGAGGACAAAGACGGGTTTGAGGACAGCGATGGCTGCCCCGACCTGGATAACGACGGCGACGGCATCCCGGACGACCAGGACAAATGTCCCAATGAAGCCGAGGACAAAGACGGCTTCCAAGACGGAGACGGCTGCCCCGATCCGGACAATGACGGTGATGGCATTCCCGACGTCAAGGACAAATGCCCGGACAAGCCCGAGACCAAGAACGGCTTTCAGGACGAAGATGGCTGCCCGGACGTGCTCGACAGCGACGGCGATGGCATCCCCGACAACAAGGATAAGTGCCCGAAAGAAAAGGAAGATAAGGACGGCTACCAGGACGAGGATGGCTGCCCCGAACCGGACAACGATGGCGATGGCATCCCCGACAACAAGGACAAGTGCCCCAACCAGCCGGAAAACCGCAACGGAATCAATGATGAAGACGGCTGCCCGGATGAAGTGCCGCCGGCCGTGGCCAAGCTGCTGGCCGGACCGATCACCACCGTAGGGTTCAAGGGCGCGGTCATGCAAAAGGGCGCAGACGCCGTCTTTGAGCCGCTGCTGGAGCTGCTGCTGGAACACGATAAACTGCAAGCGGAAATCACGGTTTCGCCTCTGGACTCGGGGGCCAATGGCAAGACGCTGGCCGAACAGCGCGCCCTAGCCCTGCGCGACTGGTTTGAAGGCAAAGGCATTGAACCAGGTCGGCTTTTTGCCGTCGCAGCAGTCGCTGGCAATGACACACCCAACAAGGCCGAGGGCAAGGGCGTGGTCAATCCCAAGATCACGATCAAGCTGTTGCTGCCCAAGTAGGATCCGCCAACGGCGTGGGACGACCGCGCCTGGGGATCGCGACGCCAGGGGAGGTTGTCAGGCGACAGCAAGGCGTCTATCATGATCGGCGATTGCAGCGATACCAGGGACAGGTCGTTGAAAAGACTTAGAAAAATCGACAGGGCGAAATCGACCTCACCGCGGCGGCCCTAGCGCCACGCAGTGAACCTGTGAGCCGGCCAGCATCGGCGGGCGGCCACCCAAAGCCAAGGCATGGAGGACAGATGCGGCAGCCAATTTCCAAGAAAAAGCGCGATGTTGCGCACAAGGGCCAAGCGCGAACGCGCACGTTGATGGCGTGTTTGAGCGCAATGACGCTCACTGGGGCCCCTGCCCTGGCCGTCGCGGATCAGCCGGCCCCCACTGCGGCCCCTGCGGTCGTTGCCGATAACGCTGGACAGCAGCCCGGGCAAATGCCTGAAAAGTGGCCGATGCGCTGGGATTTTGGTCTCGGCCTTGGCTACAACGTCCTCTCGCCCAACACCGGCCTGGGCAATGCCGCCTACCGCACCGATGGCACGCAGCGCAATGTGCCGGACAACTCAGCGCTTCTCGGCCTGCGGGCAACAGCCTGGATTCTCAATGATTTGGGCCTGCAGCTGGAAGGCAAGTGGCTGCCCAATGACTCGATCAAGCCCACCGGGGCCGGCGCACAGGCCAACATCTTTGGCTTGCGTGTCAATGCGTTGTACCAGTTCCTGTCCGAATCCGAGTTCCGCCCCTTTGTCTTGGTGGGCGTCGGTACCGACATGTTCATGGCCAAGCAGCCAAAGGCCTATTTGCAGTCGATCGGCGTAGGCGTGGCGGACAAGCTCGACGCCGACGGTGCCGTGACCGTGGGTACGGGCTTCAAGTGGCAGGCCCTGCATGACCTCGGCCTGCGCTTGGATCTGCGCTGGGTGACCACGCGCGGCGTCAAGGACACGGCCGGCGCGTCGCATTCAATTACCGGGAACTATGAAGGAATTCTGGCGATTGAGTACTCGATCGGCGGCAAGCCGGGCGACGACGACAACGACGGCATCCTCAACCCGTACGACAAGTGCCCCGATCAGCCCGAGGACAAGGACGGCTTTGAGGACAACGACGGCTGCCCCGACCCGGACAACGACAAAGACGGCATCCCCGACGTCGAGGACAAGTGCCCCAACGACCCGGAAGACAAGGACGGCTTTGAGGATTACGACGGCTGCCCCGACTTGGACAACGATAAGGACGGCATCCCCGACACCAAGGACAAGTGCCCGCTAGAGCCCGAAACCAAGAACGGCTACCAGGATGAAGACGGCTGCCCGGACAGCATCCCGGACCGCGACAAGGACGGCATCCCGGACTTCAAGGACAAGTGCCCGGATCAACCCGAGAATAAGAACGGCTACCAGGATGACGACGGCTGCCCGGACGACCCGGACAGCGACAACGACGGCATCCCGGACAGCAAGGACAAGTGCCCCAAGGCCGCGGAAACCAAGAACGGTTACCAGGATGAAGACGGTTGCCCGGACGAAGTGCCGGCCGACCTGCAGAAGCTGGGAACTGAGAAGATCGGCGGACTGGTCTTTGACAAGGATGGCAAGCTAGAAGACAAGAAGTCTGCGCACTTGCTGCAGCCCATTGCCGAGGTGTTGGTCAAGCATGAGGGCGTTAAGCTCATCCTCAAGCTGACGAGCCACAGCGTCGATGCGGCTGGGGCCAAGGCGCGGGCGGATGCCTGCAAGGCCTTCCTGGTTTCGCGCGGTGTGGAAGTGGAACGTCTGGAGACTGAAGGGGAATCGACCCTGCCGGTGGCCGAAGCCGCTGCCGCGCCTGCTGCTGATGCCAAGGCGGACCCCAAGGACAAGGCTGCCAAGCCCGCCAAGAAGGGTAAGGCCCCCGCGGCGCTGCCCGACGAGTTGACGATGCGCCTCAAGGTGTAATGCGCCTCAAGGTGTAGCGGACCAAGTGCTTGAAAAGATGCAGGGGGCCAGGTCGCATGCGCAGGGGCGCGGGACTTGGCCCTCGGCCTTTTTGGTCAGCCGCGGCTGGGGGACATGTTTTGACGCGCACCCCGTTGCCGATGCGTGCAGGATGACTTAGACTAGCGCGCCCGCAACCGGCCGAGGTTGCCCAGGTACTACGATGACGGAGTCCACTGTGTCCGAAGAGCAAACGCCCCCCGCAGAGTCCGCAAGCCCAATCACCGAACCTGACGCTGCGCCAGCCGATACCAGCCAGGAAGATGGCCGCCAAGCCATTGAAGCTTTGCAGGAACTGAGCCCGCGCGCCTTCTCGCGGCTGTGCCGGCGCATTCCGCTGCGCACCTTCTTGCCCGAGCTTGAGCGCATTGAGCGCAGCGTTTTCTATCGCTATTTCAAGGGCTATCGCCCGCAGAAGATCGACGCGGCCCACGTAGACCGGGTGCTGCGCAAAGAGATCTTTGACAACAGCAACGGCCTGCTCGCCCAGTTGGTCATCTACAACTGGGACGAGGCGGAGTACCAGCTCTACGGCGAATTGCAGAAAGAAGTCAAGAAGATCAATGAGGATGTCGAGGCGATCCAGGAGATCACCGACGCCCAAGGCGATGAGATCTTCGGCGCGCTGGAAGCTGCGTATGATAAGCGCGACGTCGCTATCGCCGCGGTCATCAACGGCGTGCGCGTGTCTAAGGACTACAAGGCCAAGCGGTTCGCTGGGGCGCTGTAGGGTTGGCGGACGGATTGGCGCGTAGCGGTCCCGGGTAGCGGTGCCGGGTAGCCCTGGGCCCTTGTCCGCGGGAATTGTCGCGGGTGGGGCGCCACGCCGCCGTTGAGCGAGTCCCGGAGCGCCGTCTTCACTTGGATCCCATAGCGCCCGTCCAGGCTGCAGTCGCTGGCGGCCAGGGCGCAGTGGCCCTGGTCGCTACCGTCGTGCGGTGCTTGGCCGAGCACTGGGTCAACGGCCGCGTGCGGGGCTGTGTTTCTCCTGACAAACTGCGGTGCATGCGACGTTTTGCTAGAGGCGCGTGGGTGGCTGGCCTGATGGCGGTGGTGGGTGACTCGGTGGTTTTGAGGGTGCGGTGGGTTGGGTATTCAGTCATGAATTCAGGGACTAGGTCTTATGCGACAGCCGTTGTCGCATAGAGTCCTGCGCCGATTGACGTACGCGAGCCAGGAGCATACTCTTGGCGCATGAACACGGCTAACTATCTTAATTATTGGGGTAAGTCAGCTGCGGGACCCTCCGGGGAGTGGCACCCACTGGCGTGGCACTGCCTGGACGTCGCCGCGGTTGTGGCTGTTGTCCTCGATGGGGATGCCTTGTTGTTGTGCCGGATTGCCGACCTAGCGCACCTCGACCGCCAGACGGTCCGTGCGTGGTTGCCGCTCGTAGCAGCCCTGCACGACCTTGGCAAGTTCAGTCGTGGTTTTCAGCATTTAGTCCCAGCGCTACGAGACCGCCTTGCCGGCGAGCCCTGGCCGACCGGCCAAGACCGACCGGCCTACAAGCCCCGACACGACGCCGTGGGTCTGGCAATTTGGCGGCACGATAAGTTGAACTTGGCCGCAGAACTGGATGTACGGGAAGGGGGTTTTCGCATTGATTCCGCCAAGACGCGAAGACTACTTGAGCCTTGGATCGCGGCTGCAACTGGGCATCACGGCCGGCCGGCGCTGGCGACATGTGATTTGCCTACGATGCTAAGCCCCGAAGATCGAACGGCCGTAAGCAGTTGGCTTGGAGAAGTCGTTCGCCTACTGCAGCCGGGTCCGCTGGCGTGGCCACCAGGCGTCGGCGGCGACCTTCTGCGACCATCGAGCTGGCTCGTGGCCGGCCTCATCACGCTGGCCGATTGGCTTGGCTCAAGTCCGGAGTATTTCCCGTATTGCAGCCAGGGCCAGACAGCGACGGAATACTGGGCGTTAGCGATGGTCAGGGCTCGTCTGGCAGTAGCGCACGCTGGGATTCTGCCCAATTTGCCACAACCTGCGCTTGAAATCGCGGGCTTGGCACGCATCGGGCAGCCAACTCCGCTTCAGAGCGCGACGGCAACCCGACAGCTCCGGGAGGGGCCGCAGCTCCATGTTATTGAAGACCTGACGGGATCTGGGAAGACTGAAGCCGCTGTCCTCTTGGCGCACCGGTTAATTCGCCAGGGCCTAGGCCACGGCATCTACTTCGCACTGCCGACCATGGCGACGGCGAACGGCATGCACGCCCGCGCTACGATTTGGAAAGACGCACTATTTCATGGCGGTCCAGCCGACTTCGTTCTGGCCCACGGTCAGGCTGAACGCAGCGCCCATGTGGACCGTGATGACGTACCTGCAGGTCAGATGCGCCAGTCCTGGCTGGCGGATTCTCGCAAGAAGTCCCTTCTGGCGCAACTGGGCATCGGGACAGTTGATCAAGTGTTGCTCGGGATTCTAAGGGTCAAGCACAGCACGCTGAGGCAAATTGGAGTGGCCCGCAACATCTTGATCATTGACGAAGTTCATGCCTTTGACAGGTACACCGGCAAGTTGATTGAGGCGCTGGTCGAGTTGCAGGCGATGCACGGCGGTTCGACGATCGTCCTGTCCGCAACACTGACCCACAGTTTGCGGCAGCAATTGATTTCCGCCTTCTGGAGAGGACGACAGGCCGCAAAGTTGCCTGAAGTATTTGATGAATTTGCGTTTGGCGCTCAATCCACTCGCGCCGATGAATCGGCACCTGTCGCAAGTAGGTCTGAGTACCCTCTGTGGACCCAGGTGACTGCATCGGGGTTGGATGAAGTCCCTGTTCCAACTAGTATTTCCGGTAACCGCACTATCCCCGTTCGGTTCATTCACGACAAGCTTGAAGTTGTTGACGTTCTGCGAGTGTCGGCCTTGGCTGGCCGCTGCGCCGTCTGGATCCGCAATACGGTGGGCGACGCACAGGAATCGCTGCTTGCCCTACGCGCGGCAGGCGTGAATGCTCGGATCTTTCATGCACGCATGATGGCTGGACACCGTGCCATCGTCGAGGCCGACGTGTTGGCGGATTTTGGCAAGGCGTCGGGAGCTGAGCGCCGCGGCAAGGTCTTGGTTGCAACACAAGTCGTTGAACAATCGTTAGATTTGGACTTTGACGTGATGGTGACCGACCTTGCGCCAGCCGACCTGCTTATCCAGCGAGCGGGCCGGTTGCATCGGCATCGCCGTGACTCGGCTGGCTTGGCGCGGGTTGACGGTGATTGCAACCCAGATGGACGCGAGTCGCCGGAATTGCTGGTCTTGGCGCCGAGTTGGGCTGATGAACCCAAATCAGACTGGCTTCAGTCGTTTCTGCCCGGTACACAAGCAGTTTATCGCGACCCCGCACTGCTTTGGCGGACGCAGAAGGTCATACTGGAGCGGGGGGCGATTATTTTGCCCAAGGATGCTCGACACCTAGTCGAGTATGCGAACGCCGATGAACCTGTGCCGCCAGCTTTGGATGCTCGGGCAAATCAAGCAGACGGCGAGGGAAAGGCAAAGTCGGCGGTGGCCCAATTGAACAAGATCCATCCGTCTTCCGGGTACTTCAGCGTCGACGCGTTGGCGCACTGGCACGACGATACTGAGATGCCAACCCGCCTGGGCCAACCGACACAGCGTTTGCGGCTGGCAATTATTGATGGGAATCAATTGGTTCCATTATGTACGTCGTGGCTGCGCAACGCAAGTTGGTTCGATGCCGATGTTCAAGTGCCTGCAGGACGGGTGACGCCGCCAACGGACATGGAGCTACAACTTATTGATTTAACTAATGAGCAGATGCCCGACAAAGGGCGCTGGACAAGCACGGTTGTCTTGGCTCAGACTGCCCAGGGAACGTGGAAGGGCCGGGGAATCGAGTACAACCTCGAGACGGGACTGCATTTTGCCGGGAGAAAGGCATGAGCTACGACTTGCTGGAAGAACAGTGGATTCCTGTGCGAACGGCCTCTGGGGCGCGCAAGTTCATCGCGCCGTGGCAGATCGTAGATGCCGCGGACCCGCCAATCGATATCGACACGGGCAGGCCGGATTTTGACTGCGCCGGCATTCAATTCTTGATCGGGCTGCTGCAGACGGCCTGGACCCCGCCGACGGAAGACCTTTGGCGTAAGTTTCACGACCTGCCGCCGACGCAGGAGCAGCTGCGCCAGTTGCTGCAACCACTGCGCGGCAAGTTCGACTTGCTTGGAGAGGGGCCGCGGTTTATGCAGGATCAAAGCCTCGCTGGAATTGACCTGGGCGCAGGGAAGGCTGCCTCAATCAAGCCATTGCCCGGAGAAAAGAGGAAGAAGTCCGCCAGTTTGAGTCTCAAGCCTGTTGCCGGTCTGCTGATCGATGGACCTGGCGAGTCAACGCTGAACGGCAACAAGGACCATTTTGTCAAACGTTTCGGCAATGTTTGCGTGAGTCGGCCTGGTGCCGCGTGGTTGCTGCTCGCGCTGCAGACGAGTTCGCCCAGCGGCGGCGTTGGCCATCGTACTTCACTCCGAGGTGGGGGGCCGCTTACCACTTGGATTCTTGGCAAGAATCTTTGGTCGACGGCCTGGCGTAATGTCCTGGATACGGAGACATGGAACCACGTGCCTGGCGGCCTGCCGGACGGTCTTGAAGCAGATTCAATGCCTTGGTTGGGGCCGGTTCGCGTAAGTACCGATGAAGGTTCGCAAACTCAGCCGGCCCACTGCGCGCGGCTGCATCACTATTGGGGGATGCCTCGGCGGCTGTGGTTGGCCGACTTGTTGACTGAGGGCGAATGCGCTGTACTTCCAGGTCAATCGGGGCCATTTGTGTCATCAGTCAACACCGCGAACTACGGCTTTGACTATAAAGGTGCCTATCAGCACCCACTGACCCCCTATCGACTCGACGGACCGGGAGCAGAGCCCGCGCCGATCAAGGGCAATCGGTCGGCACTCTCCTATGACCAGTGGCCTGCACTGATTCTCGGAGTGGCGAGTGACGGCGGCCGTTCGAAGACTCCGGCGTTGGTCGTCCGACGCTGGCGTCAGCTAGACGGGGTACCTGCGGCACCAGTGGCGGTAGCGGGCTACGACATGGACAACATGAAGCCACTGGCCTGGTGCCACGCGCAAATGCCAGTTCTTTCGCATGCAAAGGATCGCGAAGAAGGCATGAGGGCAGGCGCGATTGCATTGGTTGGCGTGGCCGAGTACGTTGCTGGACAGTTCGGCTTGGCCGCAAGGGGAAGCGCGGTTCGCGAAGGCGATCAACGCTTCAAGACGTTCTTCCAGAAGGACGAAGCTGCTCGATTGCGCGACCGATTTTGGTCTGCCACGGAACCCGGCTTTTACGAGGTATTAGGTCAACTTGGCGATGCCATAGAGGCTGGCCATGAAGTCGCGACAGACAGCGAGCAGGTCAAGTTACGCAAGTGGTGGTGTTCGGACCTGCATAGCCACGCTATGCGCCTGTTCGACGAGGCCTCGCAGTTGCTCGGCAACTGGGAGGCTGGCGATGTGCGCCGGATTGCAGAGGCGCGCAAGTGGCTGTTCTGGAACACTAAACCGGATAGCGACCGCATGCTTGAGAAAGTGGGGCTCAAGACCTCGGATCCCGATAAGAAGTCCAAAGGCAAAAGTGCAAAAGCCAACTCATGATGGAGGAAGCGATGACTGAAATAGCTGCAACAACACAGGCGGTTGAACGCCGCGACACCTGGGCAGACGCCGCATTTGGCTGGTGGCAAACCCTAACCGAGCAGGGGGGCAAGGCTAACGGGCCAAACTTACGAGGTGACCGCGCAGATCTGCGACGCGCCCGCAGCGCGGCGGACGTGTATGCAAATCCATCGTTTCACGCACTATTGCGCCGCATTGGTGGCGTCGACATGCGCGACAACGACCACGCCCGAGCCGTTGCCGTGCTGGCGGCCGTGCTTGCCCATGTAGAGCGGCATCAAGACGGTGGTTTTGCCAAACAGGCGGCGGCTGGCCAGGATGGGCCGGTCTTGTCCGAACTGCGTTTTCGGCGCCTGCTGCAGAAGCAAACGCCGGCTGAGCTGCAGCCAGACCTAACCCGTGCGGTTCATTTGATGAAGAACTCCGCGGATGTGCGCGATCTGGCGGCGTCAATCCTGCGTTGGGGAGATGACCGGCGCAGGCGGTGGGCCTTCGACTACTTCCAGACCGCGAACCTAAACTGAACCAGCCACGGGCTTTTTTCTTGAGGAGACAGAACATGGGCAATTTCATTCAACTGCACTTCTTGACGGCCTACCCGCCGGCAAACCTGAATCGCGATGACCTTGGTCGGCCGAAAACCGCTGTGTTTGGCGGCACCCAGCGATTGCGCGTGTCGTCGCAAAGTCTCAAGCGCGCGTGGCGAACCTCGTCGGTGTTCGGGAGCAAAGTCGGCGACCATTTGGGCAAGCGTACGCATATGGTAAGCAAAGCTGTGCTCGACCAACTTGGCAATGAGGCCCACGCCAAGGCGATCGCCCAGACGGTAGCTGAGGTGTTTGCCAAGGTTGACGACAAGAAGCTAGCCAAGGGCGTTATTAGTACAGGGCAAATCATCCATGTGTCCAAGGCTGAGCAAGATCGTATCGACGCGTTCGTGACGAAGGCCAAGACATCGGCACCGGCTGACGCGGACTACGCGAACTTGATGGGCGACGGCAAGGGCTCCGTCGACATCGCGCTGTTCGGGCGCATGCTTGCAGAACATTCAAGTAGTTCCGTCGAAGCCGCCTGCCAAGTCGCCCATGCGCTCTCCGTGCACAAGGTCGCGGTAGAGGATGACTTCTTCAGTGCAGTCGATGACTTGAACACTGGCGAGGAGGACCGCGGCGCCGGGCACATTGGCACGACCGAGTTCAGTGCTGGCGTGCTCTACCACTACGTTTGCATCGACACCGACCTGCTTAAGAAAAACCTGAATGGCGACAAGCAATTAACCCAACTAGCCGTTGCCGCGCTGATTGAGGCCTGCGCGACCGTGGCACCGACTGGCAAGCAAAACAGCTTCGGGTCGCGGGCCCGTGCTTCCTACTTCCTGGCTGAGAAGGGGGGGCAGCAGCCGCGTTCCTTGTGCGCGGCGTTCTTGAGGCCGATTGACTCGCAGGATCAGATGTTTGCGAGCATTGATGCCTTGACCAAGACCCGTTCAGCGATGGACAAAGTCTATGAGCCGTGCAGCGATGCGAACAAGTCGTTCAACTGCCTGACCGGCGACGGCACGCTTGCGGACGTCATCGCTTTCTGCGAGGAGGCCGTATCGTGACGGAGTTCTTGCTTTTTCGCGTCTATGGCCCACTGGTTTCCTGGGGTGATATCGCCGTGGGGGAGCGGCGGTCGACGTCGGACCGACCGTCTCGGTCGGGCGTCATCGGGCTGGTCGCCGGTGCGCTGGGCATCGAGCGGTCTGATGAGGAACAGCAGACCGCTCTTCAGGAATCGCTGGCCATGGCTTCGCGGGTTGACGTGCCCGGCCGCCTCATGCACGACTACCACACGGCGCAGGCGCCGAGTGCGAGTTGGGCTGACAAGCAGGAAAAGCGCTGGAAAGACAAGCCCCAACCACGCGGCCCCTTGTGGACACGCGCCGAGGAACTTGCCCAACCACGCGAGGAGCTGTCGACGATCCTGTCTGAGCGTGCGTATCTGGCAGACACCCTGGCTGTTGTGGCTATCTGGAATCGGCAGCCCAACGCACGATTCCAACTGGCTAATATTCAAAAAGCTTTGCTGCGTCCGGTGTTCGTGCCCTACCTGGGTCGGAAATCGTGTCCGCCCGCATTGCCGTTCGCGCCACGGCTCGCGAACGCCGAGCACCCCGTAAAGGCCCTGCAACAGGCTGATTTTACAAGCCAGGAGGAGGGCGTGTTAGGTGGCCAGCTGCGCCATCAATCGTGGCCGTCCCAAGTCCTGCGGACGCGGTATGAACAAGGTCAGCGGCTTGTTCGCCAATTCGCATGGGAAGGCGATTGGCCCGCGTTGGATAACATTGCGGAAACCGTCCGCATTGAGCGTCGCGACCA
Source organism: uncultured Myxococcales bacterium (assembly GCA_903840165.1). Classification (GTDB taxonomy): domain Bacteria; phylum Myxococcota_A; class UBA9042; order UBA9042; family UBA9042; genus CAIMEY01. Next base: position 3,125 of record CAIMEY010000116.1, on the reverse strand, counting down.
ACCTGGGCGGCGCCGCGCTTGGCAGTTCCATACGCGCGTCGAACACCGGGGCAGTGAATTGTCGCCGCAGGAGGTAAGCCATGGCTGAATTGTTCTTGACCCGCGCCACTTTGCACCCGAGCGCGGCCGACAATCCACGGCTGTGGCAGCAGTTGGCCAATGACTACGGTGTGCACCAGCTGATCTGGCAGTGGTTTGAAGCCCCTGCCGGCACAGAGCGCGATTTTCTTTACCGCATCGACTCCGCGCCGCCAGGCTCTGCCGGTCCTGTTGTACACACACTCAGCCGTCGAGCGCCCAAGGACCAGAATGGCCATTTCTCTTTCGAGGTCAAGCACTATGCGCCTGTTCTGGAGACGGGCGATTGGCTAGAGTTTCAAGTCCGCGTCAGTCCAACCCGGGTCAAGTCGCGCGGACCAAGTGCCATCGCGGATGGGAAACGGGTTGACAAGTCGCACGGCAAGCGGGTCGATGTCGTCATGGATGCCAAATATGCCGAACGGGGGCTGCCGAACGATGAACGCACGCCAGAAGCAGTTCAAGTTCAGCGTACTTGCAGTAGTTGGCTCTTAGCCAAGCAGGAGCGTTTAGGCATTGAAGTTGAACTTGGGTCGCTGCTAGCTACCAGCTATCGGCAGCAACACCTGGGCCACGGGGCCAAAGGCGGCTCAATCCGGTATTCGACCGTTGACCTGAGTGGAAGGCTGCAGATTGTTGATCCGCAAGCATTCCTGACCGGCATCGGCGATGGCCTCGGGCCCCAGAAGGCCTTTGGTTGCGGACTTTGGCTCATCAAACGTGCCCGCTAGGTCGCCACGATGACGGATGTTCTGCCCCCGGCGCGGCCAATCCCAATCAAAGACCGTGTTTCCATGCTGTTCCTGCGGTACGGGGAACTGGATGTCTTGGACGGCGCGTTCGTTCTCGTCGACGAAAAGGGCGTGCGCATGGTCATTCCGGTGGGCGCTATCGTCTGCCTCTTGCTGGAGCCGGGGACGCGGGTTTCGCACGCAGCGGTAGTGCTGGCCGCGCGGGTGGGCACGTTGCTGATTTGGGTTGGAGAGTCAGGGGTTCGCCTGTACGCGGCTGGCCAGCCAGGTGGGGCCCGGTCGGATCGGTTGCTGTACCAGGCAAAGCTCGCGCTGGATGATGACCTCAGGCTCAAAGTTGTCCGACGGATGTACGCGATTCGATTTGGCGAGGAACCGCCGCAGCGCCGGAGCGTCGACCAGCTACGGGGCATCGAGGGCGCGCGAGTCCGCGAGACGTATAGGCTCTTGGCCCAAAAGTACCGAGTTCCCTGGACCGGCAGGCGCTACGATGTTGAGGACTGGGATGGCGGTGACGTGCCTAATCGCTGCATTAGCGCGGCTACGGCCTGCTTGTATGGAATCAGCGAAGCAGCAATCCTTGCAGCCGGTTATGCGCCTGCCATTGGCTTTCTGCATACCGGCAAGCCGCAAAGTTTTGTCTACGATATTGCTGACATCGTTAAGTTCGAAGCCGTCGTGCCGCTTGCTTTCCAGGTTGCCGCGCAAAACCCAGCGAATCCGGACCGGGCGACCCGCTTGGCCTGCCGCGACGCATTTCGCGAGGGCAGGATCCTTAAGCGCTTGATTCCACTCATAGAAGAAGTCCTATCAGCAGGCGAGATCGAGCCACCCGAGCCGGCGCCAGAAGCGATGCCGCCCGCAATTCCGCTTCCGGAGCGACAAGGCGATGCTGGTCATCGCGGTTGAAAACGTGCCGCCGCGCTTGCGGGGACGCCTGGCAGTTTGGCTGCTGGAGGTGCGTGCTGGCCTCTATGTAGGTGATGTCAGCAAAGCTACACGGGAAATGATTTGGCAGCAGGTCACCGCTGGCCTGGGACCCGACGGCAATGCCGTGGCGGCCTGGAGCGCACGGAATGAACAAGGTTATGAACTTGCGACGTGGGGAACCAATCGTCGAACACCAGTGGACTGCGATGGCATGACTCTTGTATCCTTTGCCCCCGCCGCGGTGCGGCCGAGCGGGGGCCCTAGTAAGTAGGTGCGGCCTAAGTGGAAAAGCCGGAGACGGTACATGCCGATGAAGCTCATTGAAATCATTGAGAACAAGTTGGTAGCAAAAGACTTGAGCGAATAGCGCTGGCAATTCAGCGAGATCCAGGAAGTCCGTTCCCTGCACGCGCGGGGATGAACCGATACGGGCGACAGCCAGGTTCTCGTTGTGCTCCCGTTCCCTGCACGCGCGGGGATGAACCGTCGAGGGCTTGGCATTGAACACCTGCGAGAGGCCGTTCCCTGCACGCGCGGGGATGAACCGTTGGGAGGACCGGAAGCATGGCCGCGCGGTCGCCGTTCCCTGCACGCGCGGGGATGAACCGCTAATGAGGTCGTCGCGGGCTGCAGCACTATACCGTTCCCTGCACGCGCGGGGATGAACCGAAGTCAGTCAAGTCCGCGCCCACAAAGGGAGACCGTTCCCTGCACGCGCGGGGATGAACCGATCCGGGCGACAGCCACGATGCCGGTGTGCTCCCGTTCCCTGCACGCGCGGGGATGAACCGTTATTTTCGCATTTATTTTCGCATTGACTAAACCGTTCCCTGCACGCGCGGGGATGAACCGTGACGATCGCCCGCCTGCAAGCGCAACTGGCGCCGTTCCCTGCACGCGCGGGGATGAACCGCTGATCGTGGAGATGACCCGCGAAGAATTCGGCCGTTCCCTGCACGCGCGGGGATGAACCGCGCTCATTACGCCATTGCCTGCCACTGCCGGCCCGTTCCCTGCACGCGCGGGGATGAACCGCAATTCATCGCGATTCTTGGCACGTTGCCGGAACCGTTCCCTGCACGCGCGGGGATGAACCGCTAGTCCATCTGAGGTGCCTACGGTGCTCCCGCCGTTCCCTGCACGCGCGGGGATGAACCGGTCGTCGCGGCTCGCTATTTGCGTGCGGGCATCCGTTCCCTGCACGCGCGGGGATGAACCGGTACCCTCGTCTGATCGAGACGCTGACCGCCGCCGTTCCCTGCACGCGCGGGGATGAACCGCAGACGCAAATCAAGCACGAAGGGAAAATGGGCCGTTCCCTGCACGCGCGGGGATGAACCGCTGGCGCTACATGCGTATGAGAGT
>CAIMEY010000115.1 GCA_903840165.1 uncultured Myxococcales bacterium | reverse complement strand
CCGAGGCGTACCGTGAGGGCCGGCGTGGCGCCCCCCACTTCCCCTGGCACAGCTTCGCGCCGGTCGCACCGTGGCTGGTCGGCGATGCGAAACAACCGGGCCTGTTCGAGCCGGCGGTCGATGCTGGGGCGGTGGTGGCGTCGACGTAGACGGGGCGGGCACGGGACCGGGCCGGGGACGGATGGCTGAGGAGCCTAATAATGATCAAGTAGTTAGCTCAAAGGGGTCCACTGTTTGAACGCCCAACGCCGCGGCCTTTCGCTCCCGCACTTGTCCGAACCGGGGGGTACAGTTATCCTCCAAAGCTTCGCCCTCCGGCGTGCGCGGGAGTGCTCGTTTTCCATCAGTATTGCAAGATGTTACCGACTATGAACGTACCTGCCTGTTCCCATCCCGATTGGGCGCGTCGCCTCATCGAGGCTACGGAAACGCTTGAATCTGTTGCTAATAACCGTGACTTGCTCGAGCCCCTGACGCCTGAGCAGAGGGCCCGGTTGGTCAACGCGGCGGCCGACGTCTTCTGCCCCGATCTCGACAAGCGGAGACAAGAAGCAAAGGTGCGAAGTCGTAGCCGAAAGCACGATCAATCGCAGTGTGTACAAGACCTTCGGGCACAGACCGGTATCCGCGAACTCCGCGCCAAGCCGGTGTTCGTGACGCCAAATGTGTTCCCCCCCCCTTCCCCGGAAGCGGATGAAATTGAGGAGGATGCTCCCGATCCCCGTGTCGGCGCAGAGTCGAAGGACCCAGCGAAGACTGCGGCGATACCGCAGCACTGCTACGTCTGCAAGGTGAAGTACACGGAAATTCATAGGTTCTATGACCAGTTGTGTCCTGACTGCGCGCGCTTGAACTACCAAAAACGAATGGAACTCGCCGATTTATCTGGGAGAGTTGCTCTGCTTACCGGGGGGCGTGTCAAGATTGGCTACCAGGCGGGCATCAAGCTCTTGCGGTGCGGGGCAAAACTCATTGTAACGACGCGATTTCCTCGTGATGCCGCGCAAAGGTATGCCGCCGAGGTCGACTTTGCGGATTGGGCCGACAGGTTGGAGATTTTCGGACTCGACCTTCGCCACACACCGAGTGTTGAGGCATTTTGCCAACATATCATTAATCAATACGGAAGGTTAGACTTCATCATCAACAACGCGTGCCAGACGGTGCGCCGCCCCCCGGAGTTCTATCGGCACATGATGTCCTTGGAAAACGCGGAATGGAACGCGGTACCTGAGTCAACGCAGCGTTTACTCGGTAGATACAATGGATTGCGGCAAAATGAGATTCTGCCCAGCCAGACGGTGCCGTTGCGTCGGCTCAGCCAAACGCCTGGGGCCCCATCGATTGGCGACGGGTTGGTGCGTGGGGCGTCGCGTCCGGTCGGGCTACTGGAGCCTGCCGCACTTTCGCAAGCGGCTTTGCTGCCAGATGAATTGATGGATCAGAGCCACCTGTTCCCAGAAGGGCTCCTAGACCAGGACCTGCAGCAACTCGACCTGAGGGACCGCAACTCATGGCGGCTGACGTTGGCCGAGGTGTCAGCGGTAGAATTGCTGGAAACTCAACTGGTTAACGCAGTGGGCCCCTTCATTATCAACGCCCGGCTGAAGGCCCTGATGCTCCGAACCCCTGAACATGACAAGCATATCGTAAATGTCTCAGCGGTCGAGGGCCAGTTCTACCGAAAGCTCAAGACAACTCGCCACCCGCACACCAACATGGCCAAGGCAGCGCTGAACATGATGACGCGCACCTCAGCCGCGGATTACCACGCCGATGGCATCCACATGAACAGCGTCGACACGGGCTGGATTAACGACGAGGACCCGGACCACCACGCGCAACGAAAGGCAATTGAGCAGCATTTTCACCCGCCTCTGGATATCGTCGATGGTGCGGCGCGCATAGTCGACCCGATCATCTCGGGCTTCAATACTGGCACACACACGTGGGGGAAATTCCTTAAGGATTACAAAGAAACTGCTTGGTAGCCTCAGATGTGGCCCGTTGGGAGCCCTAAGAGTTAACCTACTGTTTATTCACAGAGTAACCCCTAAGGCAGCCCCCCGCCCGCCACGCTCGCATCAAGCCACGCCTGCCGCACAGCGTCCTCCGCCACGACAACCGCAGTGGCAGCGTCGCGGGTTCGTCGTTCGGCGTCGACGACTTCTAGATTCGTGGACGCCCCCGCCCGCCACGCGATCTGAGCGAGATTCAAACCTTCCTGTGCCCATCCCAGCGCATCCCGTGCTGCCTGAAGTGCGGACGTTGCAGCCATCCACGCGCCACGCGCAGCCCGAGCATCGGCCGCGATTTGCCTTTCCAAACCAGTTTTTTGCACTTGCAGCTGCTCCGCAATCGCCTGACGTTCCTGCTCCAGACCGCGCCGCGCGCCCCAATCAAAAATCGGAAAATTGACAATGAGTTGGGCTTGAAGGCCTAGGTTAGGCACCGTCGACAAGGCCGGCCACTGGGCAAACGGAAGCACGGTCGCAAAGACGCTCGGGTACCAATCCGCTGTACTATCATTGACAACACGTAGTGCTGCTTGGATTCGTCGCTCCACGGCCCGAACGTCCGGGCGAAGACTCGCGTCGGTCGCCAACGTCGCCTCCAACGCCAGCGGGCAATCGCCGACCGGGGTCACAGGGGGGGAAGCGTCGGTAAGGAATGCTAGTTGTTCTGCGAGCTTTACTCTAAGGGCTCCATAAGCCTTAACGAGCGCATCTGCCTGCGCCACCTCCTGCGCCGCCCGCACAATGTCGAGTTGATTGCCAATCCCTCCCTTGCGTCGCTGCTCCGCAAACCCCAGGTGCACCTTCGCCGTTTCCTGGGCCCGTTCAAGGACTTCCACCTGCCGTTGCGTCGTCAGCAGCGAAAGCCACAGGCGCGCAGCCGCTACGCCCACGTCCCATCGCGCCGCCGCGACGCTCATTTCAGCTACATTTTCAGCATCTTGTGCGTGACGCCACGCGACCCATCGCTGTGGAACGAGCACCGGCACCGTCAGCGCGACAGCGGCATAGAGCTGACTCGCCGGCAGGACCACGTGGCCCCCGGAAATGCGGTCGCTGTCCAGCTGGGTCCATTGCCCAACTGCCGCCACACTCGGAAGAATCGCCGCCTTGAACTGCTGCAACTGGGCCTGGGCACGGGCAATATCCAACTTCGCCTGGGCGACGCTAGGATGGGTAGCCTGGGCACGCTGCACCGCCTCATGCAGCGTCATGGGCACGGCCATGGCTGGCGAAACGCAAGGCAACATCAAGACAATACACAGCAAAATGATTCGCAACAGCATCACTTCTTGCCATCCCTGGGTGCCGGCAGGACTGGGCGGACGTGCAGGCCGTCGGTCAAGGCGTCTCCACCCGAAATAGCTATTTTTTCGCCGGGTTTCACTTCCCCCTCAATGCGCGCCTTGGTCCCGTCGTGGTCGCGCACGCGAACGGCCCGCAGGCGAATCCGGTCATCCGGGCCGACAACAGCGATCCAGGTCTGTGGGCCACGAATCAGCAGTGCCTCGGCCGGAACCTGCGTCCGTTCAGCGGTTTGCATCGTCCACAGGACGTCAACGAAGGCTCCGGCACTGATGCGTTGCTGCTGGTTGTCAACGTCGATCTCCGCGAGCATCGAACGCGTTCGGACGTCCAACTCCCCAGCAATCCGCGAGATTTTGGCCCTTACCGCGCTTTCCGGGTGGTTGGCAACCGTCACAGTCACATCGTCGCCGACATGGACCGCCGCCGCGTCGTCCTGGGTCAAGTAGACACTGACGCGTAACCTATCGATATCTGAAATCCTTACCACCGGCAGGGCGCTAGTCTGTGCAGAGGTTGCTGCCTGCAAGAGCGCTCCTGGATCCGCGAATCGCGCCGTGACCACACCATCAAAGGGCGCACGGATATTGCGGTATTCCCGCTGCGAGGCCAGAGTCGCCACCTGGGCGTCGGCAACGGCTGAGGCAGACTTGGCCGTTTCCGCCTCTTGGGCCGAAACCACACCTGGCTTAGCCAGTGTTTCTGCGCGATTTGCCAGGCTTGCGCGATTGTGCGCATCGGCCTTGGCCGCCCGCAGTTGCTGGTCGAGCTCGGGAACGTCGAGCAGCGCGATGACCTCTCCGGCCTTGACATGTGCGCCGCGGTCAACGCGAATTTCATGAAGATATCCACTGACTTTTGCATATACTGTCGTTGTCAGCCACGGCCGCGCTTCGCCCAGCAAGAGAACTTGCCGCGTGGGCGCCGAGGCATCCGCGACCGCGACCGCAACGGCCGGCAGGCTGCCGTCATCCATGGGCTTTGCAGCCTCCACGCGGTCAATAGCCTGTAATTCCAAGCTCTTCACAGCAAACCAAGTGCCGACTACCGCGGCAACCCCAAGCAAGTAGAACGCCACAGTCTGCCACCAGGGCCGACGCGATGATTCAGCAACAATGACCAGGACATCCTCCATTCTAGCCGGTTCGGCCAAAGTCCGAGTCGAACGCAGCTAAGCGAGCGACTCTGCCGTAGCACCCTGAGATTCCTTGGCAAATTGCACATCCAACTCATGGGCCCGCGGCGGTTTGCGACGCAGCAAGGTGTAGACCACGGGAACCACAAACAAAGTCACCAAGGTAGCCATCAACAGACCGCCGATGACGGCCCGACCCAGGGGTGCGTTTTGCTCGCCGCCCTCGCCATGGCCGACCGCCATTGGCAACATCCCTAGAATCATGGCCAGTGCAGTCATCAGCACCGGCCGCAGGCGCGTTCGCCCCGCTTCCAAAGCGCCTGTCCTCGCATCAGCGCCAATCTGTGCTCTGTATTCATTGGCAAAACTGACAATCAGAATCGCATTGGCCACCGCGATGCCGACTGCCATAATCGAACCCATCAGCGATTCAACATTTAGCGTAGTATGGGTCGCCGCGAGGAGCCACAGGACGCCGACAAGGGCCCCCGGCACGGCGGTCAAAATGATCAGCGGATCGACAAAGGTCTGAAACAACACGACCATCAGCAGATAAACCAACACAATCGCAAGGATAAGGCCAATTCCCATGGTCTTGAAGGAAGCGCGCATCACCTCCGGCTGCCCGCGCAACGTGATCTTGATGCCCGGCGGCAAGGGGCCAAGGCTGGCAATCGCCTGGTCTACCGCGTCGGCCACGTGCCCCAAATCGCGGCCGGCGAGGTTTGCGTCGACGTGGATCACGCGCTGCACCGTGGTGTGGCTAATCTGATTAAGCGAATTCCTTGGGGTAATTTGCGCAATGGCACCGAGCCGAATCGTAGCAGCTTCAGGAACCGCGGCCGGCCCCCGGGCATCGGCTGGAGCCAACAACTGACTGGAAGATGGCGGGGTTACGGGTACTTGCGCCAACTCGGCCACCGAGTGAATCTCGCCCAGCGGAACCCGCACCACCACAGGATAGTTGACGTTATTGACTAAATTTACGTAGAAATTCGGCGAAACCAGGGAACTAGACGAAAGTGCAATCAACACCGCATTGGCGACGTCGCGTTGGGCCAAGCCCAGTTCTGCTGCGCGCAGGCGGTCAACGTCGACCTGCAACCCTGGATAGTCCAAGGTTTCTGGAATGCGCACATCGACAATACCTGCAATTTGACGGAGTTTAGCAGCAAGCGTCTCGGCCAGGGTCAGCCCTTGGCGCAGGTCACGCGCTTCGATCTCCACATCTATGGGAGCGGCGACGCCAAAGTTAATGACTTGACTCACAATATCCGCCGGCTGAAACCAAAACGTCGTGCCAGGGAACTGCGCCGGCAACCGTTTGCGCAGCGCCCGCATGTAGGTTTCGGTCGGCGCGTGTCCGGGCGTCAAGGCGATGAGCAACTCTGCGTCCATCCCAGACGTATTTTCTGTCTGTACAAATGCTAAGTTAAAGAACAGCGGCACGCCAATCATGGCGTTGAGGGTCCTGAGCTCCTTAGGCGGGATCGTGTCGCGAATTTCCTTTTCAACTTGAGTTACTAGCTTGTCTGTGACCTCCAATCGCGAGCCCGCAGGTGCGCGCACGTGCAGCTTCATCAACCCCGTGTCCACCTGGGGAAAGAAGTCCGTGCCAATGGCCGCCGGCAGCAAGAGCGTCATCGCGGAAATCAGAAGTGATATCAGAATAGTAGCTAAGCGATGGTGCAGAACGAGGTCTAGGAGCCAGACATAGCCGGCCTGAACACGGCTTAGGAGCCCTTCGCGTAAACGCCCTAATATCGTTAGATGTTCTTCGCCAAGCTGCTCGCTGCCCATCAGCATCCGGGCCAGCACCGGAACCAAGGTTCGCGACAAAAACCACGAAGCCAGCATCGACAACACCACGGCCAGCGCCAAAGGCACAAACAAGTAACGCGACGGGCCGACTAGCAACGCGACAGGGAAAAAGACGATGCAAATCGACAGGGTTGCGACAATGGCCGGCACTGCGACCTGGTGGGCACCGTCAAGAATGGCCACCGTCAACTTCTTACCTAGGTGTCTGTTTCGATGGATGTTTTCGACCTCTACCGTAGCATCATCGACCAACATGCCAATGGCCAGCGACAGGCCACCAAGTGTCATGATATTAAGGGATTGGCCCAAGAGCTTGAGCCCGACCACGCCAACTAGGATCGACAGCGGAATCGACGCGCAGACAATGAGCACACTGCGCCAACTGCCTAGAAATACGAGGATCATCAGCGACACCAGGATCGATGCCAGGGCCGCTTCGCGCAGGACGTCGGTCATCGAACGGCGCACGAAGGCAGATTGGTCAAAATCTATCTTAAGATCCAATCCTTGCGGTGCGGCGGCCTGAATCTGAGGCAGCATTGCACGGGCGGCGTCAACGACGGCGAGTGTCGAAGCATCAGCTTTTCGCAAAATAGCCAGGTAAGTTGCGCGCTTTCCGTCCACGTGCACGATGTTGGTTTGGTCGGCGAAGGCGTCTCGCACCTTGGCCACATCGCCGAGGAGGGTCGGCGCACTGCCGGTAATCCGGACGGGAATACGTTCAAAATCAGTTAGTTGCGGCGGGCTTGAGTTCATGAAGACGTTATACTCGGTGCCCCCCATGCGCGCGGTGCCGGCCGGGACAATCAAGTTGGAGCTCTGCAGGGCATTGACGACATCAACCGGTGACAATCCGCGGGCTTGCAAAGCTTGTAGGTCCAGGTCCACGTCGACTTGTCGCTGGCGTCCACCGAAGGGAGCTGGCGTCGACAGGCCTGGAACCGTAAACAGTTTTAAGCGTATGAAATTAAGGCCATAATCGAAGATCTTGTCTTCGGACAGTGTCTCGGAGGAAGCCGTCAACTGCGCGACAGGGACGTTCGAAGCATTAAACTGTACGATAACAGGTGGTTGCATTCCAGGCGGCATGATCCGCAATGCCGTGTTGGACGAAGCGCTGATCTGCGCAATCGCGGCGCCAATGTCCGTGCCAGGCTGAAAGTAGATCTTGAGCAATGCAAGACCGGGAATCGATTTAGATTCAATGCGTTCAATGCCGCTGACGGCGGTCGAGTAGCTTCGCTCGGAGATAAAGGTGACGCGGCGCTCGACATCCTCGGCGGGCAAGCCATTATATTGCCAAACGACTGCAACTACAGGGATATCAATGACCGGAAAGACGTCGACCAGCATCGCGCGTATGGACAGGACGCCACTCAGCAAGATGAGCGCGGCCAGCACGGCGACGGTGTAGGGGCGCCGGAGCGCTAAGCGAACGATCCACATGCGAACACACCGGGTCCGCAGCGCGAGGTGCGGGGGGCAGGAGAATACTCGCGAAGCGGCCTACCGCAATGGACGGAGGTGCAATGGGACGAAACATTGCGTTATTTGACAATTCGGGGCCCAGATCGGCAGGGACCGCTCTTGAGGAGCCCTTGAGCTTAACCTTTTGTTATAAATGGCTTTTACAAACAGGCCTGCGCCACCCCAAGGACTACCCACGGGTCCACATCCGCCGTGTCCAGGTAACGCCAAGGCGCAGTTCCCAAATGCGCTCAGAAGGAGCGATCGTACCCTTGATGGCGAGGTCAAAAGCTAATTCCGGGTTCGCCGTCAAGATCGCTCCGAACAATCCGCTGTAGGAAAGACCAGTTCCTTTGACCGCCATGGCTCCCACCTCGGCCACCGGTCTCAGGGGCAAGGCCTGATTCGCTTCGGCAATTATCGAGGCAAGGGCGGCGGGGTGACCTTGGCGCGTCCATTGGAATGCGCCGTTTCCATGGAGAATTCCTGCCGCTCCTCCCCTCGAAACCAGAACCGCCGCGTGTCCGCCGAACCCGGAGTCACCGTGGATCCCAGGCAAAAGCGGCCCAACTTCGGTAGCGACGCTCATGCCTGGCGCGTCCTGCAAAATCCCTTCTACAATAACATGTTTGCCGAAGACTCCGAGTTCCTGAAGCGAGGCCCTTGCAGCGGAGCGAGGCCAGATGCCCCGCCCTTCCACAACCAGTTCCCAGCGAGGCAGCAGGCCAAAGTTGGCGACAAAGTCGGGTGCCACGACGGCTGAGCCCGAGGGTGCGCTCAGATAGCCAGCCGGTTGAAATTCAAGCTCAAATTCGCCAAGCTTAGCTACATCGGCATCGGTGCCATCAAAGGGGCGATACGCCCAGGCGCTCGCCGGAACCAGCGTCACAGCCAGCAGGGCAAGGCGTGCCGAGAAATTGCGAAACAAGGGTGAGTGGTTTTGCGACATGCGGCCTTGGAACAGACACTGCGTGGCTCACAGTCGCCCGCAGGTGGACAAGGTCGCGTTGCGCCGGTCATTCGTCAAGCTGGGCAGGGTGGACGGCCGTCGCAACTGAGGAGCCCTTCGAGTAAACCCTTCGAACTAACATGCTTTTTTCGCCACCAAACCCGCATCCTCAGGGGCGCAATGGCCCTGACGCCCCCAAAGTTCCGGCGGCTGCGTTTTGGCTCGCCGGAACCCTCGGCACCGTAGGAGCCCTTAGGGTAAACTCGTCGATATGATTCACACTTCCGACACCACGCCCCCACCGCATGACCGCTTCTAGAAGTTCACCGCCCCGCCAGCCCCCACAGCACCGTCGCTCCCGGTCTTGCCAAGGCTCTTGCCGCCCGCGCCGCCACTGCCCGGCAGGCCGAGCACCTGGATGGTATTTGCGAGGTTGAGCGGCCCCGCGTTAAGGGCGCCCTGGCCGTAGACAAATAGCCCGAAACTAACGCCGCCGCAGCCGCCGCCGCCGCCGCCACCGTGCCCGCCGTTGCCACCTTGTCCACCTCGACCGCCCCCGGAGGCGCACCAGGCTAGGCCTGTCGGGTCGTCGCCACCGCCGAACTTGCCGTCGCCGCCGACACCGCCGACGCCCCCTTGGCCGCCGCTGCCGCCATCGCCGCCGTTGCCGGTGACCAAGATATTGTCGGTGAAGGTCGGCAGAGCCGCAGGCGGCTGGGTAAACAAGAGGAATAGCGCGAAACTACCACCGCCGCCGCCACCGGCTTTGCCCTGACTGCCGCCACAACCGCCAGCACCTGCACCGCCGCCCGATCCACCGATGTCTGGATATTTAAACAGTTTATCCACTGTACAGGTCGACGTGACTTCGACCCCCCCGCCTGCGCCGCCGCCACCGCCGCCACCGCCAGGCGCGCCGACACCGCCGTCCGCCGACACCGCCGCAAGCCATTGCGTACCAACGACTTGGCCAGACGCTTGGCCGCAGCCGGCTCCCGCCCCGCCCGCCATTCCGTCGCCGCCGTCGGCACCGTTGTTGCCGGTTGTGTACAAAAACGGGTCGCCGTCCTTGAGCTTGGGTGGGGTGCAAATGCTGCAACCGCTACCGTCATAAATGATTGAATCGTAACCGGAAGCGCCGCCAATGCCAACCGCAGTTCCCTTGCCGGCGGTGCCCTGTTCGGCTGCCGATAAGGTCTGCTTGTACGGGCTGGACTTGGGCTGGGTGCCATCTTCGTCATAGTCCGGGCAAACGCTCGTCCCGCCCTGGCCTCCGCTGACGTCGATGCCGCCGCATGTATGTAAACCGCCTTTGCCACCAGCGGAATTGTACGTAGCACTGCAGGCATACGCGCCAATATCCTTTGCATTGACGCCGCTAAACCCGGCAGTGCCCGCCTGCCCGTTGGTACCCGCCGCGCCCGCCAGACCACCGCCAGCGTCGCCCGCAATCACTTGATTTCCCTCAATTTTCAGGCCTTCACCGCAATCGCGCACATAGATGGCGTAGGTCGACGCGCCCTTGGACTTGGTCGAGGCTCCATACACCGTGAATCCATCAAAGGCCGCAGAACCTTTGAGATCAAGTGCGTTGATCGCCCCTGGCGCCTGCGACGTCTGTGGCCCGCCGATGACAACTGTTTCATACGCCTTGGGATCATGCTGTTTAAAATTAGGACTGTAGCCGCCGTAGACGTGCACACCGTCGTGCAGTGTCAGCGAACCGTCGTACACACCCGTGGCCGCATAGACGTCGCGCTTAGACTTTTTCACCGCTAAATCAATGGCTTTGCTGATGGTCTGTAGGGGAGCCAGCATCGAACCGTCGTTGGCATCACTGCCCGTCAGCGCCACGAAGATGCCATTGTCCACCTCGCCGTCGATCCCGTCGCAGTTTTGGTCGGGGCCATCGGGTTCATCGGTAGCAGAAATCACTGTACATTCGCAACCATCCTTGGGGTTGTCATTGACGTCATGCCAGCCCGCGTCGCAGGCGAGCTTGCACAGGGCAGGGCCCGACGACGTATCACAAATACCTTTGGCATTGGGCGCTTGCAGCACGGCACAGTTGATGCCACACTGTCCGCAAGCCTGCAATGTCGTGTACTTGCCCGCGCCATCGACGAAGCCGTCGTCCACGACCCCGTTGCAATCGTCATCCTGGCCATTGCAGGACTCCGCCGGAAGCTGGCAGGAGCCCCATTGACTATTCTGACAAATTTCAACGCCATAGCACGTCTTGGGCCCCCCGCTTTGCTGGCACGCGCGCACCAGGCCTGACGTCGCCGCGGTGCAGCTGCAGGATCCTGTGTTTGGCAAGCAGACGGTCGGCCCCGGCGTACCATCTGGATTGTCTTGCTTTTTGCACGCGTGGGAATCCGGGCAGCCGCCGGCAGCGCCGCCGCATGGGGTCGCGCAATACTGTTCGCTGCCGGACTTGACGCAAATGCCGCCGCCGCAATCGATATCCGCACTGCACGGCTTGCACAGCTTGTTGACCGGCGCGACGCAAAGGTAGGTAGCCGCCTGTCCCGCATAGACTTTTTGGCAGACGTACCCAGACGGGCAACTGCCAGCGCAAGTCTGACTGCAGAAATAGCCGCTGTAACCCTCGATGCACCATTGGGAACTGCAGTCGTCGTCGGACTTGCAGGGTGCGCCGAAATCGTCCGCAGGCCCCTGAGTTCCGTCCTTGGTCGCCGAATCTGCTTGCGTATCAGGGGTATCCGCGCCAGCATCGCCCGAGTCCGGACCCGTATCAGCTTGATCACTGTCGCTGCTACCGAACGCGTCCGGAGCCGAGTCCGCCGCATTTTCATCATTCATTCCAATGGAATCACTGTCAGCAGCCGTTCCGAGGTCGCCGCCATTAAGGCCAGCATCCTGGGTTTCACCTGAAAGACCATCGAGTTGGAACCCGGTGTCCACCGTGCCCTGACCTGCGCCAGTGGCTGCCGTGCCGCCGCTGCTATCGGAACATGCGGGTGCCAGCAGAAAGAGTCCGCATGATAATAGGTAGTTCACCAACACACCGACGGCCATTCGCCACGATTTGACCTGCATCTCAACCTCCGCCCGCGCGCTGCGACATCAATGGTCGCTGGAGCGAGCAGCTACAAGGTCGCTCAGTCGCCCAGCAGCGTCAAGTCCACCTTTGTATTCACACTTCCCGCCACGAGCAGCCGTCTCACCCCCTTTCCAGTCCACGGTTTCTGTGCGGATTTCAGACGTTGGCGCACAGGCGTACACTGCCGCCGTTCGGCGTCCTGCGGTACCGCTCAATTCCGCGCCGTGCGGGAACCGAGGTCAGTGCAGCGCCTTGGATCCACGCAAGCGCTGCTCGGGGAGCAGACTGCGGGTACCCATTACGCCGATCCGGAGAACTTCCGCTCTGATCCCGACACCTTGGACTATGCCACGCGCTTCATGTCGACGCGCAAAAGGCACCTTCGGTAGGCGATGGAGGCCGAGTTCCTGGGGTCCGTCTTGTCACTGCTCAGCACTGGTACCGGCTTTGGTCGTTGGCTCCGCGAGGGCCGCGACCCTCCCATCAGCGAAGGGGTTATCCCTGCAAATACACGGGTTTTACGCGGAGACGACCAGCCAGTGCATGGCCACAGCCACGAAGAACAAGCGCACCACGCGCCCTGGTATGCCGCGCTGTGGCTGATTGGTGTCGATTCGTTCTCGTCGCTTGGGTACGCCGCGGGCCTAGCCATCATGGCAGCCGACCATGTCGCGCCCGTAGCGACCTTTATCCTTGTTCTAGTTACGTTTTTTGCCGAGTTGCCCGTCTACGCGATGGTCGCTAAGCATTCGTCCGAAGGCGAAGGCTCCAGCTAGCCCTGGGCATGTCCGGCTTTGAGACCGGCGTACGACGTGATTACCTGTCTTATCCTCTGGTTTGCCGGGGCAAGCGCTATGGCTGGGTTGCTCAACGTCCTGCAGCGCTACCTGCCCCGCTTTGGCACGTCACCGGCTTGGCTCGAGTTGCGCCGGCCCTTGGCTCTGGTGGTTACCTCCCTGTGTTTGCTGGTCAATTTCGCATTCGATGCCGATGTCGAAGCTCAGGGCGGTACCTACGCCACAGGTGTGCTTGTGCTGATGGCATCAGGCGCCTTTGAGGTCATGCTGGCACAATTGGAAAACCACCTCCAACGACTCGTTTTTACAGCCATTCTCGGGGTATTTGCCTATGTCCTAGTCGTCAACACCGATGAGCGGCCCGATAGGCTGAAGATCGCTGCACTATTCATCGGTGCCATCACCGTCGCCAGTGTCTGGAGCCGGTGGCGAAGGGCTCCTCGAAATTCGCCCGAATTCACCCCGCGCCCCCTCTGTCTCAAGCCCTCAGGCCTGCTCGACCAATTCCGCGACAGCAATCGCCACATGCAACTCACCCAAGGTAGCGGCCGGCAGATCATCAGGCAGCGCACCTAGTTGCACGCCCTCTGCCCGACACGCCGCCAGCCAGTCCCGCGACACTTCCGGCAACAGAGGCACAATCGCTTCAGGCAGTTGCGCGTAGATCATCGCCAAAGGCCTGCCGCCACCGATCTTGCCCGCCGTCCGCGCCGCCCGCACAGCACCGATGAGGTCGCGCAGCACCGCGCCGTGCTCCTGCGCATCGGGCCAAATGGTGCCGCCCAGGACGTCGACCTGCCCGTCATCCGCCGCTGGCCAAGGCGCCACATGGATGCTAACCGGCGATTGCGCCAGAAGTGGTTTGATTGCCTTGTGATACAGCTCTTCAGTGATGAAGGGCAGAATCGGCGCAAACACACGCAGTAGCGCATAAGTACCAAAGACCAAAGTATTTTGCGCCGCAGCTACTTCGCCTGCGTTGAAGCGGGACCCGTCTCGGAAGCGTTCCTTAATAATTTCAAGGTAGTGATCGCACCAAGTGTCCCAGAAGAACCGCTCAACGGCGCGAACGGCGCGATTATACTCATACGTTTCAAAGCCTTGGGTGGCCTGCCCAATAACTTCAATCAACTCGGATCGCACCCACTTGTCGGCCAAGGTTGGCTCCTCTGCCTGCGTCGGTAGCGAAGTTCCCACGTATTGCATGGCAAAACGCGTTGCATTCCAGAGCTTTGTCAGCAACCTCTTGCCGCCCTTGACGTCATCCTCCAAGTAGCGCAGGTCTTGGCCCAGCGTCGCCCCGGCGGCCCAGTAACGCAGGGCATCCGCTGAATACTTGCCAATCACTTCAGCGGGATCAACGAAGTTCCCCGCCCGCTTGGACATCTTCTTACCCTGCCGGTCCAGGCCCCAGCCGCTGATCATGACGTCGCGCCACGGCAAACTGTCTGTATGTAAATGCGATTTCACCACCGTGTAGAACAACCACGTGCGGATGATTTCATGGGCCTGCACCCGCACGCCGGCGGGATACAAGGCGGGGCGAGGCTGATCGCGAATGTCGGGAAATTCACCGCTATTTTCTTTACATTCCAAGGACTTACCTTGAAGGGCTCCTTGAGGCCAATTGGCCCAATTGGCGTTGATTAGAGGCGTCAGCGACGACGTCATCCACGTGTCCATCACGTCCGGCTCCGGCCTCAGGTCGGTGCTGCCACAAGCCGAGCAGGGCCGCGGCGCCGCCTGCATCAGCGGGTCTACCGGAATTTCATCCAGTTCTGCGAAGTTGGCCGTCTCGCAGCCGTTGCAGAACCACACCGGAAAGGGCACGCCGTAAAAACGTTGACGCGAAATATTCCAATCCCAACGCAGGTTTTCCACCCACTGCTCGTAGCGCTCGCGCATAAACGGCGGATACCAGTTCAAGGCACGCCCGCGCTCAAGCAAAGGCTCTTTGAGGTCCAGAACGCGGATAAACCACTGCGGCGCCACCTGAATTTCTACGGGTGTGCTGCACCGCTCGTGCAGGCTGGCCCGGGACGCATTGTCGCGAATACCAAGCAAATGTCCGTATTGACGCAGCAATTCCACTGCAGCAGCCCGCGCCTCGCTGTAAATCGCCGAGCCTTTCTCCTGCACATGAACGCGTTTCCCGTTCAATTCTGGGATGTTTGGCGTGACCATCCGCCCATGGGCATCCAGGATCAGCTGCGTGTCCAGCTTGTGCGTGCGCCACTTGGCGATGTCCTCCGGGTCGCCGAAGGTGCAGACCATCATCAGACCCGTGCCGAACTCCGGATCAACCGATTCATCAAAAATAAGTGGTACTTGGCGAAATTCTCCGCCCGGTGCGCTCAGCAGGCCGTCACCAAACACCGCGCCGTCGTCGGTATCCGCACGCAGGCGCTCCGGACGCAGGTTGGTCAGAGGCACTTGGAAGTGAATACCACTTAAGTTCTTGAAACGACCGTCTTCTGGGTGACAAGCCAGGGCCACGCAGGCCGTCACCAGCTCGGGCCGCGTCGTCTCAATGATGCCGTGGTCGGGCAGCCCAGCGAGGTGCGCCGAGGTCACAATGTCAAAGCGAACCGCGTGCATCGGACGATTCTGCTCCTCGCCGGCTTCCACATCAGCCTGGGCCAAGGCCGTCGCGCAGGTCGGGCACCACAGAATCGGGTCGGCCCGACGCTCCAGGCGCCCTTTTGCCACTAAATCCAGGAAGCTGCGCTGTGCGTGCTTGACGGCCCGTGGCGCAATGGTGCTGTAGGTCATGCGCCAGTCCACAGAAAGTCCAAGACTTTTCCATAGTTGCTGGTAGACCTCGGCACCTTCGCGGGTCTCCTTGAGGCATAAGTCAATGAAATCTTTGCGCGTAATCTTTCCCTTCTGGATCTTGTACTTCTGCTCGACATAGCGCTCGGTCGGCAGGCCATTGTCGTCAAATCCCATGGGGTAGAAGACTGCATGTCCACGCATCCGCTTGTAACGAATGACGAACTCTGCCTGCGAGTAGCTCATCGCATGGCCGGTGTGCAAGTGCGCAGCGCTCACGTAGGGCGGCGGCGTATCGATCGCATAGACTCGCCCCGCCTTGGCAGCCGAGCTTTCGGGGTCAAATCGGTACAAACCTTGGGCTTCCCAGGAAGCCGTCCACCGCGGCTCGACGGTCGCGTGCTCGTAATTCTTAGGAAAATCTTGGTCAAAGGTCGAGGTCGCGGGCGTGGGTTCAGCCATGGCAAGCTCCGAGTCAGCGCGAAGGCGTCAAATAGGCAATTTCGAGGCGCGGCACAAGGCCGATAGGTCCTGATTCCAGGCGATTGGCCGGTCACAGGCCTCACCGAAGGTTTGCTCGCAGGGGCCAGACCGCAGCGTGCGCGCCAATGGCGGGGCCGAGAGCCTAGCACAGGTGTCCCTAGGCGGAAACGGCGGGACGGCAGCCAAGGCGCAGGTCCCCGGCTGCGCGACAGCAGGGACCGCGAGCGCCGCGCGAATTGTCGTTGACCCCAGGGCACGGCGCAGCTATGCTTTCCCGCCCTCAAAGGCGACGGGAGCCGGTTCGGTCCGGGGGATACCATGACCATAACCACGCGTAACAGCGACGGATTTGAACAGACAGGCCGTCAGGATCGCCGCAGTGCGGAGCGTGTCGCCGTCGATCTTTTCGTGCAGGAGCGGGACGGTGACCGCCTCTTCGTCCACCCGGCGACCAACTTGTCGGCGACCGGTATCTTCATCGAAAGTCACTCCTACTCCCTGCGCAACGCCCTGGATCGTCGCTTCATTGACCTGGAATTCCAACTCCCTGAGGGCCCGTCCGCCATCCGCGTTCGCGGTGAAGTGATCGGCGCCCGACGCGTGCGTGGCTTTTCCCACGGTTTAGCCGTGCGTTTCCTCGACTTGGCCGAAGCCGATCGCCAATTCGTGGCCGGCTACGTAGCCAAGCGACTTGCAGAAGGCGCCCCCCAAGGGCCGACCACAGAAGCAGCTCCGACCTAAGCGTTTTCACAGGTTACTACCCGCAGGCTGGGCTTGGGCCTCCAGTTTGCTTGACTGGCGCGAGGCACCGGTACGTCTTGACGGCAGCGCGCAAAGATTGGCCCCTGAAACGGTAGATGTGCCGTAAGAGTTGAGGAGTTTCCATGGGTTCCAGTCACACTAGCGTCCGTCCAGTCCTCGGTGTCATCGGCGGCAGCGGTCTCTATGCCATGGAAGGACTTGAGCGCGTTCAGGAACACACCATTGAGACGCCCTTTGGCGCACCGTCTGACGCGTTGATCGAAGGCTGGATCGGCGACACGCAGTTGTTCTTCCTACCCCGCCACGGTCGCGGCCACCTCTTTTCCCCCAGCGAAATCAACTACCGCGCCAACATATGGGCCCTTAAGAAAGTAGGCTGCACCGACGTCCTGTCCGTCAGCGCCGTGGGCTCCATGCGCCGCAAGATCGTTCCCGGCGACTTGGTGCTGGTGGACCAGTTCATCGATCGGACGGTGTCGCGCCCGCGAACGTTCTTTGAAAACGGGGTCGTCGCCCACGTTGGCTTTGCCGATCCGACTTCCAGGCGCACGCGGACGGCTCTGCAAAAAGCCTGTGAACGCCTGGGCTTGCGCCATCACAATGGTGGCACCTACGTCTGCATCGAAGGGCCCCAATTCTCTACCCGCGCGGAATCCCTCAGCTATCGCAAGATCCCCGGTGTTTCGGTGGTGGGCATGACCAACCTGCCGGAAGCGCGCCTGGCCCGAGAAGCTGAATTGCCCTACGCAACGCTGGCTTTGGCGACCGATTACGATTGCTGGAATGATGAGCACGACGCCGTCACCGTCGATCAAGTAATCGCCACGCTGCACGCCAACGTCGCCAAGGCGCAGCAAGTGATTCGCGCGGTGGCCGAACAGCCGCCCGAAGGCGATTGCCCCTCCCAAGATGCCTTGCGTTTCGCAGTGATGACTGCGCCTGACAAGATCCCCGCCGCGGCGCGCGAACGCCTCGCTTTGCTGCTCGATCGCCACTTACCGACTATCGCTAAGTAGGCATTGCGATTCATTTTCTGTCCCGCATTGGCATTTAGCCAGCGCTAGGAGTCAAGCCGCCATGAGTCTTTTGGTCGTTGGTTCCGTTGCTTATGACTCGGTTGAAACTTGTCACGGCAAGGTCGACCGCGCCCTGGGCGGCTCCGCTACGTTTTTCGCCATGACTTCCGCGTTGTTCGCTCGCACGCACGTGGTCGCTGTCGTTGGCCGGGACTTTCGCGCCAGTGACCTACACCGCCTGAGCCAGCGCGGCGTCGACATCAGCGGCATCGAACAGGTAGATGGCGAAACATTCCGCTGGGGTGGCGTCTACGCCAAGCATTTTGAGACGCGCACGACCCTGTTCACGGAACTCAATGTTTTTTCTGAGTTTCAGCCGAAGATCGCCCCCCACCAAGCCGAAGCCGATTTGGTCTTTCTCGCCAACATCCACCCGGCCTTGCAGCTCGACGTGCTGAAGCAGATGCGCCGGCCGCGCTTTGTTGGCCTCGACACCATGGGGTTTTGGATCAGCGGTGAGCGCGCCAAGCTTCTAGAAGTGTTGACAAAAGTAGACGCGTTGTTCGTCAACGATGAAGAAGCCTACGCGCTTGCTGAGTGTGGCAGTATCGTTCAGGCTGCGAAGATTATTCAGCAAATGGGCCCTAAGACCGTAATCATCAAGCGTGGTGAGCACGGCGCTGTGCTGTGCCACGAAGGGCTCACCCAGTCCATGCCGGCGGTTCTGCTCGAACGCGTGGTCGATCCGACCGGCGCTGGCGACACATTTGCTGGCGGATTCATGGGTTACCTTGCTTCCCAGCCCAAGATCGACCACAGGAGCTTGCAGGGCGCCATGGTCGCTGGCACGCTGGCAGCGAGCATCTGCGTGGAAGACTTCAGCATTGATGCCGTCGAACGCGCCGATCTCGACGATTTGGTCGCGCGGCATCAGCGGCTGCAGGCGTCGTCTGTCAACCTGGAAATGGACCTGCTGGCGCTGCGAGCTGGTCATGGGGCACAGACGCAGGCGCGGTTGCAAGCCCTTGGCAATGCGTAAAGAAAATCAGGAGCATCCATGGCGCTGCAAAAACAGCCTCCGGCGTGGCTGAACCTGCTCTCCCAGCCCCAAGTGTCCCAAGCGATGGGTCATTTGGTGCGGCTGCGGGCGCCCAAGCCAGTCCTCAAAACGGCGATCCGCGCCTTCTGTCGCGGTTATGGCATCGATCTGGGCGAAGCTGAGCAGTCCATTGATGATTTCGACACGTTTCAAGCCTTCTTCACCCGTCGCTTGCGGGCCGGTCAGCGGCCGGTGCAGCAGGACGCGGCGATCGTGCCCTCGCCGGTCGACGGTGTGCTTTCCCAATGCGGCTCCTTGGGCAAGGGCACGCTGATTCAGGCAAAAGGCATTGAATATTCACTGGATGCATTACTCGGTGGCAGTGCCGATGCCGATCCCTACCGCGGCGGTTTCTACGCTGTTGGCTATTTGGCACCGCACAACTACCACCGGGTGCATAGCCCCTGGCGCGGCGAGGTCGTGCGCTGGCGCTACCTGCCGGGACCTCTGTTCCCGGTCAATCGCCTGGGAATTGACAATGTTCACGGGCTGTTGGCGCGCAACGAGCGCATCGTTGCCCATTGCGAAACTGAGTTTGGTCCCGCGGCGCTGGTGATGGTTGGGGCCACCTGCGTCGGCCACATGCGCGTTTGCTTTACGGATTTGTGCGCCAATGAGGGCAGGCCTTCAAGCGGCCTGCGCAGCCTCGATCCACCGCTGGCCCAGGAACGCGGCGACGAATTGGGCGTCTTTGAAATGGGTTCCACGATCGTGCTGATCCTGGCCAATCCCAACTTCACGCCCGCCCAGGCCCAGCCCTTTGCCGTGCGAATGGGTGCGTCGTTTCTGCGCAAGACCTCAACGTCCGGTCCAGCCTAGACGTCGGGAGCCAAGATGAGTGACGCTGCCGCGCTTCTGCCGCCCTGGGCCCTGCAGCCCATCGCCGTTCTCGATACAGAAACAACGGGTTTGGCGCCGGAGCAAGGGGACCGCGTCATCGAAATCGCGGTGATCACTTTTGACCAAGGCGTTCCGACGGGAACATGGGCGACGCTACTTGACCCCGGCACGCCGCTTCACCCAGATGTCACGCGAATTACAGGCATTACCGACGCAGACGTGCGCGGCCAGCCTGTCTTTGCCGATGTGGCGGCCAAGCTGCACGAAGTGCTCTCTGGTAAGTTGCTCTGCGCCTATAACGTCCCGTTTGATCGCAGTTTTCTTGTGCATGAGTTCGCGCGCGTTGGCAGTGGCCTACCCCAGGGCGCGATCTGGCTGGATCCCTTGGTTTTTGCCAAGCAGATGCAGCGCGGCCAAGGCAACATGAAGCTGGGTACAGTCGCGAAACGACTGGGAATTCCCCTGGACGAAGCCCACCGCGCCTCGGCTGATGCCACCTGCGCCGGCAATGTCCTGATGGCGTTGTCGCGGATGTTGCCGACAACCCTCGAAGAAACCCTTGATCTTCAGGAGAAATGGCAGGCAGAACAGGAAGCTGAACGCGCCTCCTGGAAGAACCGCCCGGGCAGCAAAGGTGGCCGTCCTGGGCAGCGAGGTGCCGACGGGCAGCTTGGGGGCCTGGACGACGCCGGCAAATCGGCCGCCCCAGCCTTTGCCCGCAACGCCCTCGGGCCGGGCTATCCGCATGGCGACGAACTGGATCCGGTTCGTTACCTGTACTTACGCGCAGCTGGAAGGTTGTGAGCGCGTCAAAGTAGGCACCGTGGCTCAAGAAATCGAACTCAAGCTGCTGCTTGCAGACCATGCCGACTATGTCACTGTTTTGACAGCGCTGAGCCACTTGGCCACCGCCGAAGTCCAAGATCAAACCAACTACTACCTGGACACCAACCGCCTGAATTTGCGGGCGTCTCGGGCCATGCTTCGCGTCCGCGTGCAGGGGCAGCAGGCCAAGGTCACCGTCAAGGCCAAGGCGACCCTGCAAGACGGGATTCAACAAGCCCTTGAACTGGAACAGAATTTACCACCGGAGATTGCCCAGGCTTGGTGCAAGACGCCACCAAGTCACAGCACACCCGCCACCCTGGCCGTGCTACCGTGGCTTTGCGGTTCCGAAGCAGTGCTGCAGCCGCCTTTGCCGGTCGACGCGGCCTTGCATGTCCTGGGCGCTATGCAGACCACGCGCCGCTGTTTTTCCATTGCGCGCAACGTGTTAAGTCCTAGGGCTCCAGACGAAGTAGTGCGCCTGGAACTCGATCACACCCGCTTTGGCACGCTCAGCGAACGCTTTGAAATCGAGCTGGAGCACCCGCTGGCGGCGCAGCTACGGACGGAAATCGACGCGTGGCTGGACGGGCTAGACGTGCAGGCTGAGGCCGCCGAAGAATCGAAATACGCACAGTTTTTGCGGTTGTTTGGCTAGACAGCCGACCAGCGACTCGCCCGAGGAAGCGGGACTGTCGCGCGTGCTGCCATGGCGAGCCTAATCGTCGCGTTCCAGGTCCGGCGGAATAAAGAAGCTCAAACCTGCTGTAAAGACAAGGCTGCTCTGGAAACTGGGCAGAGGCGCCTTGCTGTTGCGGTCGACGGCCAGCACCCGATTGACGTAAACGTCGTTGAGATCAGCGGTGATCGCGACCACGCGGGAGAGAAAGACGCGACCGCCGCCGCCGATCCCGGGCGCGACTGACATGTTCGCGGGAATATTGGCCGTTCCCGTGACGCTGGCCAAGCCGACCGACAAATTGATGTGGAAATCGAAGTTCACGGGCAGCGAGCCAAAGGCGATGAACTTGCCCACCACCGGGGCCACCTGCACGTGCGCACCAGTCAGCAAGCGCAAGTGCGTGGTTTCCATGGTAAAGTTGGGATTGATCTTCTCGACCTTGGCCTGAACGGTCTTGGTCTCAGAGGTTTCCACCGGCACACCGGCCATGGCATCGATGCCGATGGCCAGCCAGTCGCGCAGGTGCAAGTCGTAACGAATTCCAGGAAGTACATCGTGCACGTACGGATCGCCAAGGGTCGCGCCGACCACGGCCGTGAGCTCATGCCGACCACCGCGTAGCTGCCAATTGCGCCGTACTACCGGGCTGTTGGAAAGCACATCGTCCGCCCAAGCGGTGCTGCTTGCCACCATGCTGCTGAGCCCGAGACCGCTGATCGCCCAGACACCAAGCGCAAAAAGCCAAGCCAGACGCCGGGTTGGGCGAATCGAGGGCGGGGCAAACTGCGCGTTCCGGTGCTGCATCGTGCTTTGGGCCTCTCCTGGTGCGTTGCTCCAAGAAAACGTCAAACGTACGGGTACTTACCGCTGATACTTGTACTGGACGCCCGGTGGAATCCACAGGCCCAGTTTGAGGCCACCAAACCAATGCTTCATCAGCAGGTTGCCGCAGGGACCAGTCGAGCCGGTTTCACAAGTTTCAAACGTTTCCATAAACAACAGGTTGCGGACTTCAAGGGCCAAAGTCAGCCAGCGCAACGCGTGGATGCGCACGCCGCCGCCGAGGTCTCCTGCGGGCTTGAGGGCTGTGCCGCGCGTGGTGCGTACGACGCCAACTCCGGCAAGCAGGTAGGCATCGGCCTGCAACACAGCAACACCAAAGCTGGTGAACTTGCCGATCACGGGGGACCACTGCGTCTCAAGCCAGCCACCGGCTTGCAAAACGGATTTCTCAGGAAAAAGCCCATAATTGTTCTGGATATTGGAGAAGGCTGTCGTTGAACTGCCCCACCATTTGGCACCGCCGGCGCCGATGGACCACTGCTCATTGAGGTGGAAAAGCAGCGTCGCATCCGCGCCATAATGGTGCACATACGGGTCGTTGAAGGTGCTTGTGCCGCCAAACAAGAGTTCGGCGCGATGGGTCTTGAGCAGGTAGCGCTGCTGGAAGACGCGAACGGACTTCTGCAGTTCGGCTTCGCCCTGCTCGGCGACTTCCTGAGAAAGCGCTTTAGTCTTAGGCAGTTCAGCTTCCGGAGCGGGAGTAGTAGGGGCCGGAGCGGGCGTTTCAACCGCTGGCGCAGAGGGCGAATCGCCTTCGCTGGCCGGCGGAGCGGCTTGCAGGCTGTACGGCCAAGCCAGCGACGTGACGGCGCAAGCCAAGACAATAGGCAGCAATTGGCGTGGCGTGAAGGCCAGTTTCATCACGTGGGTCCGCATCCTTGTGGGCGAGACGCCATGGGGCGTTCCGCTGCGCGTGCCAAACTGGGGCCAATGCTAGAGGACATGCGGAATCTGCGCAAGCATACTGCCCAATCGCTTGCGTCGAACCGACACGGGCAGCCTCAGGCGGCGGCAAAAAGCTTCAGGAATGCCGCTGCACGTACTGCTGCACTGCCTGCCACAACCGCGGCACCTTGCGGGCCCAGTTCAGATTGGCCTGCAGGTACCCCGCAACATCGCCTGCATCATAGCGTTCCCCGTCAAAGAGCCAGCCACCCAGGCCTTCGCGCAAAGCCAGCGCAGCCAGGGCATCGGTGAGCTGAATCTCGCCGCCCTTGCCCGGCGTCGTGTGTTCCAAATAGTGAAAAACACGAGGAGAAAGCACGTAACGCCCCACCACCGCCAGCGTCGACGGGGCCTCGGCCGAGGACGGCTTCTCCACGAGCGTGCTGATTAGCATGTGCCGCGCCTCATCCGGATTGACCGTGCCCGAAGCGATGCCGTACTGGGACGTTTCTTCGCGGGGAACGTTCATCAACGCCACGACGCTTTGGCCCGTTTTTTCATAGAGATCCATCAGTTGCCGCGCACAGGGCCGGGGCGCATCGACCAAATCGTCGGGCAGGAATACGGCAAAGGGCTCATCGCCCACCAGATCGCGGGCACACAGGATGGCGTGGCCCAGGCCCAGGGGCCGCTGTTGGCGGACTGCGGACATCTTGACAAGCTTGGTCGGCCGAACGATTTCCTCCAAAAGCGCATACTTTCCAGCCCGTTCCAAGGACTCTTCTAGCCGAGGATGGGCGTCAAAATGGTCGACGATCTCGGTCTTGCCCTTGCCCGTGACCAAGATCAACTGTTCGATCCCGGAGGCCGCCGCTTCCTCGACGATCAGTTGAATCGAGGGCTTATTGACGATCGGCAGCATTTCCTTGGGAATCGACTTGGTCGCTGGCAGAAAACGCGTACCCATGCCGGCCGCAGGAACTACCGCTTTGCGAATGCGCATCTTGCTCTCCTTGGGCTTACAGCCGCCTGCGGTCCCCTTGTGCGAATACACCATGAACTTGCGGCAAGACCCCGCATCAGTGTGACGCAGGGCGAGCCCGACTGGCAACCGCGACGGCCCTGCCTTACGATCGCCGGCATGGTGGGACGGCGCGTGCATCTGAGTCGGATTCTGGGGGCCCTGCTGGCCCTGGGGCTGCTGACCTCGCTGCCGGCGACGACGTGGGCCCATGGGCCTCAACCGGCCGCCGTCAAGGTCCTGGCGACTGACAAACAAGGCCCGGTTCTCATACAGCTTTCCGATGGGCTCGCCCTGCGACGCCAAGGTAGTTGGCGCTACGTTTGCCAAGCGCTGTGGGACGGGCCCCTGTCGCCCCAGGTCGTGGCGCTGGACGAAAATCGAATTTTCATCGTCGGTACACTCGGTTTGTATCGACTGGGCGCCCAAGGCCACATCCTTGGCCCGGAGCAACCGGACCTCTCTGCCCTGCAGGTGCAGGAGCTCGCCGTGGCGGGCACTCGTGTTGTAGCTTTATGGAATGACGGGGTAAACGCGCACCTGACGGACGCGACAACCTCTGCAGGCGTGGCGCTATGGCAAGGCGTCGGTGATTGGACGGGGCTCGCTGCCGATGCCAGCAGTGTTGATCTAGCGAGCGTTGATCTGCAAGGGAATTTGCTGTGGTCTCACCTCAGCCTGACCCAAGGGTTGGCCGCGACGAGCACGGTGCCGCTGCAGCAACCAGGCGCCACAGTCCGACTGCGGCGGGAGGCTGGCTCGCTCTATGGGCTTGTTTATTCTGGCGAATTCGCGCTTTTGGGGACTCTAAACCTCGCTGCCGAGCCAACGCCGGGCCAGGACAGTGGAATTCTTGCGTGGCATTTGCTGGCCAAGACGTACCGGCCCTTGGATGGCCCCCTGCAACTGGGCGACCAACTGCTGGTGGCGGAGAACGGCATCCTGCGCCGCGTGCAGGACGGCGTGCTACAAACTGTAGACGATACAAGGTGGTACAGCTGTCTTGGGCGCAGCGACGCCGGCCCGTATTTCTGCGCCTTGACCGAGATCACGGGCCTTGGCGCCCAAGGACAGGCCCAGAAATCGTGGTTCACCTTGGCCATGCTCGATCCACCCCTGACCGACGGCTTGAGCGGCGATCGCGCCTTCAACTGCACAGCATCCTGGCAGAATTTCGCCTTTGATGGCGGCCTCAATCCTGCCGGTGCCAATCCGATCAAGAGTGAGGCACCGGCCAGTTCCTGTAATGTAAATAGACGGTTAGCGACCAGCGAGCCAAAGGCGCTCCTTCTGACCGTGCTGCCGCTGATGAGTTCTTGGCTGCTCGCGCGCAGGCGAAAGGCCCAAGCACCCGGGCCTTGGGGCTAAAATAGAACAGCGATGCAGGCAGTTAGCCAACAACCACGGCTGCGAAGGGCAAGGATAGCTAAGGCCCAGCGGGCGGCGGCGGCGGCGGGGGCCCCCCTTCAGACGGACGCGGCGACTCTGGACGCGCCATGGGCGGCAAGGGCTTAGCGGGCGGCGCAGGCGGG
The DNA here is from genome assembly GCA_903840165.1 of uncultured Myxococcales bacterium. GTDB lineage: Bacteria > Myxococcota_A > UBA9042 > UBA9042 > UBA9042 > CAIMEY01. The sequence continues at coordinate 55,594 of CAIMEY010000115.1, read as the reverse complement.
GCACCGGCGGCCGGGGGTTTGGCAGAATTGTCTTTGGAAGGCGGGGTGTTTGGATCGGCCGGTGCCTGTGCGGGCGCTGGCGGCGCAAAGACCTTTTTGGGCGGCAAAGTTTGAATGTCAAAGACACCGTCCCGATAATCCTCAAAAGTCTCTTTACGTTGTGCTCGCGTCGCCATCTCGCACGCCAGGCGCCCGACGAGGTAGCCGGCATCGTCCCGGTTTTCACAGACACTGCGCAACATCGGTTCGGCCTGCGCAGGCTGACCGACCAGACGCGTCAATTCTCCAATTAAATAGCGCCACTCCAGCACGCCTCGGTCCTTGAGGGGCGGATCGATGCGCATCGCTTGAACCAATAGCGCAATCACGTCCTTGCGCGTTTCCTGAATTTCTCGTTCCATATCAGGATCTTGCCCACCCATGGGCCTCTTGCGCTTGAGGACGTAGGTGTAGAACAGCAGGGCACCAATGCGCTCCCGCAGAGAGGCTTGATGAAATTCAAGCAGTTGCAGCATGTGCCGGTAGGCAAAGACTGGGTCGTTCCAGGCGCGGTTGGCGGTCGGCGTGAGCTTGGCGCGGACAAAGGACGTGGTCGCGCCATCGACCTGCGATTGGAACTGCCCGGTCCAGTTGGCATATCCGCACTTGGGACAAGCAACGACCAGGTTGGTGTAGGCCTCGGTCGGCGTCTCCAAGTCGCTGTACGTGCGGGGCGCCGGCCGGCCGTCATTGCCCACCGGAAAGGTGACGGCCCCGTCAATTGGACAAATCAACCGCTGGGTTGGCGCATCAGCCGCTTGGACCCCGCTCGCCAGACACAGGCCGATGGCGATGAGCCAGACCCCGCGATGGCAACGGTTAGCTGGGCGCGAGACGCAGGGAGAGCGTTCAAGGTGAAGCATCATCATCTCACTGTAGAATCAAGGCATTAAGCCTAAGAGGTCCTTCGCTGGGCGACGCCGTGCAACCGAGGCCATTGCCCCAAGCGCTGCGAAGTATGCTACGTTTTATCGGCGCCTTGACCCGGGCCTGGGCGCCCCCAAGCGGTGTACCGCATCGGAGCCAGCATGCAAATCGGCGGGCCACATGCCAGCGGACGGCGGCCCTTGCTGTTGCCCATGGTCGGACTCGCTGCGACGCTGATCGGCGTCAGCTGCCACGGCCATTCTATGGGGCCCTTAGACGTAACTCCTCAATCTGTCATCCTATCCGACGCTGGCCAAGTCGGCACTTCGCCTGGCAGCGACGCGGTTCCGGTCCTGTGCGATTGCTACAAGAATCACAACTGCCCGGACGTGCAAATCAACAATGTTGCCTTCTTAGCCGCTGTTCCACCGGGCGACTGGGCGAATCAGGCCAACACAGGCCTTGCCGCCGCAGCCATGGTGATCGCCCACCTCAATGGTGAATCGCCCAAGCCAGCGGATATCCTCAATGCACAAGCGTTCTTGCACCAGGCTTCGGCTGGGGGCTGGGACCCGCACCAAGGCAATGGCGACCCCAGTGGCGTCACGAGTTTGGACATCGTCCAGGTGGCGTTGGCCGCCGGTCTAGGCGCTTCACCGCGGGCCCTGCCCCAGTGCGAGGCGGTGGTCGATGATCTCAATTCCAATCGCCCTTTGCTGGTTCTTGTCGAGGGACAGGCCGGCAATCCGTACCCATCGACGCATTTCGCCCGCGGCCCCGCCCAGTTCATGGTCTTGGTGGGAATTGATAGCCAGTACGCCTACTTGTTAGACCCCGGGCAGCCTGTGGCGCTCGATGCCTGCGGCCAAGGGTGCCAAGGTCGCCATTTTGACCTCTGGGAATTCGCCACGGCGTGGGCGGCTCATGGGAACTTGGCCGTTCGCATCGCTTACGCTATGAAATAATGATGGTTTGGCACGAGCGCAGCCAGCCCAAACTAGACGCAGGCCGGGCGCTGAGTCAGGATACGCTCATCGCCACAAATGGCTAATTCTAAAGCGTAATGTGCCGGTGGCAGCAGAGGCTCAAGCAGGGTCGGCCATTCGACAAAGACCAAGGCCTGTGCATCGATCAGCAGTTCATCGAGCCCTGCCGCCTGCAATTCCGCTACACTTTCAAGGCGATACAAGTCGGCATGAACGACCGGCCATGCTGCGCCGTCGTACGTATGCACCAAAGCAAAAGTCGGACTGCCGACCTCGGCCGGATCGACACCAAGCGCGGCCGTGATGGCACGCACCAAAGCCGTCTTGCCTGCGCCAAGATCGCCATAAAGCAGAATAATGTCGCCTGATTGTAGTTGGGCAGCTAAGGCTCGCCCCAATTCCGGTAGCGCACAAAGGCCAAACGGCTCGGGCGGAAGCTGCAGGGGCGGGCGGGCCATGAGATCCTAGCGGAATTCCACTTTCTCGATCAGCACTTGGCGGCTGCCCTTAGGCGTGATGATCGCGACCTCGTCGCCCTCTTCCTTGCCGATCAAGCCACGGGCCAGGGGCGAACTCATTGAAATCAGGCCGGCTGCCAGATCGCCCTCCAGCTCGCCGACGATCTGGTAGACCATGGGCGGCGCCTTGTCATTGTCGAGGTCAACCAGCGTCACGGTAGCCCCGAAGATCACACGGGAACCGCTGAGCGTGGACGGGTCAATCACCACCGCCGATCCGATCTGCGACTCCAGCGCCTGCAACTGACCAGCGATATGCCCCTGCCGTTCCTTGGCGGCGTGGTACTCAGCGTTCTCGCGTAAGTCCCCATGGGCGCGGGCTTCTTCGATGTCGCGCACGTTCTTGGGCCTCTCGACTTCGCGCAACAGGCGCAGTTGGGCGTGCAAACGCTGCAGGCCGCGAGGGGTCATCGTATAGGTAGACATGAACTCGAACTCCTGGCCATTGCGCGTACAAGATCGCGATATTTTGGCCTTTTCTTCTAGAACACTGGGTTGATGGTGGTCATCGGTCAACGGCCAAGCCGAAGGGACCTCGGCCAACAGTGGCCTTGGCCTTGGCCCGTGCCTCATCCTAAGCCGCTGCGCGACAAGGTCAAGCGCCAACTGCAACCGATTGGGGTCCGTGAACGAGGATGGGCCCTGACGCTAAGCGCGGCAGACTTGGCCCTTGTCATCGATGCGATATTGCGGCGGAACGACGGCGCGCAAGGCGTCCGCCCACGGCAGCATCGGCAGTTGCAGGTCCAAGGCCAGTTCCCACGCCAGGGCTTTGACCCGCTGGCTCTCTGCGGGGTCGATGAGGCGTTGTGCATAGAATTCAACGACTTCTTCAGGTGGATACCCGGAGAGGCCATCGAGCGCATAAAAGCGAATCTCGTTGGCCCGGCTGGTCAGCAGCTTGGCCAAGGCGTCGCGCACGCGAGGATGCTTGAAATCACGTAGGTTTGACACGATCTCGCGCAAACGATCCAGGCCCTCATGGTAACCCGGGTCAGCGTTTTCGATCGCCAGCAGCAGGGTCTCCACAGCTACTTCATCGCCGGCGATCGCGCGCAAGGCCTTGAGCGGAAAGTAGACTGCGTCATGCGTAGCGATAAAGCGCTTGAGGGGCTCGGTCGCTTGCAAGCCAAATCGCGCCAACTGGTCGTGGCAGTACTGCTTTTCCTCCTCGTCTACGGTCGGACCGCTGACGCGCAGGGTAAAGCGTTCGAGCAGGGCATCGAGTGCCTCGGCCGAGCCGATTTTCACCAATTCATCCATGGCTTCATAGCGCTCATGGGTCTGGCGATACTGATCTGTCAGGCGACGCTTGATGCGATCGATGCTCTTTTGATCGCCCTTGCTGCCGGTAAAAAAGTCAAAGAGCCCCATAGTACCGATCTCCGAAGGCCGCCGACGTGGCAAAAACTGGCGCGGCGGGCGCGGTAGTGTAGGACGTTGTAGGGTTTGCGTCCACTGCTCGGCGCGATGCGTCCTAGCCTGAGGTGCTAGTCCAGGTAACCCTACGTGCTTTGCGGGTTACTGGAAAGTTCGCAGCATTGAGGACGTTGCAGCCGGGGACACGGCCGAACGCGGGGTGAACTCGCGCGCGGGGGGCGAGGGCCATGGGACGCCTTGAAGTGAAAAGCAAACACTGTATCTCGAACCCGCAAGGAACTTCAGGGCTGACGTGCTAGCCGAGCGAAAACGGCGCCGTACACCTTCTTAGGGGCCTGTGGATAACTTGTGCACGGACGCTAGACATCCTTGCAAATCTATGGCAAGTGACGTTTCAGACTGGTGCAAGTGCCTGGAGGCCTTGGACGCTACAGTCGCGCGCGCACCGGGATTGCGCAGGCAGCAGGCGAGTTTTGCAGCACACGGGCACGTTGAAACGGTTCGCAATCGCACTGGGTTGGCTTGTGGCCGGCGCGGGTTGCGCGCAGGGACAGTTTGACCAAGGCGAACCCCTGGTTCACCCAGGCGGCCCCGAAGCGCAACGTTTTTCAGAGGATCAGGGCCAAGCTTTGGTGCGACCGCCTGCAGCGCTGCCTCGGCACGCGGCCATGGCGCAAGTCGACGACGATGTGGTCACCGACGCGGGCTCCCGCGACCGGGGTGACAGCAGCGGCTGGAGTCCCGCCAAACCACTGACGATCAATGGGCGAATGGCCCAACGCTGCCGGCAAGTGCGGCCCGTGCTGACCAAGGCGGCCCAAGCAGCGGGGCTCGATGGGCATCTGCTCTTGGCAATCGCCTGGGTCGAGTCGGGATTCAATCCGGAGGCCCAATCCGGTTCTGGGGCCCAAGGCGTGATGCAGTTGGTGCCACGGACTGCCGCGGCCTTTGGTTGCGAAGACCCTGGGGAAAGTCGCTGTGCCGCCACCGCTGCCGCCGCCTACCTGACGCGCCTGCTCCGACAGTTCGACGGCGACTTGGTCTACGCCTTGTCTGCCTACCACATGGGCGGTGTTCACGCACGAAAAGCTTGGCGTGACGGCAACTTACCTAGCGATTTGAGCTACGCCGAGCGCATTTCTGAAGCCCGCGCCCGCCTCGAACGCTATGGGTGCGACGGGCAGCCTTGAGCCCAACCAGTGCACCGCGAAATTATTGAATATTCTGCCGAGGCAATGAAGGAGCCCTTCGAGTGAACCGCTTGAAGTGGTAACAGTTTTTGCGCCCTCAAGCCCTGTTCACAGCGAAGGCCCATCGGCTGCGGCTGAACGGGATCGAGCTCAATCGGCTCCCTAGGAGCCCTTTGAGTGAACACCGAGATATAACACGGAAAAACCATCGGCGACGGCTGCTTCGAAAGCCAGAAGCGGCGTGCGGAGCCGACGGCCGTAGACCTTCGGTGGTTCAAGGTCGGCGGCCAAAGCGATTGCCGCGGGAACTAATCGCGCACGTGGCGCTCAATGAGCGGCAAGACCTGACGCGTAAAGCGAATTCGGCCATCTGCGGCTTCGCGCAGAGAAGTCACGCATTCTTTGTTCTTGCTCTCGATGGTCGGCGTGGCGCCATCGGCAAGTTGCCGGGCCCGCTTGGCTGCCATGATCACCAGGGCAAAGCGGTTAGGAACGGTGTCGAGGCAATCTTCGATTGTAATGCGCGCCATGGAAATTCCTTTGATTGTGCCAGCTAGGCGTGGCTCCCAGCGAAGGGCATCCGAGTAGGAGGCCATCTTGGCCACCGCGGCGTCGTTGGGGCGATGCAACCCATTGGGGGTGCGTGCAAACGAGGCCATGTCCACCGCCGACTTTGGGACCCGAAATCGGGCAGGAGTCGCGCTGTGGGCCGCCCATTTTACAGCCTGCCCGGCGCCCTTGTCAACGGAAGAAATCGGCCGATCCGTGGGACGTTGCACGTCTGCGCCGCATCCCGTACAGTCTCGGCGCGTGCCAGCGCCTGGGCAATCCTGCCTGCCGGTCGCGCGCATGCCTGAGGCGCGGATGGGTTCTTCCGATAGCCGCCAAGCCGACTTACTGATCGGCGCGACCTTTGCCGAACGCTACTTGGTGCAGTCTCGGCTGGGCAAGGGCGGCATGGCCTTGGTTTACAAGGCTTTGGACAAGAATCTGGGCCGTGACGTGGCCCTCAAGGTGCTGCGAACGGACGTGGCCCCCGACCCGGTTGCGGCCAAGCGCCTGATCCGCGAAGCCCGAGCCGCGGCGCAGCTGCATCATCCAAATATCATTACAATGCATGATGTTGGCGAGAGCGCTGGCCGCGTCTTCGTCGTCATGGAAGTGCTGGTCGGCCAACCGATGTCCGATCTGATGGAGCAGGAAGGCTCGGTGCCGATCGAACGGGCCCTGGTGATTTGCGAGCAGGTAGCCTCGGCGCTCAGCGTCGCCCATGCCCAGGGGATCATTCACCGCGATATCAAACCAGAAAACCTGTTCCTCATCGATCACGGCGGCGGTCCGGACTTTGTCAAAGTGCTGGACTTTTCGATCGCTAAGCTGCCGACGCAAATGGTCACGGCGGCGCTGACGCGGGCTGGCTCGGTGTTTGGCACCCCCCACTACATGGCGCCAGAGCAGGTGGAGGGCAAACAGGCTGGACCGCCAACGGATTTGTACGCTCTGGGCGCCGTCCTGTACGAACTGATTATGGGCGAGCCGCCTTATGACGGGCCGTCGGTCATCGATATTTTGCTCAAACACGTCAAGCAGCCGGTGCCTCACCTGCAGTGCAAAGATCAGTTTGTGCCCAAAGGGTTGGATGACCTGATTCAGCAGTTGCTGGCCAAGAAGATGGAGCAGCGACCGCAGAATGCTTCCGAAGTTCGCGAGCGAATTGGCCAAATGCTCATCGAGTTGCGCGGCGAGCAGGCGGCCCACCCGGCGACAAGCCACCATCGCGGCGAAGCAAGTGCGCCTCGCCTTGATCGCGAGATGACGCAGCCCGATTCGCCGCCGGCCCTGCCTCAAGCACCCGCAGCGGTCTCGGCCCCGCCGATCCTGCCGACGTCGCTTGCACCCGTGGCGAGTCAGCCAACAGCGGTTGTCTTCTCAGAAATGCCAACGGCGGCAGCGCCCGTCGAAGAAGTGAGGCACGCAGCCGCTGCCCAGCGCCGGCAGCCGAGTCAGTCGATTCCCGATGACTTGCCGGACGACGTGCTGTCTCGGCCCGCGCCCTCTGCACCAACCCCCCGCAAGTTTGCGTCTTTTGGCGAGGACGACGGCGACAGTCGCACCTTGGTCGGCGTCGGGATCGGCCATTCTGCGACCGAGCGTCCCCAGAGGGCCGAGGCACCCGCTCGCCCGCCAATTGCCCTGCCGCCACGCGCGGTTGCTGCGCCCGTTGCCGGGCCATCGACGGAAAAGCCCAAGGCCAAGGCCGCTATTCCGCCACCACCGCCTGGGCAGCGCGCCCCAACGACCGGCTTGGCTGGCATTGAGGCCCCGGGCGCTATCCGTCGGGCGCCCACACGTACGGCTGCGGCTGCGGCAACGCCGGGAAATGCCGGCTCAACTTTCCCAACCGCCAAAGCGGGTTCCATGGCGCCAGTGCCACCGCTTTCCGCTGTAGCCCTAGGTTCGATCACCACGGCGCGCACGGTCGATATGGCCCCGCTGCGCCGCCCAGGCCCTGAGCCGGTCGCCGATGCCTCTCGGTCCGATCGGGCGGAAACACAGCCAGATTTGGGGCAGGCGCAGCAGTTGCGTGACCCGGGGGCATCGACGGCGGTAGTTGCTCCGCTGCACATGCCTGGTGCGCCATCGCTGGCCGCGCCCCGTCCGCCCGCCAAGTCTACCGCGCAACCGCTGTCGACACAGGTTGCCGGTGCCGGACAAGGAGCCCACGCAGGTAAATCTGCGTTTTGGCTGGTCATTCCGGCCGTACTGCTCGCGCTTGGTGGCGTGGTTGCTGCCGTCTGGTGGTTTGTCTTTCGCGTGTGACCACAGCCCTTGGCGCCCGGCCCGTCCGGCTGAGGTTGACCCGACCCTGCGGACGCGCCTAGGAACTGCATGACGCCACAGGCCGACGCCAACCTATCGAAAATAACGGTAGAAACCTCTGCACTTGTCCAGCACTTCCTGCTGCTGCAGGGGGCGAAGTACGCCAGTCGCGCCTCGGAAGCGGACTGGAAGCGCGTGCCAGTCCTGCTTCAGGTACCCCCGGACAATGCGGGCGCTTTACCGCCGGGTGCTTGGCTGATCCTGCCGTGGGAAGCGCCGAGTATTGACCAGTTTCACGCCTGGTTACAGCGCCTTCCCGAACTGCCGGTCAAGCCACGTGTGCTGGTCCTGGTCATGGCGGCCCCGGTACTGCGAACCGCGGTCTTGGCTACGCTGGCTGCCGAGTTTGGCCTTGAAATTGTAGGCATTTCCTCTGTTGATCAGGCAGCCTACGGGGCCCGCATCGCCGAGCGCCTGCAGGCCATGTTTGAGCCCGAAACCCTAGCGCAGCTGCAAAAAGTGAACCCGCTTGAGCACTTACAGGGCCTAGGCGATTCACGCAATCCCGACGTGTTCTTTGACCGCCTGCGCCACACCGAACGCGGCACGCCGGTGACCCAGGTGCTGATCGCACTCAATGCCTTGGTTTTCTTGGTGATGATTGCGCCCGCTGTGACGCTGTTTCAGCAGGCCTTGGCTGCGCAGCCCGAAGTTGCGTCCCTGGGCCACGGGCAGTCGCCGGACCTACTGACAGCGTTTTTCGCCTTTGTCCAGAATGGGTTTCCTGTGCCCGTCCTCAAGCAGTTCGGCGCAAACGTCGCGGCTTTGACGTCCGGACAGCATCAGGCATGGCGCTTGCTAGTGTGCACCTTTATCCATGCGAATTTGCTGCACATTGCCATGAACATGTGGGTGCTGCGCTCCCTGGGCCAGACGGCCGAGCGCTTCTTTGGCCGAGTGGCCTTCGCGTCCGTATATTTGCTTGCAGGAATCGGCGGTTCCATTGCGTCGCTCGCCTTTACGCTGCGTGCTTCGCCCAATATGCCGAGCGTTGGTGCTTCCGGCGCGGTCTTTGGCCTGATGGGCGGCCTGCTTGGCTTTGCGTTGTCGCGGCGCCATGCCGTGCCACGTGAGGTTTTTCGTGGACTTGTCCGCAGTGCCGTGACTTTTACGGCGCTCAACCTAGCGCTCGGCTCGGCCGTGGCTTCTATCGACAATGGGGCGCATATCGGTGGTTTGATAACGGGTTTTCTTGCCGGTCTGCTGCTGTCGCGCGATTTGCCGCCGGCCCCGCAACCGCCGCTGTGGCGACGCTTGACGGTGATCGCGTGCATGATTGCGCTACTTGCCGTTTGTTTTTACTTGGTTAGCAATCGTATGCTGGCCTAGTCCAATGACTTAGGGGCCACTCAAGCTACCCGCCAATAGAACTCATGGATTCTACGGTTGGAACTGCGTCATGGAAGCGGTGCCCCTCAACCTTGCCTGCCAGCGCCGCGGCAATAGCCTCCCGCAACTCATTGTTATTACGCCCTTGTCGCATCATGTCGCGCAGGCTCAAGGCACCCGCCGTCGACAAACATTCGCGCAAGGTGCCGGTCGAGGACAGCCGCACCCGGTTGCACAGCCGGCAGAAGTTCTCGGTCACCGCGCTGATCAGGCCCAAACGCAAGGACAATCCGTCACTGCGGCGAACACCGCGCCAATACTTGGCCGGCCCGCCTCCCGGCAGACCGTGGGCATCGTCCGGCGTCAAATCCCAGTCTATTTCCAGGGTTTTCCGCATCTCAGCCACAGCGACAAAGGTCGATGGACTCCAAAATGCGTCGACACCGATGGGCATGTACTCAATCAGTCGAAGTATGTGACCATTTTTTGCCGCAAACTCGCATAGTTGCGGCAGTTCGTGGTCGTTGAGGCCACGCAGCACCACGGCGTTCAGTTTGATCGGCGCAAACCCTTGGTTCTGGGCGACCTCAAGGCCGCGCAGGACACTGGCTAAATCACCGCGACGCGTAACTTCTGAAAATCTATGTGGATCAAGGGTATCAATCGACACATTGAGCCGCTGCAGCCCGGCTTGATGCAGCAGACCGGCCATGTCCGCCAAGAGGTGACCGTTGGTCGTCATCGCCAAGTCATTGATGCCGGGAATCTGGGCCAGCGATGCGACCAAGCTCTCGATGTTCTTACGCAAAAGCGGTTCGCCGCCCGTAAGCCGGATCCGGGTGACCCCCAGTTCCGCAAAGACCCGGCCGAGGCGCTCTATCTCATCGAAATGCAAGAGTTCATCGCGGGCCACCACGTGCACGCCCGCTTCCGGCATGCAATACGTGCAGCGGTAGTTGCAGCGGTCGGTGACCGAGATGCGCAGATAGGCAACGCGCCGCGCCTGCAAGTCCACGAGCTGAAACGGGTTTTTCACCAAGCCTTGGGTCAGTTGTCCCGTATCGGCGACCAACCGGCCGATAGAGAGCGCCGCAACCGGCGTGTGACAATGACTCTGGCTGATCATCGATTGAACCTGCCGCAGGAGTTGTCGCGTCGCAGCGGCCTCTGCCGGCGCCGGCCCCATAGACCCAAACGGGCGAGTTACATCCTGATAGTATTGAATATGCTCGGCAAGGCGGACATAGCGAGCCGATGAAACAGGATACCAAGGGCCTTGGCAACGCAGCGAATCTGCAGGCGGTAGCTCGTTGAAATATAACGAAAAACAGTGTTCGTCGAACCTTCCGCAGTCATGCCAATGAACAGCCTATGCCGCCGCCGGCACATCGGCCACAGGCTGATCCTGGCGAACCTCGGCAACCGCGTCGAGCATTTTCAGTTCAAGGACGACATTTTCCGCTGTATGTTCTTCCACATAGCGGGCAATGATTTGGGCATGTCCGCCGCGAACCTCGCTGAGCAGGGCCAGACGCGCCGCACGGTCCAGGGTCCGCGGGCCGTGTTTTTGCACGACGCGCTCCAGGCGAGACTGACGCTTGGCTGGAAATGACAGCAGATGAACGTTGTACATCGACACCTCCCGGAGTTGCGTGACGGCGTCAAACCGTGGCAGCGGCGGCAGAATCGCGCCACCGTGGTCCGAAAGTCAATGGTGCTTGAGGCGGTTCACGGGCTCTGCTTTGCGCCAGGCCGCACCGAGCTCAAGCCCAAGACGCCGGGATCACGCTGGGCCAAAGAGCCCCGCCTGCGTGCAAACCAAATGCAACGATTTATCATGATTTTCAATCGGTTGCCAAGGCAGGACGCAGCACTGGGGCAGCACGCCCACGCAAGGAGCCCTTGGGGATAACTGTGGTAAATAGCGATCGAAATAGCCCGCGCCATGCCCTAGCCGCACCAGCCCGCCGCTTAGCGCCACGCAAGGCACTACCAGCAAATCGAGGTCCGTGGGCGCACAAGCTGGCCCCGGCGGCTCCATCAAGCGCGAACGTGGCCGTGGTTGCAGGCCGTGGGGCCCTGGGCAAGGCACGAAATCCATGCCACTTCCGTCGGGCCGAACCCGCGGGTAGGCCAAGAGCAGCCCCTGCGCCAACAGCGTGTTGGCCAGTTCGCGCGTCTCGATCTCGGCGCCGATGGGGTGGTAAATTCCGACCAGCTTGACGTCCATTTTCTGGGCCAGGGCGAGGATTTCCTGCACCAAGGTGGCCACGAGCATCTTGCGAACCGGTGGGGTCAAAGCGCGCAACTGCGCGTCCGCAAAGGCCCGCCAGCCGGCCTTGCCCACCGGAATGGGACTGGGCACGTCTTGAACCCGAACGGGCCGCCTAGCAGCCAACTGCACAACCTCTCGTTGCCCTGCCCCCGCCTGCTCCGCCGCCACTTAGCCCTCCGCCAAGGCAATCAAACGATCGCGCACGGCAACCGCCCGCGAACGCACGGTTTCCAGGTGATCCAGGTGTTGGGCTTCGGCTTTGCTGAGCTCATCGGCCAGCTTGAGACCCGCCAAAAGCGCAGCGGATTCCAAAGGTACCTTGGCCTTGGCCTGAATGTCGGCAACATGGCTGTCTACCCGAGCCGCCACGCGGTGGACGTGGTCTTCCTGCTCCTCGGTGTACAAGGTAAACCCGCGACCTGCAATGGAAACTTTGACCGGTCGAGCCATCTACGCCTCCTGCTACGCAACCAGCGATCGCCCAAGGTAGCCGTTATTAGTTAATGACTTCAGCCAGATCCGGTCCGCACGCCACGGTGCACCCCTACGTTCTTGCTGCAGCCGCGACCAACCGTCCGGCGCTGAGTGCTATCGCCCCGGCGGGCTAAAACCCGCGCACGTCGACCAACTTGTTGCATCGGCAGGACAATGTCAAGGGGCCGCTTGGGTTTTGGTCGCCTCAGGTGCCGCGGCCAAAGCCAAGGGGCCCACCAAGGTAACCCTCTGTTTCGTAAAGATCTACCGGTCTCACCCGCCATCGCCCGTCCGTCGCGCAACGTTGGTGGCCCGTTGTGCCGCTTCTGTCAACTGCCCGTTATTCAGCGGTGTTCATGGGTGACAACGCCAAGCTGACCCACACGTTAGCTGCAGCCCCCACGGGGCGTTTTCCTTGACAGCCCCGAGCGGCATCCGCAGACTGATCGGCTGGAGAGCCCGGTTTGCGCTTGCTTTCAAGCATGTACCGCCGAGGCGAGCGCTCTCTTGGGTCCCGCCATCGGCCCCCTGCGCCCATGGACCCGTGGTGATTTCCGCAAAACGTCGACAATGGCTCATAGGATTGCAGGCTTGCGAATCAGACTCCGCCACCGATGGCCAACTTGGACCTGCCTGCGGGCGGCGGGCTGGGTCGCGCCGTTGTCGCTCGCGGGGACCGCGACATTCCCTAAGACGTTGGGCATTTTCGGGCTGCTGGCTGCCCCGATTGCCTGCAGCAACAGCGCCCCATTGACCACCGTGGACGTCGCGAGCGGGGTGTCCTTCAGCCTGGACGCCGGTTCCATGGGCGGCCAAGGCGCTGATGTCAAAGGCAGCGGCAGCACGACAACGGATACGCCGAGCACCGATGCCGCTGCAGATGCCATTGAACCTCTTGATATTTCTTTACAATCAGACGGCGCTGCTCTAGGCGATGCCTTGTCCGGGGGCGATGCCGCGCAGGGATCGGACGCCGGCACCGCCGATTCAGCCGCCACTGATTCGGGCGCTGCCGCGACCGGCCCAACATGCAGCAGCGACGCACAATGCCAAGCTTGGGCAGCCGCGTTGCCTTGTAAGTCAGCATGGTGCAACGCAGAAACGGGCAATTGCTCAACCAAGCCCATTGCCGACGCTTCGGCCTGTGACGATGGCAACGCCTGCACCGGACCTGACCTATGCACCGGCGGAGAATGTGGTGGCGCTACAATGCCTTGCACAGATGACAATCCCTGCACGGACGAATTGTGCGACCCGACGGCCGGCTGCAGCCACATCGGCAACGCAGCCCCCTGCTCCGACAATAATGCCTGCACCCAAGGGGACATATGCAGCAATAGCACCTGCGCTGGCTCGGCCATTGCCTGTGACGATGGCAATCCGTGCTCGGACGACGCCTGTGACCCCATCACCGGTTGCACGGCCAAAGCCAATCAGGGCGCGTGTGAAGACGGCGATCCCTGCACCCTGGGCGACTCGTGCAGCGCAGGCCTGTGTCAAGGCGGGCCTGCCAATCCCTGTGACGACAAAAATGCTTGTACTGACGATAGTTGCATCGCAGCAACGGGCTGTCAGCACCTGGGCGCGGGCGATGGCAAGGCGTGCGACGACGGCAACGCCTGCAGCGTCGGCGATGCATGCGCCGGCGGGGCTTGCAAGGGCCAAGCCATTGACTGTAATGATAAAAATCCCTGTACAGACGACAAATGCGATTCCAGCCTGGGCTGCCAACACAGTGCCAATGCGGCCGCATGTGACGACGGCAACCCCTGCAGCAGCGGCGATGTCTGTAAGGGCGGGATCTGCAAGGGAATCGGTAAGTTCTGCAGTGACGACAATCCTTGCACCGATGACGCCTGCCTCGACAATTCGTGCATTTTTTCTGCAAATACAGCGAGTTGCGACGATAGCAACCCCTGCACGCAGGGCGACGCGTGCAGCAAGGGGCTCTGCGCCGCCGGCAAGGCCGTGAGCTGCGACGATAAAAATCCTTGCACCACAGATAGTTGCAATCCAGGCAGTGGCAGTTGCGTCTTCGCGGCCAACGCGGAACCATGCGACGATGGCAGTGCCTGCACCACCGGAGACACCTGCGGCGGCGGCGGTTGCTCAGGCAACTCGAAGGTCTGCAATGACGGAAAACCTTGCACAATCGACAGTTGCAACCCCACGACGGGCACCTGCGTCAGTAGCCAAATCGCCGATGGCAATCCTTGCGATGACGGCAGCGTCTGCAGCCAAAAGGATACGTGCACGGGCGGCGAGTGCGTGGGCCAGAAGATCGTCTGCGACGACGGAAATGCTTGCACAATAGACAGTTGCGATGGCAAGTCCGGCTGCCAAGCCGTCCCAGGCCCAGGCGGTTGCAGCGACGGCAATGCCTGCACCAGTGGCGACACCTGCCAGGGCGGCGCCTGCGTGCCCGGAGGGGCCAGCAGCTGCGACGACGATAACCCATGCACAACAGATAGTTGTACCCCGATCGCCGGGTGCAGCCACAGCAGCAGTGGCGGCAACTGCAATGACGACAACGCATGCACCAGCGGGGACGCGTGCAAGAATGGCGCCTGCCTAGGCACGGCAGTCGTCTGTAACGACTCGAACTTATGCACCAATGACAGCTGTGATACCCAAGCTGGTTGTCAGTTCGTCAACAACGCCGCCTTGTGCTCGGACGGCAACGTGTGCACCACCGACGACGTCTGCCAAGGCGGTAAGTGCTTAGGATTACTCGTTATTGACTGCAACGATTTCAACCCGTGTACCACCGACGTCTGCGACCCCAAGTTGGCGTGCCAGCACAAAGCCATCGCCGACGGCAGCAAATGCGATGACGGCAACGGCTGCACCGTCCAGGACGCTTGCGTGGCGGGAAAATGCCTGGGCCAAGGGAAAAGCTGTGACGATGCAAACCCTTGCACGGCAGATGGCTGCGTCGCCAACGTTTGCACCAACACGCCGGCCAAAGGGCCCTGCAATGACAATAATCCGTGCACGCTCATCGATAACTGCGATCTGTCAGGCGCTTGCCAGGGAAGCTCGCCGCAGAGCTGTGACGACGGCAACCCATGCACCGACGACAGTTGCAACCCAGCGAGCGGCGGCTGCACGCACAAGGCCAATGCAATCGCCTGCAATGACGGAAACTTCTGCACCGTAGGGGAATTTTGCAGCCAAGGTCAGTGCCAGGGCGGGGCAGCAGCGACCTGCGACGACGGCAACGCCTGCACCGGCGATACGTGCGATCCCGTGGGCGCAAAGTGCAGCCATGTCAATAATATCGCTAAGTGTAACGATGGCAACGCTTGCACCGTCGGCGATACCTGCGCCACCGGCAAGTGCGTGGCGGGCAAGGCCACACTATGCGACGACAATAACCCTTGCACTACGGATAGTTGCGACACCAACGCCGGCAACTGCGTCTTTGCCATTGCCCAAGGCCAGTCGGCTTGTCCCGTATTTTCCATCCCTTTCACTTCGCCCATCGACTACGCCGACGCGTTGTGGAGCGGCAGCAGCAAGAGCAGCACCGTCAAATGGCAGGCCGACGCCACGCCCAATCCTGGCGGTGCGCTCACCGGGCTTGCCAGCCTAAACTTCAATAATAGCAAAGATTACAATGACCCTAGCCTCCCCAGCGTCAGCGGACAGGCGGTTGGCAAATTCTGGATCGACGCCACGGCGCTGCCCGCACCGCCCCTGACCCTCGCTTTTTACTCGTACGCGGACGTTGAAATTCAAGCCGATTACGACAAACGGTTGGTCGAATTCTCTACCGATGGATTTGCAACAATTGCCCTTGCCTTTCAACTAGATAACAGCGTGGGCTCCAAGCAATGGCGCCTCGAAGCCCTGCCCATCGGCACGCTGGCCGGCAAGAAGTTCCAGATGCGCTTTCGCTTTGATTCCGTGGACAATCTCAGCAACAGCGGCGCGGGCTGGTTTGTCGACGAAGTCAACCTCTACGCCGGGCCCGTGGTGATGATTGCCGCCGGCGCCAGCCTAGACGAACCGTTTTCCGGCAATAGCAACGGCTGGCAATTCCAGGGGCCCGTGGGCAGCCAATCCCTCTGGGCGATTGACAATTCGCCCAATCCGCCGGGCGCTGTCCAAGGCAATAGCCTCAACTTCAACAACGGCAAGAACTACGACAATGGTGCCGTCAGCGGCCTAGCCCTGTCGCCGGTGATCAACCTGACCCAGGTAAAACCCGGCGCGCCGATTACGCTTTTGTGGAAGGAATGGGTCGACGTAGAAGTCGACGCCAGCCACGATTTGCGCTACGTGGAAGTCACCGCCGACGCCTTTGCCAGCACCCTGGTCCCCGCGCAACAGGTCAACTTGAGCAGCGTGATGAAGGGCTGGCGCTGGAACTGGTTAGACCTTTCGAGCGCCGCCGGCAAGGTGGTTCGCCTTCGTTTCCGCTTTGATAGCGTCGATGGCCTGTTCAATACCGGCGCCGGCTGGTTCATCGATGACCTGCAACTGCAAGTGCAGGCGGCTCCTACCTTTGCTGACATGATTACCTGCGCAAATGCAGCGAGTTGGACAGTGGCCAAGACCGGCCTTGCGGGCCCAGCAACCTGGGGCGTTGATGCGACGGGGATTGCCGCCAAGAGTCCAGACTGCTCGCTAAACTTCAATGCAAGCAATGCGTTGGGCGGCTCCGACTTCAGTTGCACGGGCGGCTCAGGGGCCAGCGGTCACGTGGCGGGCACCATCACTGGCGCGCCGATTCAACTACCTGTACTTTCTGGGCTTTCAAAGCTTTGGTTGCAGTTTGCGGCCTATGTCGACACCGAGACCCTGGCATCGGTGGATGTCCTGACAGTTCAAGTTAAAGATATCAGTGGCAAATTGCCGCCTGTGCAGCTGGCGATTGACAAGAACGCCGCCCTCAAGACCTGGAAAGACCAGCAACTCGACGTGTCGGCACTGGCAGGCAAGAGCGTCGTTGTGGTTTTCGCCTTTGATTCCGTGGACTGCATTGCCAACAGCGGGGCCGGTGTCGCCATCGACGACGTGATGCTGCGCATTGGTCCCTAAGTCGGCAATTGGCCTACCAATCAACTACATGGGCCCCGGCCGTTCCTCCGCGCTCGGCTTAGCCAGCGGTCGCTGATCACGGGACCGGGAATCTTGTTAGGGCTACCTCAGTTGGCATTCCGCCGGCCTCAGGGTAGGCTACGCCGCGTGGACGGAATGCGCGCGGCCAGCGCAGGGTTGTACCGACCGCTGGCCCGGCACATGGCGTGTCGCAGGACCGGCGTAGTCGGCAAAACCATTGTTTTCTTCGCCAGTTTCCCTACCCCGCAATTGCGCCGCTGCCCTAGGCTGCGCCTGCGCCGTACCCGTCTGAGGAACCCATGTCCGAGTCCGTTTCGCCAGCGAGCAGCCCCAGCACGAAGTCGCAAATTCCCGGAGATCCCAAGGCTTTCAAGCGGTTTATCAAAGAACTGGAGGCCCGCGCTGCCCATTTGCAAGAGAGTGGCAGCCGCGTTCTGGCCAAGCACGGTGACAAGCTGGACGGCGGCGTTCGCCACAGCCTCACCCAGCAATTACAAGCCCTTCGCAGCGCGCGCAAGGCGGACCACCGCGCTGGCTGGGCTGAGCAACTGCTAACGGCGACAGAGGAATTTGACGCAAGCCTGGAGACGCATCTGGGGCAGCATCGCAAGTCGGTATTTCGCGAATACGTCGAGGCGATTGCCTGGGCCGTGGTGCTTACCCTGGTGATTCGCGCTTTTGTCTTTGAAGCCTTCAAGATTCCAACGGGTTCCATGATCCCGTCCTTGCAAATCCAGGACCACCTCTTTGTCAATAAGTTCCTGTACGGGCTCAAGATTCCGTTCACGCGCATCAAGTTCCTGACCTTGCGCGAGCCCAAGCCGGGCGAGATCGTCATCTTCGACTATCCCTATGACGACGACGCCGACTCGGCAGGTAAGGACCTGATCAAACGCGTGATTGGCGTTGCTGGGGACAAGGTTCATGTGGCCGACAACGTCATCTACCGCAATGGCAAGCCCGTACCGCATAAGGTGATTTCGGAAAGTGCAGATTGCGGGCAGGAAGGTCAAGCGGGACACCGGTGCGTGCAGTGGCGAGAATGTCTGGGCGGCATCACTTACGTTTCACAACACCATGCAACTTCAGGGGATCAGCCGAGTTTTGACAATGTGGCGGATTGGCCACCGGTGGTGTTTGACGCCCTGCGCATGGGCCCGCACGCGACCCTGTATTGTCCCCCGGAAAACAAGAACTTCCCCGAGTTTGAGGTGCCCTCGGGCAGCGTGCTGGTCATGGGCGACAACCGCGATAACTCCAAGGATGGCCGGTTCTTTGGCCTTGTGCCCCTGAACACCATCAAGGGCAAGGCCGGCGTGCTGTGGTATGCTACGGACGTCTCGCGCATCGGCAGCTTTGTCCACCAGACCTTGCCGGAGGGCACGTGCGACACGTTCTAGGGCCCGGGCCGGAGCCGGCGCAAACGCTAGATCGCGGCGATATCCAAATGATGTTGCGGTCTATGGTCGATGCCTTGGCCGAACTGAGTTGGCCTGATGGCCCCGATACTTGGAGGCAGAGGCCGCCATGGCTCATCGGCATCCACCACGGTGGGGTGGCAGTGGCGCAGGAACTCTCCGATATTATTTTCTTATCGGAAGGCTTTCGCCCGCCAATGGGCACCCTGGACGTCACGCTCTACCGGGACGACGCGTGGCTCAAGGCGCCGCGGGCTGCTGCGGGTCGCACTGCGCTGCCTGGAGACCCCTCGGGGCAGAGAATCCTTCTTGTAGACGATGTGTTGCATACGGGGCGGACCGTGCGCGCCGCGTTGCATGAACTGCTCGATTACGGCCGGCCGGCTGCGGTCAAGTTGGCCGTGCTGGTCGACCGCCAAGGTCGCGAACTGCCCATTGATGCTGAGATTGTGGGGCAATCTGTGGCCATGGCGGCGGGCGAAAGCCTGCGCCTGACCTACGATGCGGACGGTCGCATCGATGGGGCGTCGCGGTGGATTGGCGCCAGCAAGGACGAGAGATGATGGAAGCCACCGGACAAACCGGCCAGAATTCAGGCATTTCACTCGCTCGACCCTTGCCGCAACTGCGCCACCTGCTCGGCCTGCAAGACCTGTCGCGGCAGGACCTGCTGGCCATCTTGGACCTCAGCGCGGACATGAAGGCGGTTAATGCACGGAGAATCAAGAAGTTACCGACGCTTCGTGGCGTCACTGTCTTGACGCTCTTTGTCGAGAACTCGACGCGAACCCGCATGAGTTTCGAACTGGCCGCCAAACGATTGTCTGCCGATACCATGAGTTTCACGGCGTCGACCAGTGCCCTCAGCAAGGGCGAAACGCTGCTCGACACAGCCCGCAACTTGGAGGCCATGGGGCCCGATATCGTTGTGATTCGCCATAGTTGCTCCGGTGCACCGCAATTCTTGGCCCAGCGTATCGGCTGCGGCATCGTCAATGCCGGCGATGGGGCCCACGAGCACCCGACCCAAGGCCTGCTGGATGTGCTGACGATGCGCGAGAAACTGGGCGATTTGGCAGGGAAAAAGGTCGCCATTATCGGTGACATTCGCCATAGCCGCGTCGCGCGCTCCAACCTCTTTGCCCTAGCGACGCTGGGGGCAGAAGTGCACGTGGCGGGTCCAGCGACGCTTTTACCTACAGGTATTGAGCAGTTGGGTTGCATCGCCCATCCGCGGGTTGAGGCAGCGCTCGAAGGGGCCGACGTCGTCATGATGTTGCGCATCCAGCGGGAGAGACAGGGCAACGACTTCTTCCCTAATGCCCATGAATATCATCGGTTTTTTGGTCTCGACCAAGAACGCTTGCGTTTGGCCAAACCGCACGCGCTGGTCATGCATCCCGGGCCGATGAACCGCGGCGTGGAAATCTCGCCCGAAGTCGCCGATGGGCCTCAATCGGTTATTTTACAGCAAGTTGAAAACGGCGTGGCCGTGCGCATGGCGGTTCTGTACTTGGTGGCCTTGAGTCGGGGACTGCAACAAGCAGCTTAATCTTTGCTCTGATTGAGGAATCTCATGTTGCGTCCCCCTCTATCGGCGGTGGAATTGCCGTCCTTGCTGATCCGCGGTGCCCAGGTGCACACGCCGGGAAGTGGTCTCAGCGAGCCCTGTGACGTGCGCATTGAGCGTGGTATTATTGCTGAAATGGCGCCGCAGTTGCCTGATCTTGACTCCGAAGTCGTATTCGGCACGGGTGCCATCCTGGCTCCCGCCTTTGTTGACCTGTTGGCCTGCGCCCGCGAACCGGGCGATGAGCACGAAGAGGACCTACAAAGCCTGTCAGAGTGCGCAGTTGCAGGTGGCTACACTGCCGTTGTCGTCTCGCCACTGACCGAACCCAGCAACGACGACCACGCCGTCACCGAGTTGATCATCCGCCGCGCCCGCGAACACGGCCTCTGTGAGCTGCTGCCTCAGGGTGCCTTGACCCATCGATGCGAGGGCAAATCCCTTGCAACCATGGGAGAAATGGCTGAGGCAGGCGCTGTCTGCTTTGGCGATGGCGACCGTCCGGTGCAAAGCGCGCGCCTGCTGCGTCATGCCCTTGAATACGCTCGTGGTTTCAACCGACCGGTCTTCGTGCAGCCCCTCGACGTCGATTTGGCCGGCCAGGGCGTCATGCATGAGGGGCCTTGGTCGACGCGGCTTGGGCTGCGCGGTTGTCCGGCGGCGGCTGAGTCGGTCATCGTCGCACGCGACATCGCTGTGGCGCAATTGGCCCATGGACGCCTGCACTTTGCCCGGATCACGTGCCGGCGCAGCGTCGAGTTGATCAGGCAGGCCAAGGCCCAAGGCGTGGCCGTGACGGCGGCGGTTACACCCTGGCATTTGCGCTATACGGACGCGCAGTTGCAAGACTATGCCAGCCAGTGGAAGTTCGTGTCGCCCTTGCGCGGTGAGGACGACCGCCAAGCCCTGCTCGAAGGACTGCGGGATGGCACGATTGACGCGATCGGCAGCGACCATATGCCTGAAAACATTGGTGATAAAGAAGTGGAGTTTGATCTCGCCTCGCCCGGTTCGATCAGCCTGCAAACTGTGTTGCCCTTGGTCCTAGACTGCGTGCGCGCCGGCGAATTGCCGTTGTATATCGCCCTAGATGCCCTGGTGGCAGGGCCGCGGCGCGTGCTTGGCTTGCCTGGCGCGGAAATTCGGCCCGGGCGGACGGCGACGCTCACCCTGCTGGGGCCGCGACAGACTTGGACGCTGGACGGCGCGACCAGCCGCTCCAAATCCCACAACACGCCCGTGTGGGGGCACGAGCTACAAGGCCAAGTGCTGCTTACGCTTTTGCGAGGTCGGGTGGTCCATCAGGCCTGAGGTCCGCTGGCCGTCCACCGGGTGGCGCTGCCCTCAAAGCGTCCCAGCGTTGCAGGCCCGGCCAAGTGGCAAAAGGCGTCCAATCCTTTGGTTTAACAGCGATATAGCGTCCAGTCGCCCGTGCGTGGACCATGCCGCCCCGGTGCAGCGTCGCGCACAGGTGGAGAACTCGCCCAGCCTGAGCCTTTAATTCTACAGAGAATTCTGCCGAATCTCCCGGACGAAATGGCCTTAGGTAGTCAACGCTGACGCGCGCACCCGGTGCACAAAAGCCGTGCAGCCAGCAGGTCCAGCCCATGGCTTCATCGCACAGCGCGGACAAAAGTCCGCCGTGGACATGTCCAGGCAATCCCTCGGAATTACTGCCAAAAATGACCGTCCCTTGCACCTGCTGCGTTGCTGCCCGCCACAGCCAGGTCACGTGCACGTCGGCCGTCGCCAAGTGGGCACTCGCAGGCCAAGGCAAATCGACGTCGTGATCCACTGCAACCGTGCGAAATACGGATGGAATCTCTGCCTGCGCGTGATAGGACTCTGCAGGCTGCCACAGGGGAGGAGCCAGCTCAAAACCCTTGAAATCAAAGGCTGGACTTACCGTGCGACCTGCCAGCGACCAGCCGCAAGGGCCCGGCGCGTGCGAAGCTGCCTGCCAAACCCCTGCTGGAATGACCAGTTGTGGCTGCTGCCCGGCGGCGATGTCGCAGCCCAACTGGGTCACTCGCGGCGCTTGCCCTGGGGACCATGTCACTAAGGCAAAACCGTCACCGCCGTGATAGTGCCAGATTTCAACAGCATCCACGCGATGCCAATGAGACCGCTCGCCTTGCTGCAGCAGGTAGAGGATGGCGGTGCCGTGCCCGCGCTGCGTCGTCGTTGCTGGGTCTCGCCACGTCTCGCGGTACCACCCGCCTTCAGGATGTTCGGCGAGCGATAGTTTGTCAATTACTTCAATGGCTTTCATCAGCCACCACCCTACAGGCGCACCGCGTAGACATAGGTCGCCTTGGGCGCGCGCAACCAGCGATCGCGAATCTTTTCACGCAGTTGTGCAAACTCACCCGTGTCGCTGGTGTAGGTCTGCACCAGCGCTAGCGCTGCGGTCTTGTCGCCACGGGCCTTGATCCCTCCAACCTCACGCATCAACTGAGCAATTGCCGGAGCCGTCTTGTCCGCAACCACCTCAAAGCAGCCAAGGTCTTGGCCATTGGCCGCCTTCTGGTCGGCGTGCCAGACAATCGCGCCACTTTTTTGCAGGGCCCCGACCTGAATCGCCGCCAAATGGCTATAAGGCTTCGGTTTTCCATCCGCTTCGTGCATGCCAGCTGCAATGTGACCAAAGTTCCAAGCGATGTCGGCAAGGTGGGCCTGACGCGCCGTCTTTTCATCAATCGTTTTGTGCGCTTGCAGCCAGTCCGTCAGGTACAGCGCTGCCGTTTGCGCCTTGAGTTCCTCGAGCGTCGCCGCCAAGGAACCACCGAAGATCGCTACGTCAGCCTTACCGTCGACCTGATACTCGTGGGCCGGCCCTAAGTTATGCGCCGCTTCATGGAGCACCGTCGACATCTGGATCGGCCCCGGGTCTGTCGTAAAATCGCGACGCGTTTGCGGGCAAAATAGCGAATCTGCTTGCAATTCCAGCGCGGCCTGTGAATCTGGGTCGGTCCCCACATTGGTCATCGCCACCGTGCGTCCGCGCCCTTCATTGGCAACGGGCCCCCAGTTCGGCAGGCTCTGGCCGACCGTGGCACCCAGGGGGCTGCGTGAATCGCCAGCATTGATCACGATCTGTATAAAATCAGGCAGATGAAAGCTCACGTTCCGCGCAACATAAGGCGGGCCCGACATTTCAGCCAGGGTCGCTTCCATGTCTTTCTTCAATGGATCTAGGATATTTTGCCACTTGAGCGACCCTTGATCGATGCGGGCGAGCACCAAGTGAAAGCCGGCCTTGGTGGCACACGGTTCATTGTAGACCTCGTCGGCACCGACACGCAGATACCACTTGGAATTACTCGCATTCATCTTCGCCCAAGCCTCATCCGCCTCGAGCCAGCGCCCCGTGCGAAAGGCCCCGGCGGCCGCCAGGACGTACGCGTGCAAAGGGGCCTCAGCCGGGTCAACGACCTCAGCCGCTGCCGATTCTAGAGACTGCGCCGTGGCGTCCATGTCCAGGCCGTATTCTTCCCGATAGGGCAGTGCGACAAGGTCCCCTTTGGCATCGCGCCGCACCACGGTAAACGGGTCCAACAGCGCATCATGGTTGGGCAAAGCGGCCAATTCCTGGCAAAATCCAGGCTTCAGTTGCAGGTTTGCCGGGTACAAGCCTGACAACTTCGCCGGCTTATTGGGCAATGCATTGCAATTCTTGTCTTGTTCGGTCTTGGGCCCCACGCACCACGGACCTTGGTTGCGGGCAATCAGCGCCATGCTCGGCCAGTCATCGGCCACAACACGCGTCACCACGGCGTCCACGGCGTTTTGGCGGCCGTAGAGTTTCTCAATGCGCGCCGCAGCCTTGAGAATGTGCGCGACAAAGCGCTTCTCTTGGGGAGAAATCGTTTGCAGATCAGTGAGTAACAGCGTTGGCCTGCCCTGGGCCAACTCCGCGAGCACCGCCTGCCGCCGCTGTTGCTCAGAACCCGAGAGGCCCTGGAAATTCCAACCGTGCTGATGAATGGCCACCAACTCTTCGTAAATCTTACTGAATTCGGGCGTGAAGGCCCCATCCTGCAGCCAAGGATTGCGGTCGGTCCCCGTGACGGTGGTCAGGCGCACCCACTCATTAGGCTGCAAAGTCTTGTCTTTGTTGCGATCTTCCTGCCAAAACCATGGCAGGAAGCGCTCGGCCGCCAGCCGATTGAACACGTCGCGTTCCAGCCGCGCATAGCCCGTGGCATCTGCCGTAGGTACTGGCAAAAGCGCCGCAGCGGCCTTAGGTTGGACCGATGCGCTCGGCGGTGAGGCCCGGCCACAGCCTACCGTCGCTACGCAAGCAGCCACCAGCGTAGCCATGGGAATTGCTCTATAATTCATCGATTCCTCACCCCTGCGCGCATCGGAGCGTCGCCGCAACACGTACGGTACTGGGCGCGGACAGCGGCATGGTCCGCAGCGCAGCCCCGGCCTTGCCGGTCATCGCCCGATTTGCCAAGCCGTCAGCCATTGCTCACCGCTGCGGGTAAAGCCCATAGCTATCAAACGTTTTTCCATGTCTGGCATGTGCGCGCCGCCAAAGAAGATCGCCACGCGCTGACTGCCGCTGGCCAGGGTCTTCTTGAGCACACCCAAGGCGATCGCATTGCGCTGGCCGATCAGCACAGAATTGCCGCCAGGTCCGGAGAAATCCTCAAGCGCGCCGCCCATATCGGCAAGTTCGTGCGCCAAGACCTTCTTGAGGGCCCGCGGTCGATCAGGCGCCATCCAAGCGCGCAGCAGGTCAAATGATCCTAGGCGCAGGGAGCCATCGGAATAGCGCATCCTCGCCCCGTCGAGCAAGCTCCAGCCGATCAATTGCTGCAAAACTGCTGGCCAATTCTGCGTAACCTCGGCCAACATGGCGTCGCTGGAAATGTCCGCGTGCACGAAGTTTCGTCGCCGGTAGTCGATGTGATCCAGTTGAAATTCAAGGCCTAGCAAGTCTTTGAGCACGCGTTGGGCTGAGCTGAGCCGGGACTCGTCATGGTCGCGACGCCGGGCCCCTTGGCCGTCCGGACCTTCGAGCCGCACGTCCATGTCAGCCGGTTTCACCAGTTCAAACAGCAACTTCTGATAGCCTTCAAAGCGCCTTTGCAGGTTCGCATAATAGGCGCGATCGCCAACGTGCACGGCAGCGATCAGGTCCACCTTCTCGCCGTGAGGCCCGGTATAGCTGCGAACGGCCGACTGCAACACCTCGTGATTGGGCACATTTTGGTAGCGAAGCCAGATGGTTTCATCGACCGCATAGCCCAGCGACGGCGCCAGCAGCAGCAGCACGCCCACCATGGTCAGCCAGCCGTACACCAGGGGTTGAAACCGGCCAAGACGCATCGCCAAACCAGACCTTTTGCTAGGGGTATCAGCAAAACTGAGTCGTTTTGCGCTTTTGACGCGGCGCTTCCCGAACGTGCTGCCGTCGAGCGCGCCGCTTATCCGCCCGCGCTGCCGAGCCCCAGTGTACCTGCTGCCCGTGTTGCCGTCGACCGGACTTTGGATCGACCGCATGGCGGAGCTCTGAGGTAGCGCCGAGCAACGAAAAAGCTAGACAGCGGGCGCATTATCATTACACTCCGCGGCGCTTGCCGACCACGACGAGTCGGAGCGAGGTGGGGATCATGGCAAATGTGACGCGCAAGATCGGCCTTTCACTGGGTGCGGACATCTGTTGGCCGGGCTGCTACGAGGAAATCGTCAAACGCCTGGATGTGACGGTGCCTGTCGCCGGCGATCAGGTGCGATTTGAGGTTGAACGCGTCAGTGTTGAGCCGTTCAATCTCCAACAACCCTGCAATTATGATGTGGTTTTGGACCGTCTGACCCACTGGTTTCACACCAGCCGCGAGTGGATCAAGAAGGCCGTGATCATGGACGGCCTGTATGTGCTCAATAATCCTTGGTCTTTGCAGTCCATGGAGAAGCACACAACCTACGCGGCGATGATGCACCTGGGCCTGCCCGTGCCCGAGACCTGGATGATTCCGCCCAAGGAGTACAGTCCAGATTTGGCTGATGCCAAGCCGACTTTGCAGCGTTATGCCCGCCTATTCGATCTGGCCAAGGTCGGTGATCAGGTGGGCTACCCGATGTTCATGAAGCCCTATGACGGCGGCGCCTGGGTGGGCGTGTCCAAGATCGACAATGCCGACCAACTGCGCGCAGCCTATGAGCAAAGCGGCCAGCGCGTGATGCACCTGCAAAAGGCCGTCGACCCCTTTGACATTTTTGTGCGCAGCATCGGCATTGGCCCGCAAGTGCACATTGTCAAATACGATCCGGCTGCGCCGCTCCATGCGCGCTATCAGGTGGCGTTCAACTTCGTCGATGGCCAAGAGTGGTCGTACTTGACCGACCAAATGCTGACGATCAATGCGTTTTTTGGCTGGGAGTTCAACTCCTGCGAAAGCCTGCGCAAAGACGGTGTGTTCTACCCCATCGATTTTGCCAACGCTTGCCCTGACTTCCAAGTCACTTCTTTGCACTACCATTTCCCGACGATGGTCAAGAACATGGTGCGCTGGTCCCTGTTCTGCGCGGCCACCAAGAGGCCGATGCGCAAGAACCTGGATTGGGAGCCCTTTTACGCCGTCGCCAAGAAGGATTTGCCCCTGCGTGACCGGCTGCGGGCCTACGCCGCCATCGCCCACGAGCGCTACGAGACCGACCGCTTCGCCGAGTTCTGCGCCAAGAACCTCAGCCATCTGGATGAGGTTACTTGGGAATTCTTCACGACGCCGCGGGCCAAGGAGTTGGTGCGGCACAAGGTGTCGGCGCTGTTCCCCGCCCATGAAGTCGAGGCGTTTACTGAGCATTACTGGGGCCTTCTGCAGTTCTGGCGCAAGACAGAAAGCGACCGCATGAGCCACGCCAAGGCCGAGCGCATCGCCGCGCAAACCGCCGCCCCGGTCAGCAGTCAAGCCGCTGAGTCTGAGGGCGTGGCAGCCCAATCCCCTGCAGCGGCACCCAAGAAGAAGGCTAGCAAGAAGGCTGCATTGTAGGCTGCCCAAGCGTCGGCGAAGCGCGAGCAAGCCGAGGGTGCGCCAGAGTACAATGGCTGGGCCAATTTCATGAGTTCACAGGGGAATTCATGCGGTCCAGCACAGCGCCACGGCGGGGCATCGTCCGCCAAGCGAGGGGACCATGGCCGACCTGCACGTGATCTACGTGGCGCCGTTCTTTCTCGATACGACTCTGCGTTTTGTCCGCGCGATCGCTGACTTGCCTGGAGTTACCTGCAGCCTGCTGACCCAAGAGCCCAAACACAAGCTACCGGCCGATTTGCATGGGCGCGTCAAGGGTTACTTGCAGCTAGACAATGCGCTGGACACCGCGCAGTTGACCCAAGGCGCGCAACTCTTGGCAAATCGGTTTGGCAAACCGCATCGCTTGCTGGGGACCCTGGAGCACATTCAGAAGCAGCTGGGCGAGGCCCGCGAAAATCTAGCGATTGCTGGGATGGAAGCGGGCGCGGCCGGCAATTTCCGCGACAAAGCGCAAATGAAAGACGTGCTGCGGGCGGCCGGACTGCCCTGCGCGCGCCACGCGTCTCTGACAAGTGATCAAGACGCTTGGGATTTTGCCAAAGTCGTCGGCTTTCCGCAGGTGATCAAGCCGCGTGAAGGGGTTGGGTCCGCGATCACCTTCCGCGTCGACCACGAAGAGGACCTGCGCGGAGCTCTGCAAGCCGTCAGACCGTCGCCCCAAAGACCTGCGATTGCTGAAGAATTCGTTGTGGGCGAGGAGCATAGCTTTGAAGTCGCCTGCATCCACGGCCAACCGGTATGGCATAGCCTGACGCGGTACGCCCCGACGCCCTTGGAAGTCGTGCGAAACCCATGGATCCAATGGACCGTTCTCCTGCCGCGACAGATCGACGTCCCGGCCTACGATGACGTGCGCGCCGCCGGATTTGCCGCCTTGACCGCCTTGGGCATGGGCACGGGAATCAGCCACATGGAGTGGTTCCGCAGGCCCGACGGTAGCTTAGCCATCAGTGAAATCGCGTCGCGACCGCCGGGTGCGCAGATCATGACGCTCAACAGCTTTGCCCATGACGCCGACCTATACCGCGCCTGGGCCAACCTGATGGTCTTCGAGCATTTTGCGCCCTTGGAACGCAAATACGCCACAGGCGCTGCCTTTTTCCGCGGGCAGGGGCGCGGTCGGGTCAAGCGGATTCATGGCCTGGAGAAGGCCCAGCGCGACATCGGGCACCTGGTGGTTGAGGCGCGCCTTCCGCAAATTGGTCAGCCGCAATCGCCTAGTTACGAGGGCGAAGGCTACGCCATTTTGCGCCATCCGGAGACGGCGGTGGTCGACAATGCGCTGCGTCATCTGGTGGCAACGGTACGCATCGAGCTGGGCTAGAATTGCCTGAATTTGCAGGGTACATCCCGCGACGGCACCTTGGCCTCGGCCCCGGCTGAACGGAGGGCTTTGCATCGCCCGGCTGGAGGCAATTGCGCAAATCTCGGCAAAAGGCCGCAAACTTTGCGCAATTCTCAAGACGTTAACCTCGACAAGTCCGCATAATGCTGCGACATTATTCCATGGGCGAGCTGGCACGTGGCTTGCTCATCCTACAACTGGCGGTGCAGGTGTACCGCGCCAAGGTCTTGATGCCCCACGCCAAGCGCCAGATGCCCCCGGAACGTTCACCCCAGCGGGTGCGCCAACAGCGCGGCACGACGATCATGGAACTCATGGTCGGGCTTGCGATTTTGGCGATTCTCACCGGCCTTTCCATCCCGGGCATTGCCAGCCTCGTGCGGCAGTACGACTTGCGCAGTGCAGCTGACGATGTGGTCTATGGCGCTGAATTAGCACGAAGTTTAGCTGCATCCAATCGCCGGGCCTATGGCCTTTTGATCACGCCGCTGACCAATGCCTCGCCTCTGAAATTTTCGGTGGTGCAAGGGACGGGGACTTCCTGCTCAACGCTGGCCGGTGGAACCACTGTCTATTCAGCCGATTATAGCCCTGGCAACCTGACCAATGAGCCGCCGATTCGCGTGCGCGCCTTTGCGCCATCGGAACTCAATGCTGCCGGCGCGAACATCTGTTTCAAGAATGATGGTCGGGTGTTACGAGCCGACCTTGGAATTCCCTTCTCACCGCCCCTATCGACCCAGCTTTCCGCCGGCGACGTGTTCTTGGAACTGGTGCGTATTACCGAGACGGGCGCCGAAATCGGCACACCGCTGCAGGTGCAGATCGGCTACAACGGCACCGCACGCATTCTATCTGGGCGTATGCTCAACAATTTCCAAGGCAGCGGCGACGGAGGCACGCCATGACCGGCCAGCTCCTCAAGCGCCTGCAAACGCTGCGCAATTTCTGGCCCTGGCTTGGCCGCGCCTCCAGCAATTCCCAACGTGGCTTTACCATGATGGAACTGCTGATTTCGTGTGGCATTGCCACGGTCGGGCTGTATGCCAGCATCACCCTGGCCCTCAGCGCGATGAGTGGCAATGCCGAGCGGCGCAACAGCATTTTGGCCGAGCAGTTCGCCCAACACTTGCTAGCGACCATCCAAAGCGATGCCCTGGCCTGGACCGATGCGACGCCGCCCGCGAGTTATGGCGTGTACGTTTTGCACGCACCGACTCCGCCTTCCCCTGGTGTTTCAAGTGGTTGGATCAATGTGCCCACGGCCGCTTTTGCCTCCGACAAGCGCGTTGGTGCCGTTGGCTCGGACAAAGTCTACGACGCCGGCCTGCTTGCCGCGATGCCAAGTGACGTAGGAACCCGTTTTTGCGGGCATTTTCGCCTAACCTGGGTCTCGGCCGACCTCCTGCGCGCCGAAGTACGTGTCTCCTGGCCTAAACAGGGCGTACCTTTTGATATGTTTCAGGAATGTCCCGCGGATATGGTCTATAACGTCGGCCTTGTCGGTTCCATGACCCTGCCCGCGATGGTGATGCGCAATGTTTACGTGCACTAAGGACCCCAGCCATAGCAAGGTGCTGGCCGCGGCGATCCCAAGGCTAGCGACGGGACCTTTGGCCCAAGGCGACGGCGATTGCGTGCGTCATCCGCGTGCGGGGCGAGGGCAGCAGGGCTTCAACCTCATTGAATTGTTGATGTCTATGGGTCTTGCGACCATCTTGTTCATGGCCATTACCTACCTGTATGTGCAACAAGGGCAGTTGCTGAGCAAGCAGAACGATGTGGCCGACATGGACCGCGAAGGCCGCTTTGTCATTGACCATTTGCGCCGCGACCTCATGGCCTTGGGCTCCAACAGCACGCCCAACAGCGTGGTGGACGCCTTGGTGTGTCCGCAGCCGGATGTACCGATCAAGGCGATTCAGCTCAGCTTTACGGGTAGTTACTTGCCAGCGGCCGATCTCAACCCAGGCATCAAGCCTGTGGCTGTGACGCTCTTTGGCAGCCTTGACGTCAAACGCCGCTTCCGCACGGTGCAAATCACCGGCAGCAAGGTGATGTTGTACGACGATGGCACCAACCCACTGCCCGCTAGCCAAGCGGAATATGACCAGTTTTTCACTTCGGACCGCTACCTGCGGATCAGCGGTGCTGATGGCAAGATGATGTTCTACCGCATTGTCGGGGCCTCGGCGGGTGACGCCAGCGTGACCGTTTCGTCGCCGATTGCCCATCAAGGCGAAGGCCAAGCTTGCGGTTATCAAGGCTTTGGCAGCAATTACTGGGTCGATGTTCAGGGCTTTGTGCGCTACAAGATTACGGGCGATTTTCGGCCCAGCGCGCCGATTCTGCCGGGCGGTGCCCCGGCGCGCACGTTACTGGTGCGGGAACGACTGCGGGCGGACGGCGTAACCACCTTGAGTCAGACGATTTTGGCCGAAAACGTCGTCGATCTTTCGGTCTTTGACCTCGGCTTTGACCTGGACCCGGCGCCGGACAAGGTCAAGACCAAGGTATATCCCTATGTAGAACAGGTACTTAGCGACGGCGGCGATGGACTACTCGGGCAGACTGACTCAGCAATCCCTGAGGAACTGCGCTTTCTCACAGTGAAAGTCAGCCTGCGCGGCGAGTGGCCGGACCCCAGCCTCACCCATCAACCGCGGCAGACGGCCTGGGGGCCTCTGCAAACGTACGCGCTGGCCAAGGATGGCAGCGGTTCTGAGCCTGTGGTGACCCTGGCGAGCCGGGTTTACCTGCCGACGATGGTGTCGCGCAATCTGTAGACGACAGGGACCTCTGGGCGCGAATTGCCCTATTGGAATGCAATGATGGCTAACACGCCAGACATGCCGATGCCGCCCCCGGAGGCTCCTCGCCAGCGGGGCATGATCCTGATTGTCACGCTGCTGATGCTGACCATCCTGACCGTGCTCGGCAGTGGCGCCGTCATGCGCACCGCGGCCAACCTTCGCGAGGGCAGCGCGCAACGCCTGACCGTGGCCGCCTTTCAGTTGTCCGAGGCGGGTACCATCGCGTCTGTGGGCTTAGCAGCTGAAATGCAAGGTGGTTTTGCCACCTACGCCGCGGGCAAGGCGGGCAATACGTTGTCCATCGATGACCTGGGCTCCGGCATGTTGCAACTACAGGGACCTGATGGATCTTTTGGCCAGGAGCTAGCAGCGATCGGGGCGGTGGACTTTGGCACCAAGGTCTATGCGCCGGATTTGACGTCCGCCAGCGCCGGATTTGACGCCGATCGCTTCTGCTTTCACACCTATCGGCTTGTAACGACTGCGCAAATCGGTCAGGACAAGGCGACCAAGGCGGCCGATGTCGCGCTCGATGGTCAGCAAGCCATCGCAGCCCAAGTCACTGTGGGGCCACTGCAATGCGCGCCTTAATGCCCCTCGTGGGCTCCTGCTCCGCGGGGCGCTACGCTCTTTTACTCAATCCTGGCAGCCCAGGTCCAAGGAGGCTTCATGCGTCAGCGTAGATGCCAAATCGCCTGGATTCTTAGTGCTTTTGCGGTACTTCTATCCCCCAGCGCCTGGGCCACGATCGCGCTGCCGGAAGTGTTGCTCGTGGTGGACACCTCGGCCTCCATGCAATACCGCGTCGGGGCCGACCAGGCACCGCTTTGTGGGTCGACCGACGTCACCCAGCCGGATCAGCGCAGCCGCTGGAATGCCCTGCGCGAAATGATTGGCGGCACTTTCTTGTCGTACACCTGCGGCACCGAGCCCATGGCGACGCCCCCTGAGGCCCTGAGTCCACCGAGTCAAACATCCGGTTCTCCTCAATGTATTCCAGGGTTGCCCGCAGCCGTGGGCGTCGACAGCGCCGTGACGGTTCAGGGCTCGGGCCTGTCCGGCGGCGCTGGCGGGGTCGGCGCAACGGACAAGCCGCTGCTGATCGATGCGCTGAGCAACAGCGATGTCGCGGTGGCCTGGTTTGCTTTGGATCTCAGCAAGATCGGCGGCAACAGCACGGTCATTGGCGCCACGCTCAACCTGACCACGGCGTCCTATTCCTTCCCGCAGCCCGCCGGCAAGCCCGTGCAGCCTTTCTACGGTTTGCTGGTGGCCGCTAGCGGCGTCCCGGGCAGCAACCCCGTGGCTTTCGTCAATAATGTCGACGGTGCTGGCCGCATTGCGTTGTCCGGACCGACCGTCATCCAGCCCACCGGGATGACCCAGTTTGCGCTCAGCGATGCCGGCGTCACAGCCTTGCAAGCAGCGGTCAAGTCTGGAAATCCACAGTGGGTTATCGCCGTCGTGCCGTCTGCATCGCAGATTTCCAGCAGCGCCGCCAACAATGCGCCGGTCAATGGGTCGCCCACCCAAGCGGTCGTCAGTTTCCAGCCATTCTCGGCAAACTCCTCAGATGTTCCCAGCTTTCACGTGGTGGTCGGTCAGAAATGCCCCAGTGAAGGCCCAGGCACCCATGCGGTCGCCTATGGCGTGCAAAATGATGGGACCACGGGCACAGCCCCTACCGGTATGGACGGCCTTCTGGATGTCTTTGGACCGATGGCGAAATTTGCCCTCATGGCTGGCGACGGCGTGCTCAACAAGGGCACCACCGCGGCTGCGGGCTACAGCTTTGGCAATGAATTCGCGTCTTTATGGGGCAGCATTAACCTCGGCATGGCGGATCCCTACTTGACAGGAGCGCCCAGCGTGCCCATCGCCTCTCTGGACGATTTGCCTTCCCGCCAAGCGACTTATACGGCGATCCAGAGCGCGCTGAGCCAGATCCGCCCCAATGGGCCGACACCCCTTGGCGCCCAGTTGGCGGACACGTACAACTACCTGTTTTCCACGCAATATCAAGACCCTCACTTCCGCAGCATTACGGTGGATCCGGTCCAGGGCGATCCGTACGGCGCGTGCCGACAGCGGATCGTCGTGGTCATCAGCGACGGCGGGGCGAACCTGCATGACGGCACGGTCGATGGGCGCAGTTTAGCTTTGCAGCAAGCGGCCTTACTGTACACCAAGGGCGTGCCGGTCTACGTCATCGCCGTCGGCTTTCCCCGGGAAATCACGGCGACGGGCCCTAGTGACGCAGATCTGCAGTTTCTCAATGATCTCGCGATTGCCGGCGGCACCCAATCGGCATTTCAAGTGGCGACCCCCCAAGGGGCCGTCACAAGCCTAGCGCCGGCCATTGCCCAGACCACCGCCGTGGGCCAAGCCCTGTCGCGGCCTGTCTATTCGACGTCGACCGGGGCCGTCACCGACAGCCAAGACGCCTTTGGCGCCCTCAACATCTTCGACATCAGCCAGCCTTTGCGGACCCGAGGCGCCGTGGAAGAACGCATCTTCCGGTGCAGCGCGGAGTGCAAGAACCAAGCGACGCCGAATCAAGCCAACGTCTGCGCCGTGGTAGACTTTGGCACTCAGATGCTAAGCCGTGGGATTCCAAGAAGAATCTACAGTCACACCAGTGGCTTGCGCGTCGACGCCGATGGCACCCACCTGTCCGCCGACGACTTGGGCATTGGCACCGTTGGCAATGGTCCCAAGCTGGTCTTTCAGACGGATACCTCTTGCGTCACAGCGGGTTCCTTTAACCTCGCGCTGCCGGCGGAGCGCAGTGCTTACCGCGATCACGTGCTGGACACGATGCGGGGTGCCACCGGAACCTGCCGACAAAACTGGCCTTTGGGCGCTCCCGGGCGTTCGCAGCCGGCGATCCTCGAGCCAGCCAATCGCCTGGCCTTGCGCGACCCGTCCTTCCTCACTTATGGCAAGACGACCGTACCAACCTCAGCGAATTACAGTGATTTACAGCCCCCAGGCTCCGCTGGTCGGGCGACGATGCTCTTTGTCGGCACCCACGACGGCCTTTTGCACGCGTTCCGCACCGATGCCGACCCCAAGGTGACGGTCAAGGACAGCTTGGCCCAAGGCGACGAGATGTGGGCCTGGCTGCCGCGCTTCAACGTTGGTCGACTTTCACAAATGAAATTAGTGACTTCTGCTCCTGCTTCTTGGCTCGGCGGTACGGTCGCTACCGGCCACTATCAACTGGTGCGCTCCGGCGCGACGGCCGCCGATGCAGCGGCCCAATGGCGGGCGGTCGTGATCGTCGGCACCGGCGAATCTGGCAGTGGTTACACGGCTTTGGACGTAACTGCGCCCGACGACCCACGCCTGATGTGGGAAATTACGCCGGAATCTCATTGCTTTGGCCCAGTCACCGTGTACTCCACGCCGGGCCCCGCGTGCATCCAGACCAGCACCTTTCAGCCGATGGGGCGGTCCACTGCTAAGCCCATGATTGCCACACTGTTTTACGCCAAGCAAGGGGAAACTGCGATGGAGCATGCCGTCGCTATCATCCCCCTAGGCATGAGCCCGACGGAAGCCACCGTGAGCAATCTCGGCGTTGAAGGTGCAGGCGATCGTGGCTTAATGATTCTGGATTTGGCGTCCGGCGCCCTCATCAAGATGATCAAGACCAATGACCTTGTCACCACGGGCATGCCGACGGTGCTGGGCTCCAAGACGGAAATCGGCCACTTCTGGTCGGACCTGAGCTGCTTCAACCACGCCCCGGGTCAAATCGTAACTCGTTGTTTTGTCGGCGATTCTAAGGGGGTGCTATGGCGCCTTGACCTCACATCGCCCGACCCGCAGTTGTGGACGCTGCGCTATTTCTTTGACGCGTACAACGGCAACGGCGCACCGATTGATCTGCAACTACCGATGCTCAGTACAGATCGCGTGCCTGTGCGCACCACACCCGCGCTGAGCGCGACGGCCGGGGGCAGCCTCATCGTGGTCTACGGCACCGGCAGCGCGGACGACGACGCGACCGACAAGCGCGTGCACATGGTCTACAGCCTGCAGGAACTGACCACGGTGGGTTCAGACGGCAGCGCCGGCTTTCCAACAGCGCTAGAACTTTGGCAAAAGCGGATGGACCTCAATGAACGCTATGTCGGCCCGCCGCTGATCTTTGCCGGCGATGCGTATTGGGCGAGCTATACCGTCCTTAAGTCAGGCAGTTGCAATGTCGGTACGGCACGGATGTGGGGAGGCCGCTACGACCGACCCCGCACGCCTGGTGATCTTGTGAATCTGCAAGGCGCTTTCCCCAATCCCGCCCAGCCGGCAGCCCTTTCTGCCAACCTCGAACACGTCGAACTTGGAGCCTATCAGCCATCGCCGGTCGATATTGAACCCGTCCCTGCTTGCACCGGTTCCTGTGCGCCCACGAACCCTTCCTGCGTGCCCCAGGGCGCAGGCGGGCGCATTGGCGGTTCGCCGCCGACTTACCAACTCGCGGTAGCGGTGGCCGGCAACGTTCAGGCGCAGTTCATGGCCCCTAAGACCGGCACCCAGCCCCAAGTCGGCTCCATCACACGGACAATTGCACAACCGCACAGCGCGGCGGTGGTGACGGGATGGGATCTCTTGCTGGATTAAGGCCCGAATTACCCGGGGCTTTACTCGGTCCTGTCCGCAGTCTCCAAGGCCCGTTCCGTAGTCTCCAACTGTGTCGATCGCCAATCCCGTTGCTGCTGCACGCCCAAACTCTGGAGCAAATGCCAATGATTCTGCGGCCACTTTGCCTCCAGGCTCGTGCAGCCCTAGGCGCCGTTGGCGTTGCGGTCCTGATCAGCCTTGGGGCCAGCGCTTGCAGCCAATCGGCGCCCGGGGAACCGGTCCGGCCAACGCGGCCTCAAACCCTTGCCAAACCTGATGAAAACCCGGAACCATTGCCACCCTGCCCCGGAGGGCAGTTGTGCGAAGACGGGAAGACCTTGCACGGTTGGCGTGTTCCCCGCGGTTGTCAGGTCGCCAACCAAGGTCAGCAGGTGGCGAAATGCCGCGTGAGTTCGGTGCCCTGGCCCCAAATCGTTGAGTTCTTCACGACCCGGTACGATGTGCAGCCCCAAGGCGACAACCTGCATGTCCATATCCGCGGAATTCCTGAGTCTTCCAACGGCCAGACTCCCCTTTTGCTGGTGCTGCGCCAAATCGACGGGGTCCAGATTGTGGCCCTGGGCCAGGGGCAATGAGGCTTGGATACCCCCAGGCGGGCCAATGGCGGGTCGGCACGGCGAGACGTGCGTTGACTCAGGGCAACCCAACCTTTACATTGCATAGTTTGTGACTAGATTCGCATGGGCTACCGGCAGCCTGCCGGACCGAGCGAAACAGGCCGACTGTGGGCCGGCGTGTGTAAAAGCGAAGTATTTTCAAGGATTTGGCTTGCAATGCCCTCGGGATTTCGGCAAGACAGCCCAATCAAAGGTACGGCCATGAAACGCCTCGGATTCCTCGCAGTTGCCCTTGTCGCCACGCTTGGCCTGCCAGCTTGCTCCAACTCCAATGGCAGCAACACCAATGGCAACGGCGGCACCGGCACAGGCAGCGCCCCAGCGACGGTGTGCATCAATCCGAACGCGCAAAGCGGCTCAGGCGGTACGGCCCTGCAATGCGCTGCCGTTGCGGTAGTTTACGACACGCTGGACAACAAGCAGATCATGTCCGGCAGCAGCTCCGTGGAGTTCACTGTTCCGCCAGACGATGGCCACACCACCGACGTTCCCTTTACAATCAGCAATATCGCCAACACGTTTACGGCCGCTGACCTCTACGTCATGAACATCGCGATTAGCTATGAGCCAACCTCGCCCAATGAAAATGCTGCCAGCGGCGATATCGCTTTCACTTGTCTTGCTGCGGACTTGGCTACCCCTTGCAGCGCCGTCAAAGGCCATTGGCCCAAGGTCGTGCCGGCCGGCATGGAGGACAACAAGACCCGCGTCTCGGGCATTCCCTTCGTGATTCGCTACAAGCGCTTTGATGCCCTCAATCGCGCGGCCGTGGTCCACATCACCTTTGCCGGTGACACCAACTTCAAGACAAAGACCTTTGATTTCAGCTTGTCGACCAAGTTGGGCAAGCCCAGCATCACCGTGCCGGTCAACGTCGATTTCCCGTTCGCCGCGCCCAATACCGAAGCCCAGCAGATCGTCAAGGTCACCAATAGCGGTAATGCCCCGCTGCACATCAGCAAAATCGGTTTTACAGCCGACGACGGCTTCTACTACACGCTCGACGATGATGCAGCAGCAACCAAGCACTTGCCCGGCAAACCGGCCGAGTGGACCACCGACCCGCCGATCACCGTGGCCGTCGGTAGCTCCATCCAATTGCACGTGTTTTTTTCGCCTAAGGACGATAAGAAACGCAGCGGCGTGCTGCTTTTCTTCAGCGACGATCCGGCCTCCGGCGTGGTAGGTGCCAAGACGACCTTGACCGCCAACGCAGCCGTGCCGTGCATGTTGCTGTCGGCCAAGTCGATCAACTTCGGCGGCGTCAAGTTCGGCACCACCATGCAGAAAACGCTGGACATTTCAAACACCTGTACGGCAGCGCTGGTGATTTCGCAGATCATCCCGGACGTCAAGCCGCCCAACGAGACCAATACCGATGAATTTACGATTGATTGGAAGAAGGCTGTCAAGGATGCCACCGCCCTCGACGCCACCAACAGCGCGGTCAGCACCACCAAGGGCCCGAGCGTCGCGGCCCCGATCACCATTCCGGTCAACGGCAAGCTGACCCTCTGGATCACCTATGGACCTACAGACTTAACGCCGATCGACCCCAAGACGGGCCAGGTCATTACGCCGGACAACCTCAAGCTGACGCTGATGGGCAATGACTTCAACTCGCCACATTCCGTATTGATTACGGGCATTGGCGTCAAGGACACCTGCCCTGTGGCGGCGGCGGAAATCAAGGAAGGCGAAGAAGTGGTGCCGCAAACGCTCGTGCACCTCAAGGGCGACGCGTCCTACAGCCCCGCTGGTGCTCTGACCAAGTACAAGTGGACTTGCACCCAACCTGTTGGTTCTAATCAGCCTTTGATGCCTAATCCGACGACGCCCAATCCGACTTTGCAGGCCAACACCTCGGGCACCTACAGCTGCTGCCTGGACGTCTGGGACATCAACGACGTCAAGTCCTGCCAGCCCGGCTGCGTCAGCGTCAACGTGGTGCCAAACGACGCGATTCACGTGGAATTGCTATGGGATACACCGGCCGATCCGGACCAGACGGACACGGGTCCTTCCGCCGGCGCCGATCTCGACCTGCACTTGGCCAGCGACATGGCCCTGGGCAAGGACGTCGATTGCGACGGCTACGGCGATCCTTGGTTCAGTAGTCCCTTTGATTGCTTCTGGTTCAACGCTGCGCCCAACCCGCCGTGGGGCAGTGCCTCGGGCGTCAACAACCCGCTGCTGGCCCTGGACGACACCGATGGCGCCGGCCCTGAGAACATCAACCTGAGCCAGCCAGAGGGCACGCAGGCCGATCCAGTCTACTACTCGGTGGGCGTACATTATTGGAATGACCACGGTTTTGGCACCTCGTTTGCCACCACGACCATCTACCTGCAGGGCATGCCGGTGGTCAAGGTGGAAAAAGTGCAGATGGCGCCTCTGGACATGTGGTACGTCGGCAAGATCAACTGGCCCAACAAGCTCGTGGGCGGAAACTTGCCTGCAGTTTCAATGTGTTACGAGAGTGGCGACGCTTGCCTGACCCTCAGCGATCCGTCCAATCCGGCAGCTGGCAAGATGTGGAAGCCGTCTGGTGAATACTGCATCACTAAATGCTATGAATCTCCTACGTTTATCCCAGGAGCCGCTAGTTGCAAGTAGGCCGGCTTTAGCGGCGCCTTTCGCCTAGTGTCACGTACGCGCTCCGTAGCACGTAGCGCGGTCGGGGCGTGCGAGCTGTTGACAACACCTGTCCCGGCGGCTAGGATACTGCCCCCGCCACGGCCTTTGCTGGCCATGTGCCTCAGCCCATTGGAGTTCCCTATGTCCCGCGTCTGCACCATCACCGGCAAACGGCCGCTCTATGGCCACCTGGTCAGCCACTCCAACGCCAAGACCAAGATGCGCCAGCTGCCCAATCTGCAGTACAAGCGCCTGTGGGTGCCGGAATTGGACCAGTTTGTCCGTTTGCGCCTCAGCACCCGGGCCCTGCGCAGCATCGCCAAGCTCGGCTTTGTGCCCTTCTGCGCCAAGCACGGCATCGATATCGTGCGCGTGCAGCAGGACGCGATCTCTGAGATCGACTAGTATCTGCGCGAATTCATAACAAACATCTGACGACGCCGCGAAGCCAATCTGACCGCGGCGCGCGCGGAAGCCGTTTCGGGTGAGTCGATCGGGTTGTGGCTCCTCGAGCACTGTGCGGTTGTGAATTCCTTGAATCTCCAGCCATTTGGCTAGGTCGCAGTTGCACTCGGCCAGCGCCGGACCACTGGGAACTCAGGCGGTAGCGGACGCTAGCCATGACGGAGCGCGCCGTGCCCATTTCCGCAGCCACGACCGAACCAACTCCCGATCAACGCTGGACTTTGCTGCTCTCCTGGTTGGGCCACCGCGGCTGGCTAACGCCGACGGACTGTGCGGCGGCGCTGCATCGGCAAGGCCTTGAAGGCTTGGCGCTGGCCCTGCACGATCGCGGCAACGTGACATTGGCGCCGGCCGTGCGCAGTCAGGCTGAACAATGGCTCCAAGCTGCAAGGCTCGAACAGGGCTTATATACAGCGGTTTTGGGCGAAGTCGCCTTGGCTTTGCAGACCGCCGGCATCGACCATGTGGCGCTCAAGGGCCCGATCCTCGCCGATCGGTTGTGGCCCGCCCCCGTGGTGCGCCGCTGTAGTGACCTGGACCTGCTGGTGACTCCTGGTGATTTCCCAATAGCTGAGCGGGTTTTGACGCAGCTCGGCTTTGCGTTGGCTCAGCCCAAGAAGGCGCGGAGCGATTGGCAGTGGCACCAACACAGGGCTTGGCAGCGGCCCCTATCCCCCTTGATTGAACTGCATTTCTGCGCTTTTCGCGGGCTGGGAGCGCAAATGCCCACAGCCGACCTGCTGGCACGCAGTCAGCCCTGGCAAGGGGCCTATGCCCCGCAAACCCGCATTCTAACAGCGATGGACGAGCTCCTGTACTTGGCGGCGCACGCGGCGGGGCACCATTTTGAGCGCGACGTTTGGCTGCTGGACTGGGCGATGCTCCTGCAAAGTCAGGCGGTTTGGCCGTGGGACCAGGGCCTTGTGCAAGCGGAGCATTGGCGAGTTCGGCAGGCGCTGGCGGCGACGTTGGTTGCGGCGCAGGAACTGGTGGGTGGCGTGCAGTTGCCCCAAGGCGTCGCGGCGAGCCTGCCTCTGCCGTGGCAGCGCCGGGTGCAGACGTGGCGCAATACCCTCAATCCTTTGGAAGAACACGGCCTGAGGCGCTATGGGCTGCACCTCGCTTGCTCGGCCGCGACCTGCGACGGTGCCCAGCCGACCTTGCGTTGGCTCGGCCAGACCTTGGGCAAAACCCTTGCAGAAGCACCTACTTGGCTGCGCCGCCGTCGAGACAGGCAGGGGCCGCGATCGACGCCTTGACCCCAGCCGAGCCCGCGCATACAAGCGGTGGTGCGATTCCCTTCGGCGCGGGCGACGGCACACCATGGAACCAACTGATATTCCGAGCAATCCCCCGCAACCGCCCAGCAATCTTTGGCTGGCGCTGGCTGTGGCCATTGGCGTCGGTGCCACGGCGCTGACGGTGCGCGTGCTTGGGACCGGCCTGCTGCAGACGGCCCAGGGCGTGGTGCGCCCGACCTCTTCGGACGCCCACTACTATCTGCGGCGAATGGTCCAAGCCGTTCAAACGTTTCCGCATTTGTCGACAACGGACCCGGGCCTGACCTGTCCCCAAGGGGCTGTGCCGCCCTGGCCGGGGGGGCTAGAGCGCGGCGTGGCGGCCCTACTGCATTTGGGGCCGGCGGCATGGCAAAATCCTCAGGTGGTGGAACAGTTTGCAGCGTGGTTGCCGGTAGCGAGCGGTGTTCTCGCAGCGTGGCTGACGGCGGCCCTGGCTTGGCTGTGGCTGGGTCGACGGGCAGCCGTGGCGGCCGGCCTCATCAGCGCCCTGCTGCCCCTGCACATCTGGTACACCGCGTATTCCTTCGTAGATCACCATATGCTGCTCGGGCCTTTGGTCTGCGCGGCCCTGTGGAGTTTGGACCTGGCGCTGCGTCGCCCGCGCTGGCAGTCGAGCCTGGCGATAGCCTTGAGCCTTGGCCTGGCTTTCGCCCTAGTTACAGAAGCTTGGATAGCCATGCTGCTGCTGGTGAGTGCGGCGCTGCTAGCGGCGCTGTGGGGTCCACGCGAACTGCCCGAGAGGACGCCGCGGCTCACTACCTTGGCCTGGGGCGTGGCTGGCGCTGGGCTGGTCGCCGTGCCCGCAATCTGCAATTCGCCGTATTTTATCCAAGGGTTAGTGGCACCTCATGCGCCAAGTCGTTTCACACTGTGGCTGCTCGCTGGTCTGACAACGACCGTGACGACGATAGCGTGGCTGGCTGGAGCCCAACAAAAACCTCGAATTCTTGCGCTGTTCGCTGGCATCGTCGCCGGATTGGCGGTGCTGGGTCTAGCGCTGGTCGTCGATCCGGCGATGGCCGACGCCGTTGCCGCAGCTGCCGGTTTTTCCCAACGTCAAGGCATGGTTGCGGCGATTGAGGAGAGCCGTCCCCTGTGGTCGCGCCCTTGGCCTCAGCCGCTGGTGTTGATGGGCGGTGCCGTTGTGCTGCTACCGGCTTTACCCTTTGCATTTCAGACCTTACCCCAACCGCGGCGGGTGCTTTTGGTTGCGGCGCTGCTGCTGCTCACGCCTCTGGGCCTTGGGCAGGTGCGCTTTGGCCTAGTGCTCGCGGTGCCCTATGCCCTTGCGTGGGCTGCGATTTTGACCGGTCACATGCCGCGTTGGCCGCGCATCGGCATCGGTCTTGGCGCGTTGGCGCTCTTGCCCCTGGCTTTGGGCTCGACCGGTGCCGATCGCTGGAGTGCCCATGAAGAATCCCTATGGCGCACGATGAGTTGGATGAAGAAGCACCTGCCGCCGCCCAGCGATCAGGGCCCGCGTTGCGTGCTGGCACCCTGGGACGTGGGCCACAAAATCCTGCACGTGACCGGACAGCCCGTGGTGGCCAGCAACTTCACGGAACTCCGCGAACGCCAAGCGCTTCGCGACAGTTTGCAGGTCCTTTTGGCCGCTAGTGCCGCAGACGCGGAGACGGTCCTGGCGCAACGACAGGTGCGCTGGCTGTGGACGATGGCCACGCCGTGGGCGGTGTGGCAGGCCTATGCCAGCGAACTAGGCGTGCCGTCAATGGATTTGGCTACTGCGACCGATGCCCTTGGCACTCGCTTGCTCCGGGACGCTGGTTCTGCTCGTGCTGCGGGCGCAGGTGGAAATCGACAAATGCTTGAAGGAACAGGCACTTTGCGAAGGATTCACCAGTCTCCCCTGGAGTTGACCGGGCTGTTCTCGCAGCAATTGCCGGGGGCCGTCCGGGAAATTTCACTGTATGAACGGGTAGCTGGCGCGCACATCCGCGGTCATGCGACGGCTGGAACTGTCGTTTGGGCGCGAATCCAGGTCAAGCATCCGGGGGCGCCGGCCTTCGAGTTCGCGCAGCTGGCGATTGCAACCCGCGATGAACGTTATGATTTGCGGGTTCCGTATGCCACATCGGGCATGCCCTTTTCGTTGCAGGCCCTCGGCCCCTGGCAGGTGCGCGTGGGCGACGCGGCTGCTATTCGTGTTGATGTTGCTGAAAGTGCAGTGGAATCTGGTCACTCTGTTGAAGTAGCCGCCCCCGCAGCGACCACCGATACCCAGCGGTGATGTGCGGGCTTGGCCCACTGAATCGAAAGCCCGATGCAATTTCTCCTATCATTCCAAAGTATTCACACTGACATGACCGTCGCTTGCGCGGCGGGAGCGAAGCGCCTACCCTGTAGATGCGGGGTGTCCTCGCACGGGTACGAATGCGCCTCAGCGTGACCTTAGTGACCGTCGTCGCCCTGCTGAGCCAAGTGCTTGGCCTTAATCTGCTGTGTTTATGCGGCGATTGCCCCAGCAGCCAGGTTCTTCGCCCCGCCCAAGCACCGCCTGAGATGGCTGCCGGGCACGCTTGCTGCCACCACGCCAAG
Organism: uncultured Myxococcales bacterium; assembly: GCA_903840165.1. GTDB lineage: Bacteria > Myxococcota_A > UBA9042 > UBA9042 > UBA9042 > CAIMEY01. The sequence goes on along the minus strand of CAIMEY010000115.1, from coordinate 12,171 downwards.
ACAGACGAAGCGGCAACCCCGATCGCGCGTGATTCCGCGAAAATACAAGGCAATTCGCACTGTTGCACGGATGACCATGTGCCGCGCATGTTGAGCGGACAGGTCCAACGACCGACGGTAGCACCGGTTTTACCTTCAGTCTCAGTAGCTTGGCTCGCACTACCCCGAGGGACAACGCTGCAAGGTGTGCAGCGCTGGCAGCCCCTACGCCAGTACGCTCGCGGACCACCAGGCGCCAAGCCTGCAGATAGAATCACTTTATTTGCCCATCGTTTGGTGTAGGACAGGCGCGGCCGGTCACTCCGCGGGGTCGGAGTGCGCCTCGTTGTCCCAAAATCACCGCGTCGATTTGGGCCAATTTCCGCACCGTTAGACGTTGACCACTGCTGACTTTGGCTGAGCCAAGGCCAGTTGGGAGCGTCAATGCGTCCTATTTTGCGCTGTATTTTTCCGCTATTGGCTGTGGCCGGCTGGGTGGCGCTCGCTGAGGCGGATGCAACTGAGCCCGAAGCCGCGCTAGCAGCCCATCCCGTCACCACCGAACAGGCCGTGCTGCAAGCGGTCTGGCTCAACCATCCGAGCAGTCAGGCGTTGGAACTGCGCGTTAAGGCAGCGCAAACAGCGGCTATGCGCAATGCCGGACTGCCTGAGCCCCGCTTAGACGCGTCGGCGATGGAAATCGACCTGCCGCCGAGCAAGCAGCCGCGCATTTCTCTCACAATTTCACAGCCTTTTCCTCTTGGACACCAAGATCAGGCGATGGTCCATGCGGGTCGGGTAGCTGCCCAAGCGATCGCCGCGCAACATCCGAATCTTCAAGCTGAAACTGAGTTCTCGGCCCGAATGGCCTTTATCGCCTGGCGCGAGGTCGCAGCGCGCAAGCAAGTGCTGGCCCACCACGCACACATGGGCGACCAACTGCTGGAACTGGCCCAACGGTCAGTGGCCAATGGCCGCGCGGGGCAGCAGTCGCGGCTGTGGCGGATGCAGGCCAATGTCGCGGAACTCAATGCAAATCTTGAGGCGCTGCAGACCCTGGAGCCGGCGCTGCAGGCCAGCGTGCAGGCGCTGATGGGCCAGGCGACCCAGACTGAACTGCCGGCCCCCGACCTGCGGCTGCCCGAAGGACCCCTTGAGGTAAACCCAGCGAATTTACTTACGGACCATCCCACCCTTGCCCGCCGCAACCTGCAGGCGGAGGCGGCCAAGGCCCAAGCCAAGGCGGAGTCGGCGGCCAATGCGGGCGTGCTGATGCCGGGCGTTGGCGTGATGTCCATGGCAGACATGCCTTTTGGCCTGGTGCTGATGGTGGGCGCGACGCTGCCGGGCTGGGGGGCCTCCAAGGAGCGCGCGGCGGCCCGTGCGGGTATGGGCGTGCACCAAGCGCTGGCGCTGGAAGCAGAAACGCAGGCCTGGTCGCGGGGCTGGCTGGCGCAAATGCACGAAGTCTCTGGGCGGCTGCGTTCGTTGACGGCCCGGCGCGACCGCTTGGCCAACACGGTGATGCCGCTTTTGCGCAAGGCGGCGCAGGCTGACACACCTGGATTAGTGACGGGAAATACGACGGTTTTTGACATTTACGAGGCACTGCATCAGCAGGTGCAGTTGGAGCTGAATCTCGTCGACCTCGACACGGCCTGGTTGCAAGCGCGGGCGCAATACCTGCGGCTCGAGCGGGGCGATGGCTCAGGCGCCATGGCCACGGGGCCGAGTCTGTCCCTGCCCGCCTCGAGCGCCACCGGCGGCATGGGCATGTAGAAAACCGAGAATGTTCAAGATCTTGACGGACCAGTAGCGGCCGAAAACGACCCGTGGCAAAGGCCCCGACGACCCAGACAGCAAGTGAGGAAACCCATGGATACGCAACGTGAACAGCCAATTGCTCCTCAGGCCATGCCCCAGGGCGAAGAAGCGCCGCCTCGCGGGGCAAAGGTGATGGCCGTAGTGCGGTGGCTGCTGATTGTGGCGCTGGCGGGACTGGCGCTGACGACGTGGTGGTGGACGGAGAGTGGGGCCCACGCCGCCGCTGGACAGCTGGCGACTTACCTGTGCCCGATGCACCCACAAATCAAGCAGAATCACCCCGGGGAATGTCCGATCTGCCACATGACTTTGGTCTCGCGAGCAAACCCGGCCCTGCCCGCCCTGCCCGCCCTGCCGGCCGTGCCAGCTCTGCCCGCTGCGCAGCTGGCCGATGTGCAGACGGCGACGACGCATCATAGCGACCAACCCGTTGATGCTACGCCAATGTATCACTGCCCGATGCACCCCGAGGTCAAGAGCCACGATGCCCACGCCCGCTGTCCGCAATGTGGCATGGATTTGCAGGCGGTGGCCCTGCCTGAGGGCGTCACTTGGGCGGAGGTGCCGGGGCTGGCGACGGTTCAGATCACCCCAGAACGATTGCGCAATCTGCCCTTGCCGATGGCCACTGTGGCAGACCATGAACTCAGCCAATCGCTGCAGCTGCCGGCGGCGCTGCTGACGGCCGAGGACCAAACCGTTGAAGTACACGCCCGTTTCACCGGCTGGATTCAGAAACTGCTGGTGCAACGGACGGGCGATGTGGTTCATGCGGGACAGCTTTTGGCCGTGGTCGCCAGCCCTCAACTGCTTGAAGCGCAACAGGAGTTTCTCAATGCCGCAGGAATACAAGGGATGGCGATGGGCGGTGATGGGCATGGCGTCGCCCAGGCTGCACGCGCGCGCCTTGAATTATTTGGCTTTTCTTCGGGCGAGTTGAGCGAGTTGGCCCGCAGTCGCCACGCGGGGTCGACCTTGCACCTGCGCGCGCCAATCGGCGGTATTATCCAACAAAAAAGCGCTATTGCTGGAGGTTCCTTCGCGGCCGATACGGCGCTGTTCACCATCACAGACCTCAGCGTGCTGTGGCTTGAGGCCGAAGTGCCGGTGGCACAAATGCAGGGCGTGCGGGTGGGGGCGATGTTGCAGACTGAAATACAAGGGGTTTCCCTGCAGTTGCCCATCAACTGGGTGGCGCCGACCGTCGATAGCGCTAGCCGAACCGTGCGTATTCGCGCCGAACTCCCCAATGTTCAAGGACAGTTCCGCGCCGGGCAATGGACCACCGTGCATCTGGCGTTGCCCCTGGGTCGGGCCTTGTGTGTTCCGCGTAGCGCCGTGGTGGACACAGGCGATTATCGTTACGTTTTTGTCGAAGCAGCTCCGGGTCGATTCCAAGCGCGGCGCGTCGAAACCGGAGCGGGTGGTTCAAGCGAGTGGGCCATCCTCGCCGGCCTGCGCGCGGGCGAACGGGTGGTCGCCGATGGCAATTTCCTTCTGGACAGTGAAAGCCGCTTGGCTGCGACTGCCGGTCAACCCTAGGAGACTAGAAGAAAACACTGTACGTCGAACCCGGAAGGACCTTCGGGTTTGAACAACCCGCGAGAATCGGTTCACGCCAAGGATTGCTTATGATTCTGCGAATCCTCGACTTTTCAGCGCGCTACCGGTGGCTTGTGCTCGCGGCCGTGCTGCTGGCGGCGGGTGTCGGCGCGCTGGCCATGCACTCCGTACAACTGGATGCAATTCCAGATCTTTCCGAGCCCCAAGTCATCGTCTATGCCGAATGGATGGGCCGTAGCCCAACGCTGGTGGAAGAGCAAGTCACCTATCCCATTGTTTCCAGCCTCTTGGGCGCGCCCAAGGTACGCGATGTCCGCGGGCTGACCATGTTTGGCATGACCTTTGTCTACGTGATCTTTGAGGAAGGCACCGACAACTACTGGGCACGCGGCCGCGTCCTTGAGACATTATCCAGCATTTCCAATCGGTTGCCCAATGGCGTTGCACCAATTCTTGGCCCCGATGCCAGTGGCGTGGGTTGGGCCTTTCAATATGTGCTGGTCGACAAGCAAGGTCACCATGATCTCGGGCAGTTACGGGCCCTTCAAGATACCCACCTGCGCTATGCCCTCGGCGCCGTGCGTGGCGTGGCGGAAGTGGCAAGCGTTGGCGGTTTTTCACAAGAATATCAAGTGCAAATCGACCCACAGCGTCTGCAGATTTGGGGCCTGACGCTGCCCGAAGTCACCGCCGCGATTCGCCAAAGCAGCGGCGACAGTGGCGGGCGCATCTTGGAGCTATCGGGGCGCGAGTACTACGTGCGCGGGCTCGGCTATGTCCAATCGAAAAGCGACCTTAGCCAACTCGTGTTGCGCAGCGTCGGCCCTTCCGGTACGCCGATTCGCCTTAGCGATGTGGCCCAAGTGCGCTTAGGTCCAGCACAAAGGCGGGGCGTACTCGATTGGAACGGCGATGGCGAGACGGTGGGCGGCATCGTGGTCGTTCGGCAGGGCGAAAATGCGCTGGCGGTGATCGAGCGTGTCAAGGCAAAGATCAAGGAATTACAACGAAGTTTGCCCGACGGTGTGCAAATCGAGGTGGCCTATGACCGCAGCGACCTGATTCACCGGGCGATTGCGACCCTGCGTCAGGCCCTCACCGAGGAAGCGATCACAGTTTCTGCAGTTATCATTTTGTTTTTGCTGCATTTTCGCAGTTCGCTGCTGCCAATCTTGTCCCTGCCGGTGGCGGTACTACTGGCCTTTATTCCCATGTATTTGCTGGACATTCCCTCGACCATCATGAGCCTAGGCGGCTTGGCGATTGCCTTGGGTGCCAGTGTGGACGCCGAAATCGTGATGATTGAGGCCGCACACAAGAAGTTGGAGCAGGCGCACCAAGCCAAGGATCGCCCTCGGCTTTTGCGCGAGGCGGCCCAGGAAGTGACGCCGGCCATCTTCTACTCGCTGCTCATCATCGCCGTGGCCTTCTTGCCGGTGTTTACGCTCACGGGACAGGCCGGGCGCCTGTTTCGGCCGATGGCGTGGACCAAGACCTTCGTCATGCTGACTTCGGCTTTACTTTCGGTTACTTTTGCACCTGCCCTGCGGGATCTTATGTTGCGCGGTCCCATCAGGGCCGAGGCCAAACATCCCATTTCGCGCCTGGTGATTGCGCTCTATAAACCGTTTGTTTTTGTGGCATTGCGCAATCCTCGCACGACGATTTTGATGGGCTTGCTCGCAGTGCTATCCGCCGTGCCCCTCATCGGTCAGCTCGGGCACGAGTTTATGCCAGCTCTGGAGGAAGGCGACGCGCTGTACATGCCGATTACATTGCCGAATATCTCGATCGAGACCGCGGCCGCACAGTTGCAGGCGCAGGACCGCCTGTTACGGCAAGCGCCTGAAGTCCTAAGTGTTTTTGGCAAAGTTGGCCGGGCGGATACGGCGACGGATCCAGCGCCGTTGACGATGGTGGAGACGACAGTCCGACTAAGACCCCGAGATCAGTGGAGAAAAGTGCATGTCACGCGCTGGTGGTCCTCCTGGGCCCCCCACTGGCTGCAAGGACCTCTACGCAGCGTGGCGCCTGATGAGCAGCCGATCGGTTGGGACGCGCTGATGAACGAGCTCGATGCTAGACTCCAGATGCCTGGATGGACCAATGCCTGGACAATGCCAATCAAGACACGCATTGACATGTTAGCCACGGGGATTCGCACGCCCATCGGCGTCAAGGTGCAGGGGCAAACCGTTGAACAGGTTGAGCGAGTTGGCGAACAGCTCGAACGCCTGCTGGCCCAACTGCCCGGGACGCGCAGTGCGCTGTATGAGCGAAGTTTGGGCGGCCTGTACGTGGACATCAAGCCCAAACGCGAGGCGATGGCGAGATTCGGTTTGACCAATGCGGACATACAGCAGTGGGTAGAGACGGCCATCGGCGGAGGGACCCTGAGTTCGACCCTGGTCGGCCGGCAGCGGTTGGGCGTGTCGCTGCGGCTGCCTATCGATGCGCGCGCGGACTTGGAAGCCTTGAGGCGGCTGCCCATCAATGGCCAGATTCAGCAAACAAACCAAGGGATTCGCCCGCCATCAGCTACTGGCTCGCCCGCTGACGGCATGGGCATGTCGCAGCCGGCCGCCGCGTCGCAACCTGGACCGCGACCGGCGACGCAGGGATATGTGGGTCCGCCGCTGCTGACGCTGGGAGAGGTGACAGACATCCAAATCAGCAAAGGTCCTCCGATGTTGCGAGACGAAGGCGGGATGCTGACGGGCTATGTCTATGTCGATGTCGACGAGGCCCGCATCGACTTGGGCCAATACGTGGACCATGCCAAACTGGCCGTTGATGCCGCGATTGCCGGAAAAACGTTGCAAATGCCTGCAGGTACCTTGCTGCACTGGACTGGCCAATACGAGCAAATGGCCGAGATGCAGGCGCGCATGAAGTGGGTCCTGCCCCTGACCCTGCTGCTGGTGGCGCTGCTACTGGGGCTGCACTTTGGTAACCTTGCTTCGGTGTTGATTGTTTTGTTGTCGGTTCCTTTTGCCTTGACCGGCAGTGTTTGGCTGCTGTGGGCCATGGATTATCGCCTGTCGACGGCGGTTTGGGTCGGCATCATCGCCCTGGTGGGCCTAGCCGCGCAGACCGGCGTGGTGATGATTGTGTACATCGACGCCGCCTATCACCGACGGGAAAAAGCCGGTCTTATCAACAACCTCAATGACATCATCTGGGCTCACTTGGAGGGCACGGTGCAGCGCGTGCGGCCCAAGCTGATGACCGTGGCGACCATGTTGATGGGCCTTTTGCCCCTGCTGTGGTCGACCGGCTCCGGCGCTGACGTGATGAAGCGCGTGGCGGTGCCGATGATTGGCGGTCTGCTGACTTCGGCTTTCCTCACTTTGGAAATTATTCCAGTGGTTTATACCTACTGGCGGGCGGAGCAGCTGCTGTGGCGGCGGCTATTGACCGTGGACCTGCGCAGGCTCGGGATTCTCAAGCAGTTAAGGCTGGTTCAGCTGTGCGGATGGACGCTAGCGGCCCTGCTGGCCGTGCTGCCGTGGTATGCGCCGCCGGGGCCCTGGCGGACGATGGCCCTGGTGTGCGCTGGCGTGGCCGTAGCGGCGGGGCTGGCCTATGGCTGGGTGCGACGGCCAGTAGCCCATTGGATTCATGGGGTTCATGGGGCGTAGGCGGAGGATCTGGGCCCGCAGCCCCGAACAGGCCCGCGCGTTGCGGCTGAGCAACCCGCCAAGGCAACTCCTATGGCGGGGCACATTGTGCGCAGAATCAGGACATTTTGTCCGGCATCGCCTGTGAGAGCCCGCTGCGCCACAAAGGGTTCAGAAGCAGGGAAAATGCTTCAATTCTTGTGCGCCACCAGCAAAAACACGGGGAATTCGCGGGGACCGAGCGGCTGTTCCTTGGTGATTTGCAGCACGGTCGAGATACTGGCCTCGGCGAATCCCACAGTCTTGGTCAAGGCGATCAGCTCTGCCGTGTCAAAGCCGTGGTGCACATCCACGTCGATGCCGTGAAAGGACCCGTCTTCCTTGACCAAATCGGCGATGCACAACCAACCACCCGGGCTAAGCTGGGCGTACCATGTCTGCAAAATGGCAGCAGTATCCGGGATGTGGTGCAGGACCATGGAGCAATAGATGAGGTCGAAGTGTTCATCGGCCGCCACCGCGTGGTTCGGGTCAGCCAAGCGCACGGTCATGTTGGTGACGCCCTGAGCGGCGATTTTCTCCGTCGCGACTTGCAACATCCCCGGCGACGCGTCGGTCAGGACGATGTGGCCCAGACTTTCGCGCAATGGAAACGATAACATCCCAGTGCCAGAGCCGAAGTCCAGCGCGCGCATGTCCTTGCGCAATGGCACGGCCGCCACGATCCCGGCGGCGATCTGCTTGGCGCGATTGATGAATACGGGATTTTCGTCCCAGGCCCGCGCCTGGTTGTCAAAATGGTCCGAACCGAGGATGACTTTGGCTGGAGTTGCGGGCACCGGTTGCTCTTTCTGATTCATCATTTGCCTCAAGGGGTTGTGATGCGGTTGCACCCTGTTTAGACCGAGGCTGCGGCGGACGGCCGAACGGGCCGGTGCGCGGACCATGGCACGCAGCGCAGATTGGCGCCAGCCCAATTGCCCAAAAGTATCGAAACTTGAACGGTTACGGCCCAGGCGACGGCGCAATCGTTGGAGCCAAGCCCGGGCAAAACGGTTCGGGGACGAGGCGATAGTGCGCATGTTGAGGCCGCGTGCTTTGGAGTCGACAAGGTGCTGGCGGCTCGCAGACCCGCGCCAAAGTCCCACAACCACTGAACCCTACTACAAAATGGGCGGATGCCGTTTCGCAACCGATGCTGGCGCCTGTGCAACACCCCGCGTGAAGGAACCCCGGGCCGCGCGAAGAACGGCATCCGATGAAAATTGTGCAACAAAATGACCAGCGTGTCGAGCAGTACCTCTTGGCGCGCCTTGGACGCTTGCGTCGCCTGGTCGGCGCTATGGTCAAGGACCCGCGCCAACAGCGTGTCAAGTATTTCCCGTTTAATTCCATGTTACTAGCATTGCTGGCGGGCCTGTTGGTGGGCAATCCGGCGCCGCGCGACGTCGAGCGATTGTCGGCGCGTCTTGGGCTTGGGCGACGCGGCAAGAAGATCGGTGACACTGCGCTGACTTACCTGCTGACGCTGCGGGCCGATAAGGCGCTGTTGCCGTTGCAAGGCCTGGGCTCATCTGGCCAGGGAGGGCGAGGGCCGCGCCATGCAACTCTGTCTTCCTCGATGCTGATTTTGGGCGCGTCGCCGAAGCGGCGACCGGGCTGGGATTTTCCGCCTCGGCGGCGGAAAACGGCGTCGGACGCCGCCGCGTTGCAGTCCACATCCCTCGCGCGTGGTCAGCAGCAAAATGGTAGTATTTCAGCGCAGGAGCCGGCGCCGGTTCCACTTGAAATCAGTGTGGCATGGGTTCACGATGAGCGGCCGGCTCAAGACCGGCCCAGGAGATGGCCCAATCGATGCACGACGCGCGCAGAAAATCCCTTGGCAACCAAGTACTTTTCACCGTGACGGCGGCATGTCGACGCGCAGCCAATCCGGTCGTGCGCGTGTGCGTGGGTGCCCTTGCAGCGGCGAGTTGCACAGCCGGCGAAGTCCCTGTGCCTTCAGCGGTTGTCTGCCAAGGAAGCGCCTGTCCGGCCAAGCTGGCCAGCGGCGAGGCCCCCCGTGGCAGTCAGCCGTGGCTTGTCGACCTCGCCCGCACGGAGCGCCACGCCTGCGCCATAACCTACGATAATCACGTTGCTTGTTGGGGCGACAACACTTGGGGCCAGTTGGGCGATGGCACGCGCAACGCCCACAGCACGCCGCAGCCGGTACCGGGACTCGCCCAAGTTGTGCGCATCGCCGTCGGCGGCCGTCGCAGCTGTGCCGTCGATGTGGGGGGTCATGCCTGGTGCTGGGGCGAATCCCACTTCGCGGCAGCCGTCACGTCGCCCTACCAGACTACGCCGGTACGCCTGGACAGCCTGGGGCTTGTCCGTGATATTGCAGTCGATTTGGAGGATACGTACTTCATTTCGCAGCAAGGCCACCTCTACTTTCAGGGCCCGCTGGGCGACGCCGCCATAGAAAAGCCCATGGAGCTGCCCGGTTATACCCACGTCGCCCGCATTCAGGGCTCTGACGAAGGCATCGGCTGCGTGCAGTTTGAGGACGGCTCCCTGGCCTGCAACGGTCTGGCACCCCGCCTAGAAATGGCCACACCCATTGCCGGAAAGTTCCTTGATTTCAGATGGTCTGTCGACCGTGTCACCCGAACCACGCGAGTCATCGCCTTGCGCGACGATGGCACGGTCCTCAGCAAGACTTGGGACTGGACCGTGTGTAGTTGCGGTTGCGCGCAGGACAATTGCACGGCCGAGCCCATTGCCGGGATACCGCCGAGCAAGTCCATCAACGACGATTGTGCCCTCGGCATGGATGGTGTCTTGCGCTGCTGGTCGCGCGCCCCGGGCATGGTGCAGGACGGACAGTTCGCTGAATTGGCTGCGCCCGTTGAGGTTCCCGCCCTCGCCGGGGCCGAGCGGCTGCTACCGGGGCCTTGTGCGGTGGCTGCGGACGGAACGCTGCGCTGCTGGGGCGACGCTGCTTGGGGGGCCGACGGCACCGGCTCGCCCGGTAATCAAGAAATTGCCAAAGATATTAAGAATTTGAGTGATGCTGTGGTCGTCACGGCGGTGGATTGGACCACCTGTGCGCTGCGCAAGACCGGTGCGGTTGTCTGCTTTGGTCAGACGCCAACCCCAGTGCCCTTTGGCCAAAAGCCCTCGGTATTCCAAACGCCTGCGGCTGTGCCGGGCATGCCGCTGAGCGAGCGTCTTTGGCTCGGCACGGATGGCCTGTGCGCCCGCGCCCCGGACCAGCAAATCTTCTGCGTGGGGCGCGACTTCATCGACGCTTCCGTGGCCACGACGGCCCAGGCCAAGGATCTCGGGCCCCTAGACAGCTTGACCTTGGCGCGCAACGCGGTCGCAGGCCAATTCTCAGCGGTCAGTTGTTTGCGCATTGCGTCCGGCCGTCTGTGGTGCTGGAGTCTATACACTCAATCTACAATGCTTTTTGGGGCTCCAGTCGATGCCGATTCCTACTGGCCTGGTTACCAAGCCCCGGGCGTTGGCCCTGTCTCCAAAGTTGCCATCTTTGAGGGGCAAGGCTGTGCAATCGCCGTGGGAGGGCAGTTGTGGTGTTGGGGATAGGGTGCCTGCGACGCACGCGGGGGCCTGAGCAGCACGGGCAGCGCGCTCGCACAAGTCGCTGATCTGACGGGCATCATCGATGTTGACGTTGGCCAAGATGGTGGTTGTGCCGTCGGCGCCAAGGGTGAGGTTCGGTGCTGGAGTCCGCGCAGTGCAGACGCGTGTGCCTCATTGCCGCCCGGTGCAAAAGTCGATGTGCCACCTGCGGTTGCAGTCGCGGTAGCCTCGGACTTTGCCTGCGCGGTCGCAGCCAGTGGGCAATTATTTTGTTGGGGCGCTTGCACCGACGGGCAGTTGAGCGACGGTCAGCCCTGCACCGACAGTTCTCCTGTGCTGGTTGCCGGCGTCGACGATGCCGTGAGTGTCACCTTAGGTCGTCAACATGGCTGTTCTCTTCGGAAATCCGGGCGCGTCGCCTGTTGGGGCCGTGACACCAAGGGCCAACTCGGCAATGGCCGGGCCTGGAGCCTCGAGCCAGGTTTGGTGCCGGCGCCTTAGTTCTTCGCGCGCGTTGTAGATTGTTCTCAAGTCGTTGGTGGCCCAGCCTCTGTCATCTGTGTGGCGGCCGCCGCAGCCGGGGCGGTTCCGGGCCACAGCGGGCTCGCGGCTTGGCAGTACGGGTCGTGTTCGTTGCAGATCCATTTGATAATACGCGCCGTTTACCGATGCTGGCCCGCACCCAGTTCTCCATCTGGAGGACTGCCGTAGCTGCCGCGGTCCCCTGCCTGCTGCCCGCACACCCCACCGCGCCCGTCGCCACGCCCCCAACCCCGCGCGCGAGCGATCACCTTTGTATTGGACCGGTCCGCCGAACTGGCGGTGGTATTCTCCTGTAAGAAGAGAGGGTTATGCAGCTCTTGCGACGGCAAGCGCATGACCGAGGAGGCAGCCCACCGTCTATTGTGTGCTGAGTCTTAGGTCGTTTCTGCCGGGGCCCGTCATTGAACCGGTGGCGGGCGGGCCTTGCCTTCCTTATGATATTGGGTTCTTACTGGCCTGGAATATCGTCATCGCCAGCAATGGCAGCGGCTGGTACACGGTCGATCCTGCAAGCGGAAACGTCGGTCAACTGGGCCAGTTCCCGCTCGCCCTCGCCGCCACACCGTCCGACGTCGACGACTGCTGCGATATCGTACACATCGAGGACGTCCGCCTCGGCCGAGGTGTCTTTGCCTTGGTTGCTGGTCGAAGCAATGAAGTCTGGCTATTGGACGATAACACCCTGCAAAAAAAGCGAGTTTGGACCGTCACTAGCCCAGAACTCGGGCCCAAGGTCTTTGTCCGCCAACTCGCTGCCAACTTTTCCACGGGTCTGGTCTGGGTCGTGCTGGAAACACCTCTGGGCATGAGCCAACTGCGCATCTACCGGTACGCTTTGCCGCTGACCTCTGCGGGCGATTGGGCCTACTGACCTGCCAATCGCCGCACGGTCACGTGTCGGTGGGCCAACCCAGGTCGTGGCCTCTGCGCCCAAGTTGTCCGAGATCTGACCTAAGAAAAATCGAGTTGCGGGCAGCCGTAAGCCGGGTTCTGTTCTGCCAATCCGTCGCCAGATCGCAGCGGTGACCATTCGTCTGGACCGGCCATTGCT
>CAIMEY010000114.1 GCA_903840165.1 uncultured Myxococcales bacterium | reverse complement strand
TTTCGTCCACGGTGTTGAACGGTTGTGCAGCGACGCCAGCGGTCAGCAGCGCAGGTGACGCGCAGTCCGTTGATGCGCAGTCCGGTGATGCGGGGCAAGCGCCTGATTCTGCAAATGATGCTGGTCAGAGTCCTGACCCTGGTGCTGGGCCGGCTGACGCAGCCCTCGGCGCCGAGACGAATTCAGTCGACGCCGGTGGCGATGCGCCTGAACCATTGGATAGTATTGCCGATTCTGTCGATGTCGGCAGCCCTGACCCGGGGTCAGACGCCGATGCCGGCTCCGCGGCCGATGCACCGACGGGCGATGCGGGCGATGCGGGCGATGCGGGCGATGCAGCCGATGTGCCTGCAGCCGCGGACGTTCTCCCGGCGGGCGATGCGGGCGTCAAGGAGGACTCAGCCCTCGCAGACTCAACAGCTACCGACGCAATTGCCCTGGATAGTAGCGTAGTTGACCAAGACAGTGTCGACGTGACAGACGCAAGTGCAGACCCGGGCCCAGCAGTAGATGCAATCGTTGCCGCAGACGGCTCGGGCGATCTCGCAAATAATTCAAACGATTCGGCCGATTCTGCGACCGATGCGGGCCAGGACACCCTCGGCGATGCCCAGGCTGATGTGCCACAGGCTACCGATGGGCCGCAGGCCGACGCAGCTGTCAATGCGGATGCCGATCAAGCGCCTGATCTTCAAGATGATTCACTCGCAGATACTGGCAGCGACGACCTCGCCGCCGCCGATACGGGATCCGGTGATGCGGTCGCAGCGGTGGACACCGGGCCGGTCCTTCCCGCGTGTGCATTGGGGGCGGCCTGCGACGACGCAAACCCTTGTACGGTAGGCGAATCTTGCGATCTGGCCGGCGCGTGCACAGGTGGAACAGCCAAGGCGTGTGACGACGGCAACCCGTGCACCGGCGACAGTTGTGACAGCCAACTCGGCTGTATTTTCAAGCCTTTAGGTGATGCCACGTCCTGCACGAACGGCAGCGTGTGCAGCCTCAAGAGCCAATGCCTCGGCGGCGTTTGCGTGCCAACCGCGGTGCTGAGCTGCGATGACGCCAACCCGTGCACGACGGACGGCTGCGACGGCAGCAGCGGCTGTTTTCACAACAATTCCCCAGCAAAAACCCCGTGCAGCGATGGCAATGCCTGCACCGTGAACGACGGCTGCAACCTCGGACTGTGCGCGCCCGGCAGCCCGGTCAGCTGCGACGACAGCAACCCGTGCACGCTGGATTCATGTGACATTATCAGTGGTTGTCAGCACGCCAACCTCGTTGCGCCCTGCGCCGACGACGGCAACGCCTGTACCGCCGACATCTGCCTGGCGGGCGCCTGCAGCCACCCTGCCCTGGACGGCTCTCCCTGCCCAAGCGATGGCAATGCTTGCACTTTGGACGTTTGCAGCGGTGCGTCCTGCAGCCACCCGAGTGCCGAAGGCCTCGCATGCGCCGACGACGGCAACAGTTGCACGGCCGACCTCTGCGCCGGCAGCCAATGCACCCACCCTTCCAGCAACGCGGGCCTAGCCTGTGACGACGGAAACCCTTGTACTTCCGCCGAGTTGTGCGTAAACGGCAGTTGCGGCGGTGGCATCGTCAAGAACTGCGACGACGGGCTGCTCTGCACGCAAGATTCCTGCAATCCAAACACGGGGTTATGCGTGCATCCCACCGCCCCGGGCTGCGGGCCGACGTACACCGAGGTGTACGCGCAGGTCTTCAAGCCGCTATGCGTCGGCTGCCACGGGCCCGTGCAATTCACGTATAATAATCTGTATAACCAGCCGACCGGCGACCCGACCTATGCCAAGCTCGTCGACCCCGGCAACCCCAATGGCAGCGCTGTGGTCATGGCTATCGATGTGACCCTGCCTTTGTCATGGGGCCAGCGCATGCCCAAGGGCAATCTGCCTGCAATGACGCCCACTTTGCTCAAACTGGTCCGCGATTGGATTAGCAATGGTGCGGTGCCCTAGTCGGACATACCCCTGATTTACAAGGGCTTTCTAATCAGTCGGCAACCGAGCCCACCGCGCCATCCATGGCCAAACGGTCACGGCGTGAATCTGCGCCACAAACGTATGAAATTAAAAGCAAACACTGTACCTTTAACCCGCAAGGAACTTCGGGCTTGAGGTACTAGTTCTTGGGCGCACCGCTGGCGATCCAAGCCTCGATGAGGGCGATGTCCTCAGGCTGAAAGGCAAAGCTGGAGCCCAGCGGCATGCGCCCCTTGCCATTGGTCTGGCGCAGTTCGCGAATCAGCAGAGATCCTGACGGGTTATCTTTGTCTGCGGGCAGGACCAGCCGCGAATCGCCGACCACGGACGCGTAGCAATCATCGGCATTGGCGCACGAGAATTTACTAACAACAACACCGGTTTGCGTGGCTGCCCCGTGACACGTGCCCGCAGTCGCACAGCCCGGACCGCTGCTGGCCCCGAACCCGTCGCGGTAAATCGAGGTCCAATTGGCCGCGGCGATGACCGATGCGGGCGCGGCTGCGGTGGTCGTGCACCCGCCCAGGGTGGCAGCCAGGGCTAACCAAGCAATTCCAAGGCTTTTCAAATCCATCGGCCCCTGCATCCGGTCTGTCTCCAGCGGCGTGAACCGCGCGGCGAGGTCCGGGCCTCGCAGTTCAACTCGGCGGAGAATACCCCATTTTCCTGTTATTTCAAGCAGCAGCAGGGGACGCGTTCGTCCGAGGAAAGGCCCGAAGGTTCGGCCATCGCCTTGGACGAAGTCGCGCGCCTCGTGTTACTCTTCACATTTGAACGGACCGTTCTTGATCGGCGGCAAAGTATGGATATACGTTGCGATATCGGTCAAGTCACCGTCGGTCATGTCGCCCATCCAGCCGTGGCCCATGGGACTGGCGCTGCACAAGGCCGCCCCCGATTTGTCCGTATTTCCCTTGATGGACGCGACGATGTCGGCCACGCTCCAGCCGGCTAGGCCCGTTGCGTCCGGGGTGATGTTGGTCGAAGTCGCGAGCTTTGCATCCGAATTCGACTTGTGCTGCCGACCGCCGGCATAGGCCATCGTAAAGTCGGCAACACCTGGCGACAACTCCTTGGTATGACACTGAATGCACGCGCCCGTGGCCAAATAGCGACCACGCTCAGCGGCGGCAAACTGCGGGTCTGAACTGGGCAAAGTCGTGTGCGGAATCGCGCTGTCCTTGGCCGAAGCTGCGGGCGGCTTGCCTGCGGGCGGCTCAAAGGTATCGGCAGGAACCACGTTGGCATTGGCAGCAATGGTACGCAAATACGCAACCATAGCGAACACGTCGGCATCGGTCAGCAGCGCGTACTCGGGATACGGCATGATCGGCCAAAACGGCACGTTCTGGTCATCGACGCCCTTGGTGATGCCGTTCTTGATCTGGTCGTCGGTCCAGGCGCCGATGCCTTGCTCCGAATCGGGTGAGATATTCTCGGCATTGACCACATTGGTCGATCCGTCCGCCATCGGGAAGGCGTAGGAACGGCTGCCCGCGAGGTACTTGGTCATGTCCGGCTTGCCATCGGTCCCGGTCGGCGTGTGGCAAACGCCGCAAGCAAAGACGTTGTCGATCAAGTACTTACCTCGAGCGACAATGTCCTTGCTGGCGTGCATACTCGGCTGGTCAAAGGCCGGCGTCGACGTGGCGGTACTGGTACACGCCATGGCGGCGGGCAGGCAACCGATTAAAAATACATATGTTTTCACCAGAATCTCCAAGGTCACGTTTGCGCATCGAACCCGCCAGCACGCCGTGAGCACGCAGGTCTGCGTCAACTTGGACGCCCGCGGCCTCCGAGCGTGGACAGAA
>CAIMEY010000113.1 GCA_903840165.1 uncultured Myxococcales bacterium | reverse complement strand
CCATTGCTGGCTCCCGTTCGGCAGCAAAATACGCACGGTGCGGGCGCTGCGAGGCCGGCAAACGCGGTTGCGAGCATGAGCGCGGCATCGTGTGCACCTGGGTGTACACGAGTTAAAGACATGAAATTGGAGGTGAAATCAAGATCGAGTAGGGGCAGATAGTTTCGCTGTAGGAAAATGCAGCGACCACAGTTGGCGGCCAAACGAACGCGATGCGGTGCTCAGGGGAGACGCGCTGGCGCGGCCGCCACCGACATGGCCCGCCAATCCCCAGACGGAATAGGGGCCGCCCAAAAGAAGGGATGGCTGTGCTGGCCGGGGGCGGGCATAGTATCTACGCGCATGTGGCTTGGTCGGATTCACGTTGCTGGTGCGCGATTTGACCCACCGGCAATTCGCAAATTCACAGCCATTTCTTCTGACCAAACGCGAGCGTGCGCCGTTGCGGAATTTTGCGCGCCTACCTGTGGAATTTGACCCAATTTCAGTCCATTTTCCACCTTGGCAGACGCCGATCGACGCGGCTGGTCGATGTGTATTTAATAATATCAAGGTGTTAATGACTTTTCGCCGACTTGGCACGCGGTATGCACTCCTGGTGTACCGTACTTTGGCCCAAGGCACCGCGATACGAGCAACCCCGCAGGCAACCTACGTTTTCGGAGCAAACCATGAACTTGAACCCTTCCCGCTTCGGCCAGCTCCAAGGAAAAACGCGCGTTATTACATTGCTTTCCAACGCGGACCTTACATCAGGCGCTTCGGGTGCGCCCTCGGTGCTGCAGGGTGAAGCGCTCGACTTTGTTTGCCAGGCCAGCCAGATCACAGCGTTTGTCTACGGCCACTACGTGTCCGACGCAACCAATACGGAGTTGATCGTCACTGGTCAGTGGACGTTGGACGGCGTGAACTGGACCGATTTTGCGACGTCCGTATTCGACGGGACTGGTACTTCAGGTCTGGCTGGCGGTCACATCGGCTCAGTTTTCAACGCGACTGCGAATTTTGGACCAACCGTCCGTTTCAATGTGACGCTCAAGGATTCGCGGTTTCCTGGCAGCGGCAATGCAGTCGTTTCCGGACGGATCAGCGTTTCCATTGTGGTTTTCATTCCATGACGCTAGGATTCGGCGCGGTCGTGGGCAGATCCCAGGTTTGGCCTAGCGTCGAAAGTGCCAATCGAACCGCACAGCCGAGTGCCGCCGCGTGCACGGTGCTGAAACCTCCACAATTGCGAGGATCTCGGGCCAACTTGGCGTGAAGGTGCAACCATGATCGACGTCGCGCCGCTGTGGATCCTGTTCAATTGGAATTCGTCCGTAACCAAGGACGCGGGCCAATGCGCATTGAATTTAGGCAGCTACGACGCCGAAACCGGATTTACCGCAATCAATCAGCCCGAATACTGGTTCAACCTACCTGCCGACCAGCAGCGGCCAGCGGCGTACAGCATCGCCGACGTCGGGACCGGAACGGTGACGATTCACGCGCAGTTTCATGCAGTTCGTAATCTCGCACTCCGCGGTATGCAACCCTATCCGGTTCCCTATCCGGGAAAGGTGCTCGTGGGCGCAGTTTCAGACGGAAACGGCAACACCGCGACCAACATTTTGGGCTGGATCGCGCCCAAAGTGCTTGAATTCAATGCGAATGGCTACAGTGAAATGGTCGAGTTTGAACTGAAGCATCACAACATTGGCAAACGCGGCGTGTTCGGCGTGCGCGCCGCCAGTCAGTGTTGGCAATGGGCGGCAGCACCTGCGACCGGTCAAAGTGCAGCAGATCCTGCCGTCGACGATGAAGACAGCCTCAACAAATTTCCGTATTTTATCGCTAATATGACAGAGCATCAGGTCTTCGTGCTCGCGGATCGGCCACGGTCTCCTTGGAGCGAATACCCGCCGGACGATCAGCTATTTCGCTTACCTTGCGTGCAGTTGCTGGAGCCAATGCTCAAAGGACTGACCAAGCCCAAGGACCTTTCCGGCGGCAACGTGCAAACTTGGGTGGTGTCTGCGATCGCGCAGTGGTTGCATCCGAGCGGGCCGGTGAATCTGGGCACGGGGCTCATCGAAACGCCGATGCGGTATTCTTACGCCTCGGGCGAAGGTGGTTTGGAAAACGACACTTCGTCGGACTCACAGAATCCAATCGATTCTTTCCTGTCCGTGTCCGGCTTGGCCTATCGGTTTTCTCGGGAGCCCGGTGCCTGGCCACCATTCAAGGAATGCTCCTGCTTCACTCCGTCGCTTGTTCTATGCGCAATGGCACGATTGCTGGGATGCGCTACATCCCTTATGCGATTCATGGACGGCGCCAACGACACAGCGCCCCAAGGCGGTGTGCGATGTCACCCGCTTGTCCCGATTGCCTCTGGCTGGTGGGTAACGGGCCGCTGGCAAACACAGCCGCCCGCAGTCCCGGTCGATGACCCGGACAGTGTGGTTAAGGACCCATATTTTCAAGAGAAAGTTACCGCTGACGTCGTCGTGAATTTCGGTCAACACCGAATCGTAGCAATCGGAGACTTTGAAGGCACGCACGACGAGCCCGATTTCTGCCCGTTTGTCGTGGATGCGACGTTTCGGGCGAATGCGCGTATCGACTTGAAAAACGATGGCACTGGCGGATGGGCTTGGGCTCCTGCCCTGCCGACGCCCGATGCGCCCTGGGACGCGGGGACCAAGAAGCGCTATCTTTCGCTGCCGTTGCAAGGCGGGGCGTTAGTACTGCCCGTGGCAAAAGGAACCAAAACGCCCAACGGTACCGCAATTTGGAATCCTTGGGCGGGGTACCGGGACTTCGTCCTTCACGACCCGGCGCAGCCGATACATACAGTTTTTGACACCTTGAAGCTGATGTACTAGGAACAAAATGCGCTGTGTATTTCAATCACTTGTTGTCCTTCTCGCTGCCTGTACCGGCGAAGTTGGGCCGTTGCTGACCAATGATCGCGGCGACACTGCGGCGACGGATCTCGCGGATGCCGGACCAGCCGTCGTTGAACCAGAAACGAACTGCGACGCCGATGCCCAGAGGCTTGCACTACCGGTTTTGGCTGAGATTCAGCCATATGCGGCGTTTCCATCAATGTACTGGACCAACAACGATGCTTTTGCAGGCTGCGGTCTAGCCCATCAGCAACTTCTGCCGTGTGACGCGTGCGGCAGGTTCGACCTTTGCTCGGCCGGCACAGCATCTGGAGGTGACTTGGTGATCCATTTGGGACAGCAGGGCGACACCGGCTTCGAGGCGCTCGGCCCGATGGTTGATCCAGTTGCCGATGGCGCCGATTTTCAGCTAAGTGTTGAGGACACGAATTTCAACTGGACGGCGTTCGTGGCTGGCGCAATCGTTGAGGCCAAATGGCAGGCCTATTCCGTGCCCGTATTTGCCAGGACCGTCCTGCAGTTCGGCTGCGCGCCCAGCCAACGGTGGGAGACATCGCTCCTACTGGGGGCGCTTTCGGCGGAAAAGCTCCACAAATCACCAGCTAACGCAGGAACATACCTGCTGAACGCGGGGTGGGAAGTTCTTCAAGTTGGTTTTGCTCCGGTCGAAGCGGCGCCGCCACACCACCCAAAAATCGGACCACCCGACCACGACATCACCGGTGCCTGTTTCGCCGTTGGCTTGGAAATTCAAACGCTTGACGGTGCTCACTGTGGCTGGGCGGCCAAGGCGTGGCACGTCAAACCGCCGCCGAAATAAACGGGAATTCGCCGATGCCCGACAATCGGAAAATGGACCTGGACTTGCCGCCGCCCTACCGCACGCCAGAGCAGCAATGTAACCACCCGACCTAGACCACATTTCGCCAGCCTTGCAGACCTGCGATGCTCGACGCGCCCGCCTTCCACATCGGCGCGCAGGAGCCACAGTCATGTCCGAACGCCAACATCGCAGCCGCCAATGGTGGACTGCTGCAGT
>CAIMEY010000112.1 GCA_903840165.1 uncultured Myxococcales bacterium | reverse complement strand
CAGTCGTCGAAGGCCGCCCTGCGTCGTCATCGCAGTCCTTGGCGCTGACCTGGAAGCGCAGCATCGCGTAGACGTCGCGGTCCCATCCCTGTGCCTTGCCGCGCGGAAACCTTGCGCCGCCATGGTCGTTGATCGGTCGCCGCCAATGCACGATTTCCAGCGTGCGCCGCGATGGGCATTCGGCCTGCGGCACGATTTGGAATTCGACGCGCCGCGCGACATCCGGCAGGTCCTGCCCGCGAATTTGCGCAAGTTGCACCAACGCGTCATCAGCATTTTGCAGCAATTCCAATGGAATACTGGCTGAAGTATAGCCCTGCTTCCCCATGTACTTTCGCACTCGGGCTAGGATATGACCGTTCATCGGAGCCTGGGAAATCAAATCGGCTAAACTCTCTCGCAATTGCACGCTTTTTCGCAGGCGGTCGCCAAGATCGGATGTCCGAGATGGACCGGCGTCCCGCGCAAGTTCATTGGCGGCTTGTTCCGCCGCGCGCACTTGGCGAAGCTTGCTGCGGACTTCGTCGAATTCGTCGTCTTGGAGGCCAAGCGACTCCAGCACCGCCGGAAGTTGGTCCACGAGTTGGATGCGTAGCGGCTCAAGGTCTGCTTGGGTTGTGTCGGTGTGTGCCGCCACCATTCACCGAACGCGGGCAGTGCAACGATCTGGCTCCAGGACTCTGCCCATTCCCGCACGTACTCCAGACGTTCGTTGCGCGACGTGCAATTGCTGAGCACTACGTCCTCAAATACAACATGGACAATGTTGAATCGAGTCAAAACGTTGTCGTCGTTGCGTCGCTCGCCGCGCTCCAGCCGCATTTCCGTGACCAACGATTTCCGGGCATCCCAATCCGGGAGGTTGAATGTTGAATTTGTCAAGGAAAGTAGCGGCCACTGCCCTCTCGGCGACCCGCTCCGGTAAAACTTGACGGCGAACTTTGGTCCCGTCGTTCCGAACTTGTCGCGGATCTTTTGCACTTGCTCCTTGCTTTGCAGAAGTCTCGCCGCGACGTCTAACGCGACTGGGCCGGTGTGAATCGCAAGCAGTGCGGCGACGACTATGTCAACCGTTCGCGTCCGTTCTACAAGGAAATCATATAGTTCGTCTGCTACCAACTCTCGATCTGTGCCGGAAACAAAGGTGGGCGACTCTATAGCCGAGTTTTCGCCGTCCAGTCCCAGCAAGCGCCGCGCTTTAGCATCAAGCCGACGGTCATCGGGTACGCCAATGTTCGACAAAGCAATCTCGCCTGCGAGCCGCCACTTGCAGTCGCTGGTCGGCAATCTCAGGTCTGCGAGTTCCTTCGTTGAAATCACGCCAGAATTACACCGCCACCCGCAAACTGCGAACCATGGGTGGTCATCGCGGACGCTTCCGCGCGCCAACGCGTTCAACATGTCCCGCCACGCCATCGTGTCGAGTTCGCCGACCAACTTGTTGGCGAGCGTCGTGGTGATACTCAGATCAGCAGCGTCGTCGTCGGTGCTGGGCGTTGCCAAACCAAGCAATCGCCACCCGAGCTGCTGCTTAAGATCCTTCGACTTTAAGAGCGACTTCAGCAGCCGCAGCTCCGCGACAGCGGCTTCGGGCGCAATCCGCCAAGCGACTGGTACACTGTCCTTCTTGCTGAGCACGTTCGCCAGCGTCTCCGGCCACGCTTTTCGGTCCTGCAGTTCGCAAACAAGCTCCTGGCTGCAATCGCGGACATGGGCGTCGACATCTGACCAAAGGACGAACGAACGCTGTTCGCCCAGGTCGGCAAGGAGTTGACGCAACGTTGGTTCGGCGTCGGGATCGACGAAAAGTACGTCGCATGGCGCGGCCGAACGATCACCACCCGCAACGGGTAGCCATTCGGCCAAGCACAGGTCATCTTTCAGCGCCCCCAGCACATCTGGAACCCGGTCCAGCCCGCCAACCGCTTTCAAAGCTCCTAAAATAAGGTCGATTTGTACCGATGGCCGCTCCATTGCCAGAACCTCTCGCAACAGCGCTACATCCGTGAACTCGGCAGTGTTCTTGGTGTAGGCATCTTGAAGATCCTCCGGCAATGGCCAGTGCAGCAGCTTGACCCGTTGTGAAAGAGCTGCAGGCAAAAGTTGACGAGGTCGGTAGGTGTGCTCGTCTAATACGCCCAACGCACCGTCGTGCAGTTTGTGTAAGGGCAGCTTCTTGAAGGTTTCATCGTCCCTGCGCGCACACGCCAAGATTGCACGCCGCTCGTCCTCCGTGATTCCGCTAAAGCTTGCATCAGGTGTAAGAATCGACTGAATTTTCAACAGCTGCTGCAAGTTGATCGACTCCAACTGCGCGCCCGTCAGCGCCCCTTTCCAAGTAGCGTCAGTATCGTCGAGCAGCGTCCATTGAAGCCCCCGACAACGCAAGATGGCGCGACAAGCCCTCTCAAGTTTCGGCTGTTCGGCATTCGGTTGGATGTACCACATCGAAGCTGTGTCGTTTACGTGTTTGGCGTCAGCGTGCACCAGGAATCGCAGCGCACGTTGAATGTTCTCTTGGAGATCCTTGGATACCAACTCGAGCGCGAGCCCAGTTCGATTGACTGCATCGCGGCGGACACTGCCAGCATTGGCCAGGATCGCGTCAGCCAATAAGCGCGGTGCGACGCGACCGGGTTTAGGATTTGGGGTATTAGCGGCATGGTCGCCGTAGGGATGAAGCCGCGGATGAACGAGCCACGCGTCGCAGTCCATCGCGGCGGTCCAATGCGCCATCTGCTCTTTGCGGGGTGCCTTAACCAAAGCGCGTTCATCCGCGTCGTCGTCTACGTCGGCCTCGGCAGCGGCAGGCTGCACGACATCGCAAACGAACAACTGGCGGTCGAGCGCCTTCTTCTCTACGGTCGCCATCGAGGCCGGGTGCCAGTCCTCAGTCTGCGCTCTCCAAGCTCGAAGTAGCGGCAATACCCGCAGCGTCGGGTGCGCTCGCAACGCGGGAATCCCCAATTCGACAACGAGATCAGTTGCAAGGGCGAACAACGACTCGATGTGTTCTTTGACTGGCTTGGTCGCTGTCGTCGCCACGCCAAGTTCCACGCCGATCGACTCAAGCGCGGCCACCAACTCCTGGGCGGGCATCCTGCCCAGCGTGGTGACCGCCAGTGCCGGCACGAGCAAATACGTTGCAGTCGTGCCTTCGCGCTCTGCCAGCCATTCGGCAGCTCGCCGTGCCGTCGCGCTGACCGTCTTCACGACCACGTGGCGGCTGATATGGTTGAGCAACGGCTTCCAGGCGTGCTTGAGTGCAAGCCGCTGGTCCCGTTCACCGTCCACGCGATGTCCGTTTGGACCCAGACCGATCGTCTGGAGTTGGCGGACGAGCGTCGCCATCGACCGAGCTTCAGGAGCCTGCTCCAAGAGCGCACCGAGTTGTGCGACCATCCAGCGCGCGTCCTTGGCGTCCCTTGGCCAAACTCTTGCATCGAAGGCACCCAGCAGCGCATCGATTTCCTCGCTGCTCCACTCGTGCTCGACACGTCCAAACGGCCAGACTTGAAGCGTCACTTCGGCCAGAACGAACCCAGCACTCTCCGCAGCTTCCAGCAACTGCGCTTTCGCCCACTGCGGGGCTGAACACCATTCCTCCGCGGCTCGAACGCGCCCACAACGCTCCACGGGCATGGCCGTCCACTCGACACCCGTGCGCGTCAAGACCGGCAGAAGTGAAGCCCGCTGCGTAAGTGCCGAAGAGTGGAGGAGATGCTCTGGCAACGGAAGCGCGCTGGCGACAGCACTGAGCACGGCCCTGTGGTAGTTGTCGGGTACCAGTGTCAGGGCGTCGGCGAGAACTTCCGGAAGCAACGGCAAGACGTGCGACCTGGCAAGGCGCATGTTCCAGTCGTCCGCCAACTGGAGCGTCGCGTCCTGAACGCCTCGTTTCGGTTCCGTCACGCCGAACAGCCGCTTTCGCTCTTCAGAGGGCCAGAAGTACCCGTGGAGCAGAACATCCATCGTCGGTGCGCCGGATTCCAGCGGATGGAACCTGGCAACCTGCGTGTCGGGCTCAGGACCGTCGTCCAGGGGCAGGAACGTGGCCCAGCGGACCGCAACCTTGCCTGGACGCCCTGGACGTCCCGCCGCCTGAATCACGGTCACGGCGCCGTGAGCCACTGCCTTGCGTGGCTCACGGGTGAAGCCACCGTCATCTTCCTTCTTGAAATCACGCGGCCAATTCGCCTTGCCGGAGAGACGAAGGGCTGCCAGTTCCGTGCCATCGCCGACCAGTTCACGAGCCCGCACCCGCCACGTTGAACCGTCCTTCGCCTCGACAACAGCTGCGATCTCGCGTTCTGCCTTGTGCTTCTGACCGTAGCGACCAAGGCTGTCGGCGGTCCGTCCATCGGGAATCAAGGACGTGTCGGCGATCACATCATCTTGGCCACCGATTCGGCTCACGACATGGACGCGACGCAGGAAGCCCGCTTGGGGCAACAGGAGCGCTACAGCCGGCGCGCTGTTGCTCAGTTGATTGCGGATTTCCTCCAGAGCATCCCCAGGGTTCCAGCCGGACAAACAGAGGTCGCCATGATGGTGCGACTTCTTGCGCAGTGGCAGCGCGAGCGTCAGTAGACCGGTAGCCGACGCGTTGGGGTCCTTTGCGAGCGCTGCTGTCGCCGCAGCCATGAGGGCCGTGCCGTCGTCCTCATGAACCTGATCCCATTGCGGAAACAAGGTGGAGCCCGCGTGGGGGTTCACCACGCCGCACGTTGGCTCCGCGTTGCCGCCACCGCTTCCCGCGTAGAGAAAGGCTTCGCACAGGCGGAACACGCTCTTGAGCCCGAGACCGAAACGACCGATCTTCGTTTCGTCGGCGCCCTTGTTGCCGCCCGCAGCTCCGCGAAGCGCTTCAGCATCGCTTGCCTTGAGCGGACCGTCGTTCGTCACAAGCAGGACAGGACCTTGCAGGAGTTCGTGTCGCGCACCTGGGATCCGGTCCAGGAGGACGATGGACAGTGTCTGCGCCCGTGCATCGTCGGCGTTCTGGAATAGCTCGCGGAGGATGGTCCGACCCCCGTCGTCCTGGTATCCGTGTTCGAGCAGGCGACAGATGTCGATCGCCTGTTCGTGACTGCGCCGCTCAATGCCGGTAATTTCTGAGACTTTCACTTCATTCCCCTCCGTTCGAACCACTCGCTGTCGCTTGAGCGGCAGACCAAAGGCGTCAGTCCAACCACACTGGCAGAGTCTGGCGATGCGCTTCTGGAATCGACTTCACACCGGCGACGAAGCCCCGCCACAGTTCGGCATACTCGGTCTGCGCGGCGGCCTGACTGCGTTCGAGTTTGCTGTTTCGTGCGGGCAAGATCGCTGACGGCGACAAGGGCAGGAGGGGATACGCGTACTTACAGCGATCACGTCCGGACTTCCCGCCAGAAAGCTCGATCTGCTCGAGTTGGCTCAGCAAGCGCGCCTGATAGTGGTCGGGCTGTTCCTCCGCCGCATTGTATGCGTCGAAGTCGTTGCGTTCAAAGCCAGAAGCCACGCGATCGGCCGTGGCGATCACCCATTGCAGGAACGTCTCTGGCTTGTGGTGCATCGCCGCAGCGTTGGCCAGCGAGTCATCGATATGATTACGATCCTGGCTGGAACCAAACGGCGCAACATCGACGTCGACCAATTTGGGCAAAAGCGCCTCGAGTTCATCAAGCTGAATACCTGTATACGCAGCGTGCGCGTGCGTCCAGCTCTTGAAGTTGGCGTCCGGGTGAGTCTTTCTCGGGCAGACGAGCTGACGTTGACGGTCCAGCCGGGGGTGATCGGCACCGACGCGGCCCCGCTCGGCGAACTTGCCCAAGTCATGCCAGAGGCCCGCCATGGCTACCCGGCAGCTTGCATCTAGTCTCTTATTCACTAATTCCGGCTCGCGCATGGGGCCTCACATGTCCAAGGATAGCAAGCCTAACACCAGGCCAAATCCCGCGCAAGCCCCCATTGCCCGCCCCTGTCGCAATGCGACAACTACTGTCGCACAACCAAGCTAACCACCTATTTACAAAAGCATATCGCAATCGAAATACCAGCCCCCGATGCACCTAGACCATGCGAAACCAGCCACGACGCCCTCCCCGCTGGCCTGCAACCGTAGCGCCGCGATCGGGCTCCAGCAGGGAACCACTCGGCATGCAGTCCAAGCTACACGCTGCAATCATTACCCATTCCCCCAACACCAAGACACCGCCCGTCCCCATGGTGTACACTACCCGCGGAGGTACCCATGTTCGACCCTGGCCAAACCCAAACAATGCCAAGCAAACCAAAGCCTTTGCCCCTCTGCTACCTCGCAGCAAGCGCCTGCCTCACCGTACTGGCCAGCGCCTGCCAAATGAACACGCCATCCGCCCAAATCACCATGGATATCCATGATGTCCAAACAACCGATGCGCCCGCTATGCAACCCATAGCCGACGCTGACGCAACAGTCGACACCGCCGCAACCACCGAAACTGACACCGAGGATAGCGCCGACTCCAGCATAACCCTTGATCTGGTTGACATTTCCCCAGATACCGACGCCGCCATCGGCCCTCCCTGCCTCGCTGGCACGACCACCGGACTGTGTGAACCCGTCAGCCAATGCAATGGCAAAGCCGTCCCCGGTTTGTGCCCTGGTCCCGCGGACATCCAGTGCTGCGTCGCCCCTTGGACCTGCGACCCAAAGGCGGTGCCCCAGCCAAATGTCGGCCTAAGCACGCCCCCAGCAATTGGCTATTGTCCCGCGGGGATGCTTGCGGTCGCGGGCTTTTGCATCGACCGTTTTGAGGCATCCTTGGTCGAAGTCACGGCGAGCGGCGCCACCCAACCCTGGTCCCCTTACTGGAATCCAGCCGGCCACAAGGTCAAGGCCACTGTGCTGCAAGGCGCTGTTCCTCAAGCTTATATCAGCGGAACCCAGGCCAAAGCTGCGTGCGAAGCGGCCGGGAAACGCCTCTGTACAGACACTGAGTGGTTGCGCGCATGCCAAGGGCCAGCCAAGTACACGTATCCGTACGGAAATCAGCTGCAGTTGGGCGTGTGCAATGACCATCGCAACGTCCATCCAGCCATCGAATTGTACGCCACCGCCGCGTCTTGGATCTGGTCAGCTCTAGACAATCCGTGCCTAGACCAACTACCCGAAAGCTTGGCTGCAACAGGGAGCCATCCAGGCTGTGTCACGGCAGAAGGGGCCGAGGACATGATGGGCAATCTCCATGAATGGACAGCGGATCCCGCCGGCACCTTCCGCGGCGGCTACTACGTCGATACCAAGCTCAACGGCCCGGGCTGCCTGTATGTCACCACAGCCCATGACATGGGGCACTGGGACTACTCGACCGGTTTTCGCTGCTGCGCCGATACAACCAATTGAGTTTACACCGTCTTTACGGAAGCGGCTCGCCGTGCGCCTTGGAGCAGGCTCAAGAACTGATCGTCCAAGGTCGCTTTGGCGGCGCCGGAATCGGAGCCTGCTGCCTCGATGTGCTCGGTAGATTCCACAATAGAAACATCGCTTTGCCCCGGTGCTACCCGAACGATGAGAGAGCCCTCTAGCAAAGAAATGAAATTGCTCCCGTGCAGGACCGCATAGCGCCAGTTCTCCCACCACTCGACCGGCGACCTCTGGTAATGAATTTGATAGCTAAGTCGGGTGGCCCCGGGAAGTCACCTTCCCGGGGCTCCCACAGATCCGGACTTGCGGATTTCCCGCATCCGGCTCCTCAGTTACGGTTTCGCTGCGCTTGGTTGACCCGTCAGCACATGCACCAGTCTGGGTGGCGGCAGT
>CAIMEY010000111.1 GCA_903840165.1 uncultured Myxococcales bacterium | reverse complement strand
GTACAATTTCCCGGGGATGATTTGGCGCTGGTGGTAATCGAACATCGGCGGCTCCGAGGGCGGAAAACAGGCCCCTTAAAAGCTGTACTCGCTCGAAATCCGAAAAACGGTCGTTGGCGTCGCAAAAAAGTGGTCAGTGGCGTGAAAAAAGTTTGGGGGGCTGGCAGGGAGCGGGAAGGGGTGGGCGGAAATTAGTTTTGAAGAATAGGATGTTAGAGGGTTGCTATACAAGGCAGTTGGCATGCTGGCCGTCGCACTTGCGGCCCCTCCCCCGGCGATCGCGTCGAACGACCCTTCGCCAAGACCGAAAAGCCCGTAGAGCGTGGCGCAAATCCCAAATTCTCGCTTAAGCTACAGTGGTTGCAGGCTTGCTATACAGATGGCAAGGGGGAGTGCCCCAACTCGCCCTCTTACAAAAATCAACTTGTTATCTGTCTACTCCTGCGCGTTGCCAAGCTATGTGACGGCCCGCAATGTTTGTGCCAAGCTTCTGACCCTGACGCCGTTGAGCGGCGTGGTACAACGATCTGGAGACACGCCAAATGGTCAAGACAGCAAGCGGCCTAGAGTACACGGACCTCACCGTCGGCAGCGGGCCCACGCCAAGCAAGGGCCACGTGGTTACGGTCCACTATACGGGCCGCCTAGTAGACGGAAAGAAATTCGATAGTTCGGTCGACCGAGGTACGCCTTTCCAGTTCGTCCTCGGCGTAGGCCAGGTCATCAAGGGCTGGGACGAAGGGGTTGCCTCCATGGCCGTCGGCGGCAAGCGCCAGCTGACAATTCCGGGAAATTTAGCTTATGGGGAGCGCGGTTATCCAGGCCTGATACCGCCCAATGCGACCTTGGTATTCGACGTGGAACTCCTTGGATTCGCATAGCCTCTGCGCTGACCTGCCGGAAGCCGCGCGGCCGGCGGGTGGTGCCAAAGTGCGCGGGTGAATAGGTAAACAGTAGGTCTGCAAGGCAAATGGCCGGTGCCCTTCGGCGTCCCACGAGCCGATGGTCACCGGGGCTCTGGGCTGGAATTGTCTTTTCATAATAAGAGATAAGCCCCTGACGTACAGATGTGTTGCTCAAATGGCTGGTTGACTGGTAGTCGGACGTCGCTGGCGACTTCGTAGCGTTGAGAATCTTTCATCGGAACTGTCTGAATGTTTTGTGCAATTGTCGACTACGCTCCCCTGACTCTGACGGGGCGTCCGAAGGCCGTTGCTCAAAGATGGGGGCCGGCGCGGCTTGTGCGGCGGCAGAAGCGAGGGCAAGCTGACTCCTTGGCGGCCAGTCGAAATGGCCGCAACGAATCGATGGGGGCAAGGCAATGGGCGCGCGAACCTTCGGAGCTGATGCCTTTTTTGGCAATCAGAATGGAAACTTAGCACGTTGCTATACAGTGCTCTTTGCAACTGTATTGGCTGTCTTGGGATGCTCCTCCCCAACCCCTTCCGCCCCCACGCCAGCCCAAGACGCTACCGCGCTCGACGCGGCTTCCGACCTTTCGCTCCAAGATGCCGACGCAGCGGCCAACGTCGACGCGGATCTGGCGCCAAACGTCAAGGACATCACTGAAACAACTGGCGATCTAGCAGACGTCGCTGACTCAGATCAGCCGAATTTAGCCGACGAAGAGGTTGGGGCAGCCGCAAACGACGGAGTTGACTTGGCTGATTTTATGAATGAAATTAGCGACACCAATGCGACCGATTCCGCTGGGAATGACAGTGTCGATGTCGGTGGCGCCGATTCCGGGGCAATTCCTCCCGTTTTGCCCGTACTTGCGGCCTGCCCGGGTGTTATCTCGATCACGGCCCCGTCGCCCGGCGAGTTCGTTGCCCAGGCCAAGGCTACGGTTTTCGCAGCCGCCATCGCTGGGGCTGCCAGTCCGACCGACCTGGAAGTTCAGTGGACGACAGATGAGGGCGCGTGGCTCGGCAACAGCAAGGTCAACGCCTCTGGAAAGTCTACGTTTTCAACGGCCGGACTACCGCAGGGGACGCACGCTATTACCGCAACGATCGTCAACAGCCAGGGTGTCTGCAGCAGTGGTGCAACGGTGAAAATTGCTGTTTGCAAAGGCGAAATCTTAGACTCGTTCGATTCGCCTCTGACCGGAACCGCTTGGATAACGGCGCTCGACGCATCCTGGGACCCGGGCGGTTGGATTGAACTCACCGGCAACGCCCAGAGCAAACATGGTGCCATCTACAACAACGCTGCGTACATACAGCCTGGCGACGTATCTATGCGATTTTCCATCCAAACCGGCGGCGGCATCAACGGCGGCGCCGACGGCTTTGCGATGACGATTCTTGAAGCCAAGACTGTTGCTGACGTGCAGACGTACATCCAGAACGGGCAACCGGGCGGGTGCCTTGGCTACGGCGTCGTTCCGCCCTGTGGAACCATGAGCAATATCAAGGCTTTTCACGTGGAGTTTGACACGTTCCACAATTTCCAGGACCCGTTCACAGACCCAACGGAGAATGACCATATCGGCGTGCTGCTCAATGGCGACGCTAGCGACCACAAAGTCTACGCAGATATTCCAGGACTTGAGGATTTTCAATGGCATGACGTGCGCATTGACGTCGACGGCACCACGGTCCACGTCTTCTACGACGGCGTCGAAATGGTGACCAAGTCCGTGCCCGAACTAGATTTTCGCGGCGGTTACGTCCTATTTACCGGCAGCACTGGCTGGGCCAGCAACTTCCACAGGTTTGACAACCTAGATATTCTGCATCAATGCAAGTAGTTGCGATCGCGATAAGACGGCCTTCAGCGGTTCACGCCACGGCCATGGGGCGACCGAGCTAGGCCGACGTTGGGCCGACGGTCGGAAGTTGGCTGGTCCCGGTCCGGTCTTGTGCTAAACGGGCTCGCCCTTTTTTGCCCTATTTATTTCAATGCATTAGACCCTTGCTATACACTGACCTGTGACTGGCGCTGGGTTCATCCAGATCCCCCAAGGACTGGATAAGCCGCACACCATATGGCCGCCGCAGAACACACTTTCGCTGCAATATCAGCCACTCGCAAAGTGGCATGAACATTGCACCAACGTTTTCCCAATGAGTGGGGCCACGCTGGCCGCTGCACCAGACCATAAATCGTTGACAATATGCTACTCTTGGCCAGACGCCTGAGGTAGCGACAGGGAGAACGCCGATGAAGCAACCCCGAAAACTGCAGCTGCGTCAGTTGGCCGTGGTTTGTCTGCCGGCATTGGCCCTGTGCATGGGCGCGGCTGCTGAGGATTCCGGCGAGTTGACGGGGGGCATGGGCCATCGCCAGTTCGTCTCCGGCTGCTCCAATGAGCAGCATTATAGCGGCGGGTACGGCCTTGGCGGCATCCGCATCGAACACAAGGCCGACAGCGGCGATTCCGCTTGGCAATTCGGCGTTGCGGCTGGCGGCAGTGCGCAGGCTGACTCGGGCACGATGCGGACCGACGTAGCTGCGACAGCAGGTGCGGCCGCGCATACAACAGTGGAATCTCAAAGGGACGGCGTCGGCCGAGCAACGGTCCTGGCAACCGCTGACCACCATTGGGTTGGCGCGGGCCTGGGCGTGGCGGGATTTGTCCGGTCCAACTCGATGGGTGGCATGGTCGCAGGTCGCGCACGGCTGGGTCCGAAGGAATCTTGCATACGGATCAGCGTACTGGATGGCGGTCCTACCAACTCGGCTCAGCAACTCGCGAGCATTTGGGGCGATGTCGTAAGCGACGAGTTGGCGGGTGGCATTCGCCTCGGGCTCATTGTTGGTGCAGAATTGACGGGGAATTCCGGCAGTGGCCTTTCTGGCGTGGGCCCGATGGGCTTGGCAGGGATTCGGATTGCCACGGGAGCCGCCTCTGTCCAGGTCGCTGGCATGAATGACTTTGACAGCAGCCAGCCAAACTATGGCGTAACAGCGTCTTTTGGCTGGACGTTTTCGGCGAGCGAGGAGGCCGCCCCCGTCCATCACACCGAGTTGCCCGCAGAAACGACTGCGTCCGAGCTCCCAGGCCCAGCGACGCCGACCGAGAGTCCGGCCGGTTCGCGGCTGCACCGGTTCGACTGAGTGGCGCACGCGGATGGCTGCCCTGCTGGGGAACTTGGGCGAATTTTCCCCATTTGAACAACGTGTTCGACCGTTGCTATACCCACCAGAACCAGATCCGCCAGTTTCTCCAGCAAACTCAAGTAGATCTCAAACGCATGGCATGAAATACGCCATGATCTTCAAAGCATGCGATGGTCGCCGCCTCGGCGCGACGCTTGTTGGTACCAAGCGGCGCGGGACCGAGGAAAATCAGACCGCTTTTCGAGGCGGCGACCGAGGCAACCATGGCAGGCTCCGTTCAGTTCGTCACGCGCTCGCGTCGAGTGGCGCACATGCCCGAATGGGCTTCGGAATTCAACGAGTTGGTTGAGCATGTCAGCGACAGCGGCCTGCTCGCGGAGGTCGCGCATCGACTGCGGTTTTCGTACAAGCGCGGCTTTGGCATGCTCGACCTGGCGGTGTTCTTCGCGGCGCTGGCTTGCGGCAACAGCAAGGGCGGCATTCGCGGATTCCGCACCAGTATCCGGGCGTTCGCCATGCGACTGGTGGCGATTGCCGGACGGCACTGCGTGGCGACCTCGGCGTCGGTGTCACCGGCCCTGGATGCGTCCGATCGGATTGCCGATTTGGACAACCAGGTTGCGCGGCTTCTGGGTGCGGACGCGCAGGTACAGGAGCTGTGCCGCTCGCCGTTGGTACAGGCGCGCGACGCTCACGGGCAAGCTTGGCCGTGCTCGATTTCGACCCGAGTGTCACGGCTTTGCGCCAGCGCGCGCTGCCCGAGGACGAGGACTTGCCACCACCGCGGCGACGGACTGCGCCATTGTGCGCGCCAGGCTATCCGGGTCGTCCTCGCGGCGAAACCCAGGTCAGCATAGCGATTTTGTCGCTCACGGTGGCGGGGCTGTTCGTGCAGGCGACCACCCACGCCGGCAACACGCCGTCTGCTGATGCCCTGGGTATCGCTGCCCAAGCCGCAGTGGGACTGGTCAACGAGTGCGGCCCTGACCGCGATCGGACCTCGCTTCGCTTCGACGGTGCCGGGGGTTATGCCGCCGCCATCGCCCAGACCATCCGACAGAACCTGCACTAGCTCATCAGACTTAAACACCATTCGGTGTTCACCGAGCCGGCAGTGCCGGGGCACGTGGCGGCTGCAACATGGCACGACGTGGCGGATTCGCGCTCTGGGCCGCGTCGGCAAGCGACCGAACTTGGCCGTTTCTTGGTCGGTCGCGATGACACCGGCGCTGCGGTCGTCTCGCGCCTGGTCGTGTCGCGGTTTGCCTGTCCCGATGGCGACAAGCACGGTGCCGGCATGGTCAAGAATGGCTTTCATTACGAGGTGTTTGCCACGGACCTTGATGCAGGCGCCTGGCCCGCCGCCGACACCGTGACGCTGTACTACGGCCGCTGCGGTCAAGAAAGCCAGTTCGGCCAAGCCATCCGGCGGCTGCGACCGGGCGACGTGTTTTGCTTTGACCTGTGTGGCCAACGTTTGGCGACGGCATTACTGATGTGGGTCAGCAACTTGCGGATGACGCGCGCCGCTGCGTTCGTCGGCGAACTGGGCGCGGCACCAGAGCAGGAGCCAAGGCCCGTGCCGAGCGAGCCGGAACTCGGGCTCATCCCAGAGGAATCGGTGACAGAACGACCCGCTGTCGTCGTGCCGCCACCGCCAATCGACACGCCGGTCGAGAACTCGCAAACCCCGACAGCATCGCCCCTGGCAACGCACAAACCATGTCCGCGCGGCTTCCTGGTGCCGCTGCACAAAATGCGGACGTCCAACGGCTCAGGCTACTACGCCATCTACCGAATGCCCGCGGGCTTGTGCTGGTCATGGTCGCAACGCGCTGCCTGTACGCAGTCGACCAACCCCTCATTGCGCCGTGAGTTTTCGGTGCCTCTGGCTGTCACTGCCCTGGACAGCCGCGCGCAAATCCTGGCGCAGGTCCGCGCGCTGGAGCCTCCATCCGTGGCCAGCATCGACGTCCCAGCCGCTTGCGACAACCGCTTGCCAACCAAGGCGATTTCTACATCGCTGACGGTGCCGACGCGGTGGACGCCGCCCGCCTGTCACGCAGCCGGACCACTGGTCACGCTGGCGCCCTGCCTGCGCCCATCGGCTTTGCTGAACCTATGGCACCTGCACCAGCTGCGAATCGCCATTGAAGTCAAAGTCATGCTTGCGCCACCCAAGCCGACGTGGCCCTGCGTTTCGCCGACAGCTGCCCGGCGTCAGGCGCGACGCTACACGTGGTCACAGCGCGACCAGTTCAACGCCCTGCGTGGCCGGGCAATGGTCGTGCGCCAGCCGCTGGCATACCATCAGCCCACCGCTCGTGCAGTCCCCAAGGCGGCGTGAATGAAGCCGTTTTTCGGGAACGGATCCGGTGGGCTACACAATGCCCCCCGGGGACTGCAGACCTCTGGTCTCGTTGAGCGCCGCCCCGCCGCACGACGCCGACATTCGGTCTCGATACCGGTCTCAGTCTCAGTCTCGAGACCGACTTGGACGCCGAAATCCACACACAACCCTCTGTAACAACTACATTTTGAACTTGGCACGCATGCTGCAATTGCCCTCGGCACCGCCGGACGATCCGGCACGCTCGGGACGACCGACCCCAACGGAGGCAGAATGCGTCAGATTACCCTATTGATTTCAATTATTTCCTGCTTGGCCACGGTGGCCTGTGCCACGGACATGCCCAGCGAAACCGACCCTGGCATTGGCCAGGCCACTGGAGCCTTGACGGAAACGCTCGTGTTCGGCGCAACCGTGACGCAGCCCGTCAAGTCCGGCCAACCGGCGACGTGGCTGTTCCAAGCCAATGGCGGCGGCACCTTCTCACTGGCCATCAATTCCTGGGCCAAGTCCGCGCCGCTGTTGCTACAACTCCAGCGCGTGGTTGGCAACAGCTGGAGCACCGTCAAGACCGCTGGCGGCACCGGCCAAGTTCAGGTCCAGGTAACGCCGACGTCTGCCGGGCAATACCGAGCCGTGGTCCAAGGTGGCAAGAGCGGCCTGACCCTGTCCGCGCAACTCCTATGCATGAAGGGCAATTGCGAGGTGCCGACTTGCCCGAGCACGCCCAATCAGGCCAAGGCGTCGGTCCAAAGCGCGGTGGGTTCGCTCATCTCCGGCGTACTCTACATGAGTGAGTCGGACCGGCCCATCGAAGTGGTGGCCCTGTCGGCGCAGGCGGGAAACACAGGTGCCGTTCAGCCAGCAGAGTTGCTGAAATCACTAGGCAAGTCAGCATCAACCGTGGTCGACAAGAGCTGGACGGTGACCAAGTTCTATCAGGGGCTGCAACTCAGTGGCATGTCGCCGAGCGCCGTGGCGGCTCTCCAAAAAGCGCTAGAATCTCAAGGCACTTCATGGACCGTGCTGCGAACAGGTCAGACAGCGATTGACGTCTGGCTGGTAGGGCGCAATGGCTGCGGCGTCCTAGTTGGATTGCATACCGTCGTCGTAGAGACCTGAGTTTCCAGCAAAACACGGCGAGTGGCGACAAGGCCGCGGTGACCCCTGAGTTGCCGCGGCTTTGTGCGCTTCCGTGGCTGCGCGGGGAATGTAGCATGGGCGATGGTCATGTATCGGGAACAATCTGCAATCAAGACAGACGTTTCAGGGCCAGACCCTGAGCGCCGTCAGGGTCATCCCCGCCGTCACGGGTTGATTGTGGCCCACCCCGCTCAAAGGAGGCGTGCCAGAAGCGAGCATTCCGACTCGCCAATCTCCGAGCCACGTAGACAGCGATACGCCGACGTTATAGGCATCGTGTCCCGAATCAGCGATTGCTACGCCACTGACTTTGGTGTCTGCAGCGCGGAGATAACCCAAGCTGAAGGCAGAGGAAATCCCACGCGACCACACGCGCGCAACGGCAAGACCAACCGCCCCCTGCCAACCGGTACGCACCGCCATGTCCGCAATTTGGCGCGTAGAAGGTTGTGTTATTCCAAGCGAAACCTGCGTCAACCAGGGCCCTAGCAGCCCTTCCACCGCCATGCCAGCGCGCGGCTGCCAGGCCCCTGTGCCGGTGGCATCCACGGCTTGCGCGGCTTGGGCCCTCTCGACTGGTCGCCCGGTCGGCACCGTCAGGCCGACGATAGCGGCGACGCCGAGCCCCTGCCAACCCTGGCGAACAAGACGAAAATCATAGCGGATTCCAGCATCAACGTCGCCGAACCCCCCGCCAATCGCTTGGCCTGCCCGGACTGTCTGCCGGAGCGTCTCGATCCACGGCAAACGCGCTGAGAACTGCCAGTCTTTCAGACGGGCTGCGGCAACAAGATCTGTCTGATTGCTGAGTTCGCGGCTACCGCTCGGCAGAGGCTGCCAGTCCCCACGGGCGTTCCATTGGCCCAAGTTGCCCATCGCCCTGGTCTGCAGGCCGACCAGAACGTCCTCCGTCGGTGCCAAACGAGCCGGACTGACCGCCAGCCCGCCGGTACAGCACGCCTGCGCCCATGCGTCCGCAACCGTCCCGATCTGCAGTACGTGGGCCGCGACAATCATGACAAATAGCCGAGAATTAGAGGACATGAATCGGCAACTCAGCCTCGTCCTGCGTGCCGCTGTGGCTCAGGGCTAGCTTGAGCGACCAATCACCCGCCATGGTCAGGTCGACATTGTCCACCACGTAGCGCCCCAATTCCATTGGCGTTACACCCGTTTGCTGGTCAGAGCCATGTCCCATGGCCGGCATCCAAGGCGTCACGGTCACGCTCAAGCCCGTCGCGGGATAACCGGCGACATCGGTAATGCGCAGGTCCGCGGTCGAAGTCCCCTGAGTCGGCGGCTGGTCCGGCGCCGTTCGCAACGCGACATGCCACGCGCCTGATACCGAGACCACAGAAATCATCGGATCTTTGGGGAAATCACCTATGGCGCTCGCCGGTGGATGCGCGGGCAGATGTTCGGACATGGTGCATGACGCCAGGGCGATGCCGA
Organism: uncultured Myxococcales bacterium; assembly: GCA_903840165.1. Lineage (GTDB taxonomy): Bacteria > Myxococcota_A > UBA9042 > UBA9042 > UBA9042 > CAIMEY01. The sequence continues at coordinate 11,521 of CAIMEY010000111.1, read as the reverse complement.
CCCACGTGGCTTGTATAGCAACCCTGCATCTTCTTGTTCCCAAAGCACTATTCACGCCAACGATCCTCCACCCTCGGCCGCAATACCGAACCAAGCGACCAATGTACGCGAACGCCCACAGCCATGGCAATCGGCGCCGTCAGGCTCCCATTTGCAAATCGGTGCTGGATTGGTGAAACATGATGCGGCGGCTCAAAATCGCCTGATTTAACTACGATTTTCCGCGCCAATTGCTGCGAATCGCTGGCCCTACGCCGCGAACAGCGACTTGAGGGACAGGCCCGGCACCAAGTGGTCGTACTGTTCAATCAGCGCGCGAAATCGCGGGGGGACTTCTGCCTGCAATTTCGCATCAATTTCAGCTCGAATCGAATCGAGCTTGACGTCGGGCGCTTCGCCACTGACCGGCTGGCCCGCGGCCATGCCCAGCAATTCCACAAGGCCAATCAAGCCGTTGGCCATCTGCTCGACCGACAAGTCGTAGTTGAACGCGAAGGTCCCCCCCTTGCCGATGGTCACCGACTTCATATCCAACTCTTTAAAATCTTTAAACGTTCCATCTTTGGGTCGAATGCGAATGCCATTGCCACCCGCCGAAAGGGACAGGGACTGCACCACTGGCTGCGCAACACTGCCAATCGATTGGGCATCTAGGTTCAGTGAAGTCCCTTGTTCAATCACAAGTTCCATGCCGCTGTCGCCCAAGGGTACAGAGAATTCTTTGGGCAGGCCAACGCCCAAGCCCGCCGACGCATCCTTGAGCTTGCCGGCCATGCCACCGCCAGCTGCAGCCGCCCCTGGGGTCTGGGCGAAGTCAAACATCTTGGTCATTTGCTGAATGGTTCCAGCAAGATCTGGGTCGGTCCGCGGACTGTACCCCGCCCTTTGCACCACGGCCGGCAGCAGCGGTTTGAGCTTCTGATCCAAGACCTTGTTGATCTTCCACGTACCGATTTTGCCAAGAATACCGAGGACATCAAAGTGCGCTGCAGCGGCCTCGGTCAGAAACCGGCCTTCTGAAAAGCTCCAAGTCACGTTATTCAAACGGAAATCGGGAGCATTCTTGGCCTTGATGAGGATGCCGGGGTTGCACGAAAGGGAGAGCCCCCCATCGCCAAGGCGCGCTGAAAGACGTGAGCCAGCGTCAAAATCGACTTCAATATCGCCGTCATTGTAGGCAGTTGTCGCCTCGCCCAACGTTGCGCCAGCACTGGCGGAATACACCGACTGCTGGGCCATGCCGACCGCTTCCGCTGGCGACTGGGGCACACCGGGAATCGCTGGAACTGCAGGCGTTGCGCCGGGTTGCACCGCCTTCTTGCCGTCGGCGTAGTTCATCCCGCGCAGGTTGGCACCGGCCGCCTGAGGTGCTGCGGCTGCCCCGGCAGGTGCGCCGGGCGATTTTGCTTGCGGTGCTTGGGGTTTGGCACTGGGGGCGGGTGTTGCTGGCATGGGAACCTCCTGATTCCAAAATAGTACGGCAGTTCCTCGGCGACAAGCGCAGGCCGCCAATCCCTCCGGTCCCTGGTGCGAGCAGACCCCGGTAGCGGCCGCCGGAATCAGCCAATCATTTGTATTTTCAGATATTTAAGAGGCTGTTTTACTCGGCATCGCCGGTGGGCACGTCGCGTAACCGGATCACAACCACGCGCGTCGATTCAGCAGCGCGCAGCACACAGGCTTCGCCCACCTCGAGTTCAATTAAGTCTAGATAATTCAAAGAGAATTCGCCCGCGCCTTGAGTCTGTACCGCGATGGCCCCAGCCTGCGGGGCGCCGTGCAGGACTAGGAGTCTGTGGTCATTGGCGGCAAATTCATGTGTACCTTTAGGCAGTTGCTGCAGTTGCATGAGCACGTCGACGCGCGACGGGTCGGCGATCACACCAACGTCGCGCACAGGACCATCAACGAGCTGGGCGTGGACGGGCGTATCACCAGAAAACTCAAGCACTTCACCGGGCTGCAACAGCCGACCAGACAGCAATAGCCCGTGTCCTTCCACGACCGTCAACAGGCGCCTTAGGCCCGGAAACACCGAGAAGGGTCCATCCTGGGTCAGGACCGCCGAGCTCAATCGCCAAACAAATGGCGCAGTTGGAAAGTCGGCTTGGGGAGGTTCCAGGCGCATCTGCCAAGTCGTTCCGCCCCCGTTCTTCCACGGCATCTCTTTGTATTTACTACGTAAAATACGGTTCACGACCACCAACGAACGCAATTTGTGGATGCACCGACTAAGCAGAGGTCATAGCGGACTTCTCCGCCGCACCATCCGGGCAAATCATCAATCCGCCTGTGAGGTTACGAACATCGCCGAAGCCGCTCTGTGCCAGGATCCGCGCCGCCAGGTAGCCGCGCAGCCCGACCTTGCAGTAGACGACAGTTGCAAGCTTGGGGTCAATTTCACCCAAGCGGTTGCGCAACTCGTCGATCGGAATAGAAATAGCCCCTGGCAGATGCCCGCCTTGAAACTCCCCCACCGTGCGCACGTCAATGAGTTGGATCGGCTGGACATCTTGCATCTTAGTGCGCAGTTGTGCACAGGAAATTGTGACCATTTCATGCCGCGCTACGTTGGCCGCCACAAAGCCGGCAAGAATCACGGGGTCCTTGGCCGACGAAAACTGCGGCGCATAGGCCAGGTCCAGATTCTCTAAATCATGAACCGTCATGCGCCCATACAGCGCAGTCGCCAGGACGTCAATGCGCTTATCGACGCCCTTGGTGCCAACGATTTGCCCGCCCAGCAACCGCGCCGTGCCCTCCTCCACCACCAGTTCAATGTGCATTTGCTCGGCACCGGGATAATAGCTTGCATGATCCATGGGATGGGTCTGAGTCACCTGGAACTTTAGTCCCGCCGCAGCCGCTTCCCGCGCCGATAGCCCCGTCTTGGCCGCTGTAATTCCAAGGACTTCAACGATTGCCGTGCCGAGCGCACCGGCAAACTGCAGGGTACCGCCGGCCGCATGGTCACCAGCAACCCGCCCCTGCTTGTTGGCCGGACCTGCCAACGGAATTCGCTGCTTACGCCCTGTGACCAGTTCGGTCACCTCCACCGCATCCCCCGCGGCATAGATGTCCGGATTCGACGTGCGCTGAAACTCATCGACTACAATGCCGTTTTCCGACCCAATCGCCAGTCCGGCCTGCTTGGCGAGGAACAGTTCTGGCCGCACCCCCACTGAGAGAATGACCATGTCCGTCTCTAGGACCCGGCCACTTCGAAACAAAACCTGCCCAATTACTCCTGGTTGAGCCTTCTCAAGCGACGATACGGGCGCGAATCCCGCAATCGGGTCGCCGAGCACGAGGTCGACGCCCTGATGTTGCACATGCCGCTCAACCAGTTCGGCCATCTCGCGGTCAAAGATGGGCAGGATTTGCTGTTGCGCCTCCACCACCGTCACGTGCAGACCACGTCGATGCAGGGCCTCCGCGGTTTCTAGGCCAATAAAGCCGGCACCGATGACGACCGCACGCTGAGGCTTTTGTCCGTCGATCCATTGACGAATTGCGTCTGAATCAGGCACGGTCTTTACGGTAAAGGCATTGGGCGCTGGCAAGCCCGGCCACGGCGGCACAACTGCACCTGCACCGGGAGCCAGAATCAGCTTATCATAGGTTTCCCAAAATATTTCGCCGGTATCCAAGACCTTGACCTCGACGCGCTTGGTCGCTACGTCAATGGCGGTCACCTCATGTCGGGTGCAGACCCGAACGCGAAACCGGTTCCAAAAGCGCGTAGCGTCCTGCAGCAACAAGGAGTCGCGGTCGGTGATCTCGCCGCCGACGTAATAGGGCAGCCCGCAGTTGGCAAATGAAACGTGGGGACCTCGTTCAAACAACACGATTTCCGCCTGCTCATTGGTCCGTCGCGCCTTGGCCGCCGCACTCGCACCGCCCGCGACGCCGCCGATGATGACGATCTTCGTCGAAGTACCCATAATCGCTTGACTCCTTGGCCTGCGCTGCAGGTCCGAACGCTGAGAAAGGCACCGGTACGGGCCGGTGCCCATGGCCGATGGTCTCGCGCCTACTTCTTGCCGAACGGCCACCACCCCTTGGCACTTTCTTCTTTCGTTGCAGGCGATTGCGCGTTGCATTGACAACGCTTCGCCTCGGGCACGTCGCCCAAAACGGCCTCGACGTGACGGCCACAACCGGTGAAACCTGGCTTTCCACATTTAGAACAAGTGATTCGCTGGCACATCGCTGAACTCCATAGGCCACACGGGCCACCCAGTCAGAGCCAGTTGCGCGCCAAAGGGTTCAGTGCGCGCCACGATGACAAGCCGCCTTGCCCGGCGCACCGATTGCAGGCAGGATCCAGACAGGCCATGGCGGTCACCGCGCGGCGCAGCCCCCAAAGAAAAGTCTCTGAAATGTCAATAGATAGTCGAGAAACGTCAACAGCAAAGGCCAGTACGCCCGGTCTTGATCTGCGCAATGCAATCCCGCGCATTACGCTCGATCGTCTTGTACCGCCTGAGCTTTTGGACGCTGAGCCGGCCACTGTGCTGCGCGCACGGTTGCTGGTGCTGTACTCGATCGTCGTGCTGACAGCCCCGACACTCTTTGCGCTGATTTATCTGTATGATCAAATGCCTGACGTCGCAGCGACCATGGGTGCAGCGGCCATCTTGGGGGCTCTGACGACGCCGGTGATGTGGTGGTCGCGGTCGATGGTGGTGGCTGGCAACTATGCGGCGCTGACGTTTGCTGCCGCTAACAGCATAGCATTGCTGCAGATGTCGGGACAGGATGCCGGGTCCTTTTACTGGTTAGGCGCAACCCCTGTTTTCGCTGCGTTCCTGGCCGGGCCGCGCTGGGGCGTACTCTGGCTCGGCATCAGCAGTGCCGTCGCAACGACCATTGCGTGGCTGTCCAGCCGTGGAATCCTCGGTCAGGAGAACCATTTACCGTCACCTTTCAATGACTTGATGGGCGTACTCATCTTGTCAGCCTTGATGTTGACGCTGGCGCTGATTTACGAACGCGCCAAGGACCGTACGCTAGGCCAACTCGTTCAAGCTGCACGCGAACTCGACGCAGCACGCGCCAAGGCCGAGGCCGCAACACGGGCCCGGACTGCCTTTGTCGCCCACATGAGCCATGAAATCCGCACACCGATGAATGGGGTGCTCGGCATGGCGGACCTCTTGCTCGGGCGTGAGCTGTCCGTGCAAGCACGCAGCGATGCCCAGGTCATCCTCGACTCGAGCCGAGCGCTGGTCGAAATCATTGACGATATTCTGGATTTTGCCAAGGCCGATGCCGGCCATCTGACCCTGCAGCCGCGGCCGACCGACCTGCGCGAACTACTGCGCAGCGCCGTCACTTTGCTGAGCGAACGGGCTCGGACCGCCCAACTCCGGGTGACGGTTCAAGTGGACCCAAGTGTGCCTCCGTGGCTGCAGGTCGATTCGGGGCGTTTCAGACAGATCCTTTTGAATTTGCTGGGAAATGCCATTAAGTTTACGCCAACGGGCAGCATCGACGTGCGGGCACAATGGACGGCTGATCGACTGCAAGTGCAGGTGGCGGACACGGGTATCGGCATTTCGCAGGCCGAAATCACCCGACTATTTCAGCCCTTTCAGCAACTCGACGGGACAACGACGCGGCAGTACGGCGGCACCGGGCTGGGCCTAGTGATTTGCCGGCAGCTGGTTCAGGCCATGGGCGGCGAGATCTCGGTCCAAAGTGGTGTCGGCCACGGATCGATTTTCTCCTTTGATATCGAGGCAAAACAGGCAGCGCTTTCGCCCCCTATGGCTCCTGGTTCGGTGACGCCTGTTGGCCGAGCGCCGGCCGTGCTGCGCGTGCTGGTGGTCGAGGACAATGCCGTCAACCGCTTGGTTGCGCGGCGAATGTTAGAGCGCCTCGGGCATCAAGTCAGCGAGGCGGAAGGTGGAGAACAGGCGCTGGAGATGACGGCCCGTTGCCAGTTCGACCTCGTGCTCATGGACTGCCAGATGCCTGGAATGGATGGCTTTTCCGCGACGCGGGCCCTGCGACTGCGCCCAGGCACAGACGGTCAAGTCACTGTCATCGCACTGACGGCGAGCGCCCAGGCGGAAGATAGGCAACGGTGCTTGGATGCCGGCATGAATGGCTTTTTGGCCAAGCCGCTCGACCCTGCGGCACTGGCTTACGCGATTGCAACGCTTGGAAAATCATAGATCTTTTCGGTATTTTGCCAGTGTTTGGGCCAAGACGCCCCGCCACACGACTCCCTGATAGCAACGCCTGTCACTGGGCGCAGCCGCTGGCATGACGGCGAAATTCCGCAAACGCAGCAAGGTCTTCGGCACTACTTGGCGCAACCAACTGACGTTGGGCGTTCACCACGGCCGGCAGACAGCGTACGGCAACGAGTTGGGGCCTCGTTCGGCCCGGCGTAACAGAGAATTCTGCCTGCAGAACCAGGGTTCGGCCGCGATCGCCCTGCTGCCCACCAAACAGGAAATTGCCCAAGGAAAAGGCCACGGGCACGCCCGAAATTTGCTCGACCGGCTCAAGGACGTGTGGATGGCTGCCCAGGATCAAATCCGCCCCCGCCTCAACGAGTTGCGCCGCAATCCGCCGCTGAGACTCGAGCACGCCGAGGTGATAGGAAAGGCCCCAATGCAACGAGACTACGACGATATCGACGTGTGGCCGCAGTTCACGAATCCGCGCCTGCAGTTGCGCTGGATTGAGCCACGCAACCACGGCACGGTCCGCCCCGGCATCGGCCGACCGATTGACCCGGTCCGTCGCCGCAATAAAGCCAATACGCACGCCATTGCGCAGTAAAATCGCGGGCTTTTCCGCGTCTTTGGCCGACACGCCTAGGCCGGTGTGGGCCAGACCCGCGCGCTCGACAGCGGCCAAGGTGCCATCCACCCCAACCCTGTGATAATCAAAGACATGATTGTTGGCCAGGGACACCACGTCAAAGCCCGCCTTGGCCAGGGTCGCGGCCAGTTCGGGCTTGCCCACCAGTAGGGGCAGACTGCCCCGCGGCCACGGTTTGGCATCGGCGGGCGGCAAAGGCGCTTCCAGATTGGCAAAAGCGACGTCGGCTTGGCGCAGTGGCTCGGCCGTCACGCCCAGCACCGACTGCCAATCCTTTTGAAGAAGGCCCTCTTGGGGCTCACCGGGCGCCACGTCGCCAACGGCCGCGATGACTACTCGCTGACTGCTTTGGGCCGCGGCCGGGAGAGACCAAAGCAGGGCCAGCACAGAAGTCAACAACGCGAAAGAATTGACATTTCCAACCATGACGCCGACCTCTAGGCCCCCAACGCCGGGTCCCCAGCTACCGTCGCGGGCCAGCGCGGCTACTTGCCTTGGGTCAGGCCTTTGAGCCACGCCGTCAAGGTCTGCAACTCCGCATCGCTACCGGCGAATGCGCCCTTGTGCTTGGTCTTCTCGCCCGGCCGCAGCTTGCTGTCCTTGTCGATTTCCTTGCGTAACCATTGGCCAAACCACGGCAAATCATGCTCTTTGCCAATGCCCGAGAGGTCGACGATGTCGTCTTTCTCCTTGAGCGGCGCAATGCCCTGACTGGTCACGCGGTGGCACTTGTTGCATTTCTGCGCAAGAAACAAGGCCTTACCAGCCGATGCAGCGGGCTTTGCCGGCTCAGCCGCGGGTGGCGCTGCGTCGGGTTTGGCGGGCTCCTTCTTGGCGTCGGCAGGCGCGGTTGCCGCGGGTTTGTCGCCCTTGACCTTGGCCTTTTTCTTCGTCTTTGCCCAGCCTTGCGCGGCCACGCCGAGTCCCACCACCAAAAGCAACGCAACAAGTTTCCGCGAGCGAACCATGTAACCTCCCGATATCCATCGAATTATCGCATCGATCCCCAACTCCCGTTGGCCCACGCCCTAGTGCATGTCGACACGGCCCAAGCCTACCGCCAAGTTCAGCGTGATTGCAAATGGTTTCTGAGCACAGGCGAAGTGGCCGTCTGCCGCCAACGCAGCCAATTGCTCCGTTGCGGGCAAACGCTTAGCATCGCGTGGACGCCAATGTACCCGCAGCGACCTCTGGCCGCAGCGACCCGAGATAAATACCTAAAATAACGTGCTTTTCCGGCAACGGGAGTGAGTATGGCAGCCCACGAACTGGATGCAGCAACCAAGGCTGAGCTGGCTACAGCCCTGCGATTCTTGGCGTCGGACGATGCGGGACTGGCCGTGCCCCTGCTCGAGGCCGCCCATGAGCGCTTTGAAGGCAAAGACCCCGTATTAGCCGCTGAGATTGCAAGTCATTTATCCCAGGCCTACGTCGCGACCGGCAGGCGAACGATGGCCCTTGAGTTGCTCGGCCAAGCCGCAGAAGGCGTTCGCAGCAGTGGCCTGGAAGAAATTCGCAGTCGTATTCTTATGTTAGCAGCCCCCCTTCATCCTTCACCGGACGCAGGCGTCAAGTTGGCGGCAGAGGCCGACCGGTTAGCGAGCGCTTGGGCCGATCCACGGCCTCGCCTCTACACAATGACGACACTTTTCGAACAGTTACAGCGCGCGGGCCACGACGAGCCCCTGCTGCCTCTGGCACGTTTTATGAGCATTCAAGCTAAGTTATGCGGCGATCAGGCGTTCGCTACGCAGGCCGCCGTACTTGAAGCCGAGCTGTTACAAATTCAGAATGATTCTGGGGCATTGGTCCAGGCGCGATCGGCCCATGCCCAGACGTTGCTGCTGGGCGACCCGCACTGGCGCGCGCGGGCAGCGTGGACACGAGGTCTGGCTGCAAGACAACAGGGTGATTTCCTGGAAGCCCTTGAATGTTTTGATCAAGTGAGCGCCGATCGTGGACATAGCGACGATGAACTCCGCCTAGAACGCGCCATGGCCTGCGCGCAGTTGGGCGTCGAGGCCGAGCAGACAGCGAAAACCCTCGAAGCTGTCAGCACTTGTCCAGACCCTGCCCTGTCGCGGCGGGCGTTGCTGGCCCTGGCGAACTGGACCCTAGATGGTGGGCAGCTTGAGGCGGCCGAGCACTGGCTGGGTCAGTTGACGGCTACGGCCGACCAGCAGGCGGTACGGGCGCGCCTGCACTTGGCAAGAGGTGAGGGGCAAAAGGCCTTGCAACTGCTTGAAGTGCTTGAGTCCTCCGCGCCAACCTCTCCTGGTTTGACCCTGCTACACGCCGAAGCGTTGGCGGCGGCTGGGGGACTGACGCAGGCGCTTCGGCTCCTCGATGCACTGGTTCGGTCGGCGCAATCTCAGGATCGCTGGCTGCTTTTACGCGCACTTTTGCAGCGAGCGGCCGTGTGGACGGCGCAGGGCGCTACGGATCAGGCGCGGCTAGATGCCCGGCAAGCTGCTGACATTGCCGAAGAAATGCACCTTCCCGTCCACCACGCCCGAGCCCGTGCCCTGGTCGCGCTGGCCTTGGCCCGCCAAGATCTGACGGAGGAAGCCATCAGCGAAATTGTCGCCGCCGCCGACATGGCCCAACGCCTTGGTGCGACAGGAGAATCTACGCGTCTTTTGTTGCTGCAAGCCCTGGTTGAGCCAGCGGACCGAGCGGCTTGGCAGGGCGCCGCGTTGACCGCGACGCTGGAGGCAGCACAAGCACTGGTGGATCCACGACTTTTGTCTGTTGTCCTCATGGCTTTGGCTGCGCAGGCTTGGGACGGTGAGGGTGACGCCGATGCCGCAAACGCCTTGGTGTCCTTCGCGTCAACCCTTGATGGACAAATCGGAAACCGCCTATCAAACGCCATCGCAGCCCTGCGCGCGCGCATTGCCACCGCCAACCAGAGCGAGGTGCACTAGATGAAGCCGCCATGGACACCGGAAGAGCTGCAACTAGGCTTGCGCACAGCCGTTCGCCAGGGAGACTGGGATCAGGCTCGCGAACTGGCTCGCCAGGCGCTTGCGATGCCTAACGTTGACCGCGGGCACAACCATGCACTTCTAGGGCAGATTGAGGTCAAACGCGGAGACCAGGCCGCCGCACAGGCGCACCTGACGCAGGCGCTGGCCTTGGGCATGGATGATCCTAACCTCATGCTTTTGCTAGCTGATTGCCTCCAAGAGACAGAGCCTGACCGCGCAGCCAAAGCGCTGCAAATGGCCGCAAAGCATCCCCGCGCGACCGCGACAATGGCCTTGAGATGGGCGCAATACCAGCTGATTTCCTTAGGTGATCCGCGAACGGCACTGCCTTGGTACAGTCAAGCTGCCGCCATGAGCGGGCACGCGCGCGCCTGGGCAGGCGTCTGTGCTGCGGCTGCGGCGATCGGCGACGCTGAGACGGCCGACACTGCGGCCCTGGCCCTGGTAGCCGCCCAGCCGGATGCGGCGTCCTTGCAGTTGGCGGCCGAGGCGATGGCCACAAATCTCGCGGGAACAATTGGCTTTTCAGCATTGCTGACGGCGCTCAGTGCGATCGTAGACGATGGCGCGTGGTTGTCCCTGCTGCAAGCGCAACGCTGCTTAGCGCAAGGACAAAGAGCAAAAGCGATCGATTGGCTGCAGAGGGCGGTGACGGCCGACGAGCAAGCGGCGCAGGCGTGGCGAATTCTCGGGGAACTGCTTATTTTGCAAGGTGATCTTTCGCGGGCCTCCACGCACCTGGACAAGGCACGCAGCCTCGGGGCCGACGTGGCGGATGGCGAATTGGCCTTGGCCGACGCGTTGCGCAGAACCGGTGAGCCGCACAAGGCCCGGCAGCGCCTAGAGAAACTGCTGGAAATCGCGCCTTATCACGTGGGCGCGTGGTTGGAATTATCTAAAGTTACCAGCGAGTTGGCCGACAACGCGGCTGCCGACAACGCCTTGCGCCGGGCCATGGCCCTCGATCCCAAGGTCGACCGGGAAGCCGGACAGTCAGCCCGCTTTATCCGCGAGACGATTCACACCATTCCCCAACTTTTCCAGCAGTTATCGATGGCGCCGCTGAGTGGAGCCGAGGCGCCGCTGCGTCTTCATACCGGCCACAACGCCGTGATCGTTGAAGTGGGCAGCGGCCAACAGACTGACTTTTTTGTCAAAGTAACGCTACCGGGCAGTCGCGACCGCGCGCACGTCCAGGCTACGGCTGAGCTGGAATCGCGCCTGCACGCACAGGTGGGCCCAGCCATTGCCGTGCCGCAAAGTCTTGCAACCAGCGATTCTGTATACGCTTTTCCGTGTGCTGGCGGCTATGCCCAACTGATGCGCCCCGTGCCTGGCCAACCACTGGACCGGCTGCTGACTGAGCCACGCCAGGGCTTGACGTTGGCTCATGCGAAATCGCTCGGCCACGCCCTCGGGCAACTCCATGACATGCTTGACCTTGAGTCGGATTGGCAGCGCCCCATGCCCCGGGCTCATAGCTTGCTGGCCTTGGGTCAATGGCATGATATTGCAAGCAATTGGCAGAAGATCGCCCTAGATGCTGGTTTGGTTGGCGTCCGCGACGATTTGGTGGCGGCCGTGCGGGATCACCTCTGCGCGCTGCTGCCGCGGCTTGAGACGATCCTGACCGACTTGCCAACTGCGCTGATTCACGGCGATTTCGGCTGGCACAATGCGCTGTGGCAGGG